>CACNRI010000009.1 GCA_902622845.1 uncultured SAR86 cluster bacterium | reverse complement strand
AAGGGAGGTAGTTGAAAACATGATAAGTACAATATCGCATAGTACTTATTAACTCTAAACTAGAATTCTGGGTAAGCCTCCACTCCAGTTTCAACAAGATCAAGTCCTGTGTCTTGCTCCATATCAGTAGCTCTAATAGGCATAAAACTATTGATCACTAGAATAGTTATCAAGCTTGCCACATATGTAAAACCTGCAATTGCAAGAACACCTGCAGCTTGTGCAAGTAGAGATCCACCTGTAAAACATACAGCCATCACACCCCAAATACCTACAACTCCGTGTGCTGAGATTGCACCAACCGGATCATCAATTCCTCTTTTATCTAATCCTGTTATTGAGAAATAAACTATGATGCCACCAACTGCACCAATTAATAATGCAGCTCCAGCACTGGGTGCAACGGGTGCTGCAGTGATTGAAACCAAACCAGCAATTGCTCCATTCATTGCCATAGTTATATCCATTTTTCCTTTAACTAATTGACTTATTACTAGAGAGGCAACAACACCACCGGCAGCGGCAATATTTGTATTTAAAAATACTTGGGATACATTAATTGCAGCACTTTCGTTACTGACAACTAACTCTGAGCCTCCGTTAAAACCAAACCAACCAAGCCAAAGGATCCACACACCTAATGCAGCCATTGGAATATTTGATCCAGCAATAACATTTGAAGAACCATCGGAATTATATTTACCTTTTCTGGGACCGAGAACATGAACAACAGCAAGTGCTGCAGCAGCTCCACATAAGTGAACGGTTCCAGATCCAGCATAATCACTATATCCAAGAGAACTATTTAGGAAACCTTCACCCCAGTTCCAATATCCCTGGATAGGGTATATGAAACCTGTTAAAACAATTGCAAATAAGAAGAAAGGTAAAATCTTCATTCTTCCGGCAACAGCTCCTGATACAATTGACATTGCTGTTGCAACAAATACCACTTGGAAAAAGAAATCTGCTTGTTGAGAGTATTCCATACCATAAGGTATTCCAATATCAGCATTGTCCATACTCGTTGATAATCCTAGTGATGTTCCTATTGAAGGAATTATTCCATCTATAAAAGCTCCACCTGGATACATCAAAGCAAATCCACAAACTAAATACATAATGCATGCAATTGAGTACAAACCAAGGTTTTTAGTTACAATTTCTGCTGCATTCTTTTTCTTAATCATTCCTGCTTCAAGCATCGTAAAACCAGCTGCCATCCACATTACTAAAGCACCGGCCATCACGGCATAAAAGGTGTCTACTGCAAATTTTATTTCTTCCATAATTTACCTCCTTAAGTTAAATAAAATTAAAAGCTTGCGCCAACCGCAAAAACTAGCGCGTCTTCATCCATTAAATCTTCTGAGTCAGAACTAAAGTCAGAATAGGCAAAACTGCAATCATATTTACCACAGCCAAAACCATAACTAATCAAAATATTTGTTCCATAAGTATCATAGTCACCATATGAAAAAGAAATATCTCCAATAGCATAGGAAACATCCATATAATCAGGAGCTCCATCTTGGCCAGAATAATAGCCAAAACCTGCATCTCCATAACTAAGAGCAACACCAATTTCTTGAAAATCAAGATTGGTTGCACCTGGATACATAAAATCAACATAGCTAATGTCTATCCCTAAACCAGCCTCTGTTTCAAATGCATAACCAAAATAAACATCTAGCTCACTACCTGCTCCTAGATCCCCTGAATTATCTTCAGAAAAACCAACATTAGATCCCCAGATACCAGCATAAAAACCACCATCGTTGGCGTAATCAAAGCCACCACTAATAGCTGGCTCTTCACCAGTTTGTGTCATTCCTCTCCAAATATAATCTGTAGCGAAACTTACATTGGCACTTACACTTGCAAATGATGGAAGCGACATAGCACCAATTAATGAAAAAAATAAAAATAGTTTTTTCATGTTAATCTCCTTTTAAAAAAAGAATCAATTTTTGAAATTAAAGTAAAGAAATTACTCTGCAAACAAAAAATGCTTCAAGTTATCTATATATCGCATTTTTTTTCTGCAGGATTCTTGAAGTCAAACTCGATAGGGTTTAACGGGTGCGTTCCTTCAGCTCTCGCTTACTTCCGACTTCTAATGAAGTTGAACGATTTTCGTTTTCCTGTTAACGGCGCGTTCC
>CACNRI010000008.1 GCA_902622845.1 uncultured SAR86 cluster bacterium | reverse complement strand
TAATAAGTCATCGCTTTTCCATTGAATAAATTAAGCCTTCTTGTATCAAAACCTGGATCATTAATGAGCATAACCACAGTTTTCCCCCTCACATCAATACCGTCGTAGTCATTCCAATCATATTCTGGCGCGACAATCCCATATCCAACAAAAACTAAATCACTTGAGTTAATTTTCTGCTTCTCTTTATTTCTCTTTGACCAAAAAACAACTTCACTTCCATAATTAAGTTTTCTATCTCTATCTCTAAAAGAGATTGTAAAAAAAGATGAGTCTTTAACCGTTGACGAAACTGCTGGAACTTCATGGAAAAAGCTATTACCAAATGTCTTAAGATTTATTGAAGAAAATTGATTTGAAATATAATTCTTAGCAAGTTGCCCACCTTCTGTTCCAGGATTTCTTCCTTGCATATCATCTGATGATAAAGATTCGATTAAAACATGAAGGTTTTCAATTGTTGAAGGTTCTCTTTCAATAGAGCACGAAAATATTAAGAAACATATGATAAGTGATGATAATCTCATAAAGTCATCATAATCTATTTAAAATATGCATGCACAGTGAGTGATTTGAAAATAACAAGTTATAAGAAAATACCTATCGCCCTATCTATAAACCAATATACACTAATCCCGCCTATTATAATTGCAGTTAAGCACTTTATATTTTGAAATACTTTACTGTTTCTAAAAAAGAAAATTATCAAAAAAGGAATTGGGATTATTGCTAGCTGAGCTATCTCAATACCTACATTAAAAAATAATAATGATAGAGCTAATTCATTATTATTTATGCCAATCTCTGAAAGGGCTCCCGAAAAACCAAATCCATGCAGAAGTCCAAAACCAAAAGCATAGTACCAAGGAAATTGCTTATCTTTGCTATCTGCAGCATCTAAAGCAACAAAAATAATGGTTAAAGCAATCAATGCCTCAATAACAGATTGACTAATCGCTACAATGCCTAAAAATGATAGAGAGAGAGTTATACTGTGAGCAATAGTAAAAGCTGTGACAACTTTAACTAAGTTTATAAATCCATAAACCAAGAAGATAAGGCATATTAAAAAAACAATATGATCAATTCCTTTCAATAAATGGTCAAAGCCTAATTTAAAGTAGGCAATTGGATAAACGGATTGCTCAAAAGGAATAGTTATTTCAAGATTCCTTGATCCTGCTATTGATTCAAATGATGAACCATCAATAAAATTTATTGAAAGAAGAGCATCGGTAAGGAAATCAAGGTTTTCAAATCTAATATTTTTACCTTTAATGTCTTCTGCACATACTAGTTCATAACTTTCAATAATATTTTTTATGTTACTTGATTTAGATACTTTTGAAGTAATGCAATTGGAGGGATAAAGAACTTCAGGTGAATTATATTTATATTGTTGTGGATAAAATAATTTTACTGAATAAGAAAAACTAGATTCCTCTTTAAGTATTAAGTGAGCAGGATTAAATTCATGACCATTGGAATAAAAAGAAAGAATAAATAAAAAGAAAAAATATATTTTTTTCATTAATTAAAAGATAAGTCGGGATTTATAATTACTTCATATTCTTCCTTAATTTCATCCAAGAAATTAATTACATTTTCTCTTCTACTCATAATTAGATAGTCACTGTAGACTTTTTGATAAATCTGATTAAATCCGGGAACATACCCATTAACCTTCTTTTTAATATAAACAATATGTAATCCGTAATCAGAAGCAATCGGTCCAGACCACTTATTTTCATTCATCGATGATAGAATTTCGTAAAAAGAATTACCAAAATTCTTTTGAAGATCGCTCTTTGACATTAAATTGAGATCATTTCCCAGAATAAAGGGATCCGAATCTACTCTATCTCCATTTGAGATTTTAATTAAACTTTCTCTAGCCTTAGTTTCTGGATTATCTTGATTAAAAAAATAATGACTAAAGCTAATAAGGTCCTCAATAGCATATTTTGATTTATTTTCTTGATAAAACTTTTCTAAATCTGCCGAAGATGGTTCGCGATCATCTTGTTTTAAGAACTCAACTTTTTGAGCAAGGCGTCGTTTTATAATTCTGTCATTTTTATCTAAATCAAGTTTCAATGCTTCTCTATAGAGAATTTCTTCATTAACGAGATTATTTATAATTCTGACGATCTCCTCATCAGAAGGATCTCTGCCCACTTGATCCCGCCATGTATCTATAAGACCTAGTATTTCATCGTCAGGAATTATGATTTGATTTAAGTCTTCATCATAAGAGAATCTATAATCAACTATATATAAAGATAAGCCTATAAGAATAAATAAACCTATTCTTGATTTCATAAAAAAATTAATCTCTTAAACTTATTGATCCGCCTAGGGGAATAATTTCGAAACCATCATCTTCAGGAACATACCAAATAGGTGATGACCATGCTCTTTCTTGGATAGTACTATGAAGATCTTTTCTTGGCTTATAACCAGCTTTTATTGCATCCCATGTTGACCATCTGCATGTTGGATTTTCGAGAACCCTTACATAATAGAAAGCATTATCTGTAGAGTTAAATTCAGGATCTTGCCATTTGGCCTTAAGCTCAACTGCACCTACATCATCTGAAATTTTGCAAGTATTGATATCAACTTTTGCATTATTGTCAGGACATCTGTGTGTAAGAGGGTCAACCACCAAATCATCAGAGCAAACAACATCATAAACCATTTCTACAGGCCTTCCTGAATTGGTATCAATCCAACCTTTTATAATCTGAATTCTTTGAAGAGGTGCGCCATTTTTGCCTTTTACTGCCCAAACCATGAAGTGAGGCTCTTTACCGTTATCATAATTGATGTCTGATCCCATTGGCACACCCTTTTCATAAGCCTGTGAAATTAGGTCAGAAGAATCTAAGTCTAATAATGAAATATCATAGCCTGCAAAAAATCTCAATTTGATTCTAGATCCAGAAGTAGCAAAGGTCTCCTTATTCCTTAAAGCTTTGAAGATAGATTCTCTTGTATTCTCTTCTGCCCATACAGCTGCAAGACCTGAAGCTCCCCATTGATCAAAACCAACATCCATGTAGGTCCCCTGTTCTCTGTCTATTAACAGCACAGGCTGATTAGCATCAATTAATCCTTGTCTTGTCGTATTAATTCTTTCTTGAGTAAGAGGAATCGTACCTCTTGCCTCAGGTGTTCCATCTAAAATACCAACTTTTGACCAATAATTAGATTCATCAAAAGACCCTCCGAGTACATGCGTATCCGTCGATCCAATTAACCCAAACTTATAAGGATTCCCTTGACCAAACCAATCTAAGGTTAAGCCTCTTAAATATGCATCTCTTACATATCCAGCTTGAGGCATACTATATGTAGGAGGTCTGCTTCCAACTCTAATATCCATAATTTCAAAATCAGCCCATTCATCATCAGGGGATAACAAGGGGTGAGTTTCTGAAGTTCCCTTCACTTGAGTAACTTCAACAAGAGGCTCATTCCTCATTCTTTTTGACGAGTAGTTTCTATCAATAGGTCCGCCCTCAAAAGTCTCCATCTCAAACATATTTCCATTTGATCCATTTCCATTATGAGGAACAGCAATTGAATCAACTCCTCTTTCTCTTAAGTCATCCATCCATGTCCACAAATCCTCAGGGTTTAGAGAATCGATTCTAGTAAAGGGTCTAAGTGGTCTTTTAGATCCTTCAAAAAAAACATTCCTGTGAAGGTTTCCTCCCTCAACATCAGTGGAGGTTGTATATTCATATGCTAAGAAAGTTGTAAAGTTCCCAGGATCATTATGCTCCTCTGCAGCTCTAGCCATATCAGCCCATGCAGACTTATGTACTTTATAATCAAAAGACTTTAATGCAAGTTGAACATTCCTTGTAAAATATGCAGCAACTACCTTTGGATGCAAATCAAAGTAAGGCATATTTATTGTTGAAGCAACAACATCACTGAATAAAGCAGTTCTGGCTGGGAAGGTATCTAAATTTTCTTCTATAGAATTGCTGGCTACATTTGCATTCATATTATGAAATGGCTTTGTAAAATCTTTTTTTGAAATTCTTGAAGTTGTATCTGCATAATTATTTATCATACCCATAAAGAAACCATGATCAGTAACTGCATAAAAATCTAATGGTTCACGCAACTGAAGATCATATCCCAAGGGATGTTTTACACTAGCTCCTTTTGCATACATATAAGCATCATCAGGAGATCCTGTTACTCCGAAAATATATGCATCGAAAGAATATTTTGTGTGAACATGCAAATCTCCAAAGTAAACATTTTTATTTGGATTACTTGTAATAGTTATTTCAGTTTTTTCACCGTCTTTTTGGAGCGATGAATCTATAACTTGAAGAGAGGTATCTGTCTGAAGCAATTTGAACAAAGATATGATGGGTCTTGTCTCCCTAAGATCAAAAGATATAAATATGAAGGTCAGCAAATAAAGAGATGCTGGCAATAAAACGAAGTATTTTAAAATTGACTTAAATTTCATTTTTCTCCCCAAATACAAACTATGAAATTTTAACATAATAATTTTTTAGAAAAATAAAAAGGAATATAATGTTAACAAAGGTAGCGCCTGTAGCTCAGCTGGATAGAGTACTTGGCTTCGAACCAAGGGGTCGGGAGTTCGAATCTTCCCGGGCGCGCCAATAAGGGAGGTAAAAAATTTTATACGTAATCTTTTTTTTAGTTTTATTATTAATTGTTTTCTTTTATAGAAAGCCTATTCTTTTTAGAGTTATTGGTCAGATGATAAAGCCGGAGATGAGGTTTAATAAGTTTGTACCACCGTCAAGACCAAAATATGAAGAACTTGATTCATGGGCAGCTCATCCTTTGCTCGGGAATGGGCCTGAAAAACTTATGCCTGTTATAGAAAATCCAAATGATTTAAAAAGTGCTGCTGTATTTTATATTCATCCAACTGGTTATTTTGGTAAAACATGGAATGCAACAATTGATAAGGACACTGCTCACTTTGAAAGAACTCAAGGAATGTTAGCTGGTCAAGCGTCAGTATTTAATTCAAGTTGCGATATTTATGCACCTTTATACAGGCAAGCAACATTTTTTTCTTTTTATGATGAAACTGGTGACGGACAAGAGGCTTTAGCAAGAGCATACAAAGATGTTGAAAAAGCTTTTTTTCAATTCTTAGATTTTATTGGTGAAAAGCCCTTTTATATTGCATCTCATAGTCAAGGTACGCTTCATGGACAACAACTCATCTCTAAACATATTGATGGATCTGATCTTTCTAAAAGAATGATTGCAGCATATCTAATTGGTTATCCAATATTAAAAACTGATATAAAAGATCTTTTTAAAAAAATTGAAATATGCAAAAGCCCTGAACAAGTTAATTGTGTTATAGCCTGGTGCACTGTTAATGAAATGACAAATCTGGAGGGTGAAAGTTGGACTTGGGATCCAAATGGATGGAAAAGATTTAAAAGAGATGATTTCTTATTTGGGACTAATCCTATTAGCTGGACAATGGATAGTGAATGGATATCAACGGAACAAAAAAATTCTGTACTAAATCTTGATATATGGGATCAATCAGTTAAAGGTCTCACAAGGCATGAACCAACTGGAAAACCTATAAAAATCTCCTTGTTTGATAATGCTAATTTCCATGTGCGTTTAAATAAAAAAGGTCTTGCTGAGGTTAAAGGAGATTTCTTGAAAAGATTTAATACAGCTGAGTTTGGTTTGGGTAATCTGCATGTTGTTGATTACAACTTATTTTGGGGATCTATTCGCAAGAATATTGAATTACGCTTAAAAGAATATTTGAAAAAAGAAAACTAGATTACTTCTATTTCACCGCCATTTTCAACCCACTCCTTAAAGCCCCCAAGATTAAAGACATCTTTATAACCAATATAGATAAGTGTTTTTGCCGCTAGAGCTGCACGAGCACCTGCAGCACAATATACAAGAATCTTCATTTTCTCTGGTTCTTTAACATAATCCTCTGGCCTAAAAACAAACTCTAGCAAACCACGAGGAACATGGATTGCTCCTTTTATCTTCCCTGATTCTCTTAGCTCCTGCTCTTCTCTAACATCAAGAATTATTGTATTTGGATCATCTATAAGAGTAGAAGCATCATCAAAGTTAATTCTAGGGACAAGTTCATTTGCCTCTCTTAAAAGTTCATTAATATTAGTCATAACGTTTATTAGTAAAAACTATTCCTATGAGTATCAATATCATACCTATTAAAATTTGTAATGTAATCGGCTCTCCTAAAAATACATATCCCCATATTACTCCAAATACTGGAATGAAATATGCAACGGTTGCAGTTTTTACGGCCCCTACTTTCTCAATTAACCTTACATAACCCAAAAAAGCAACTCCTGTAGAAATGACTCCAAGCCACAAGATTGAGAAAATAACGTTGTTAGATGGGAATTGTGAAGGCAAATTAAAAAATGTTATGGGCAGAAGAAGAACTGATGCTATGACTAAAGACCAACCTATTAGAACAATCGTATTAGTCTTATAAGCAAATTTTTGGATATAGTTTGCTGACAATGCATAGCAAAATGCTGCACTTAAACAGAAGATAGTTGCTTTCATTGAAATATAGACATTATCAGGATTTGCTAAAACTACGATACCGAAAAGACCAATAAATACACCCATTATTTGAAAAAGATTTAGTCTAATCTTCAACCAGATTGTGGAGATTACAACAGCCATAATTGCAGTTGTTCCATTGAGAATAGACAACATATTTGAACTAGATTCTAGAGAAGCATATGCAAATAGAGAAAAAGGTAATGCAGTATTTATAACGCTCAGAACTAAAATATTTTTTAAGTTGCTCCTAAAATGTTTTAAGTATTTTTGCTGGAGTAGAAAAGGAATAAAAATAAGACCAGCTACTGCAAGTCTTATATTTACAAGAGCAATTGGACCTAATTCTGGTGTAGCAATTTTTATAAACATGAATGCGCTTCCCCAAACAGCTCCAAGAATAGTAATAAGAACCCAGTATTTATTTTCCATAACAAATTAAAAAAGCCCTCTTAAAAAAGAGGGCTTAATCTGAATATTATCAGACGAAATCAGAAACTAACTTCTGTCAAAAAGCTGAACCTCCGATTCCTGAATTAAATAAAATATTGATAGGACCACCTCCTTGTGAGGGTAATATTAAATACTATAAAGCAGCCCCCATATTAACCGCGATATAGCGACATCCAGTTTTTATTATATACAGCAAATAGATATTGTTAACAGTTAAATTATAATAATTCTAGCTGTTGACAATTTGAAAAACAGAAGGTGTTTTTAGCCGAAATCACTTTATCCCTAGGAAATAAGTAGTTGTTAAGATCTTCTTTGTTTCCATTGAAGTATTTAAAAGCAAGAGTCTTTTCAGCTGACTCCTTATCAACAGCTTCTTCCCATTGAGAAATAATAGTATCTTGGAAATTTACATTTATTACATTACTCATATTTCAAATATACTGTATATTTATACAGTAGTCAAGTATTTATGAGCTAAATAGCTTATTCATGTCTTTAAATGCCTTAATTTCAATAGCATTACCCGATGGATCTCTAAAAAACATTGTTCTTTGTTCTCCAATCTCCCCTTTGAATCTGATGGTTGGTTTAATAATAAAATCAATATTTTTATCATTTATTTGCAATAAAAATTCTTCGAACTTTTCAATAGAAAGGACTACTCCAAAATGTGGAACTGGGACCTCTTCGCCATCTACAGGATTAGTAATTTGCTCATTGATGATATTTGAAACATGGCAGACTAGTTGATGACCAAAAAAATCAAAATCAGCCCATTTATTTGAACTCCTTCCCTCTCGAAGACCAAGAGTATCTCTATAGTAAGCAACTGACTCCTCTAAATTAGAAACAGGTATTGCAAGATGAAATGGATTTAATTTATCTTTCACGGAAAAATGCAAATAACATAAAAGATAATGTAAAAATTGTTACCAAGGTTCCAAGGATGTCTCCAACAAAAAATCTAACAAACATTTCCGGATTTGATGAAATAGCCCTTAAATAATTGTAAACATAAAGGGACAAAGAATGAACCGCTGCACTAAAAACAGTCACCATAATTATATGCTTATGATTTCTTAGATCTAAATAAACAGAATCTTTTGTAAACTCATAAAAAGGAAGAGTTCTTATTTTAAATCCTAATCCAGCCATTGCATAAAGAGCAATTAAAACACAGATGGTTGATAAAAAAGATGTGCCAAGTAAATCAAACAATGGAAGGTTATTCAATCCATATAAGCCTCCAATAAGAAAAGTACAAGTAACATGGGCAACATAAAGTGCTGGAATGGCTGCAATACCAAAATAACAGATTGTAAGCACCCTAGCTGCATGCGGTACATACATGATGCTGCCATTAAAACCAGATGCAGTCTCAGAACTAATGATAAAGAAAATCCAAATTACATATAGAAGACTAAAAGATATAAAAGTGGTAATGGATACCTCAAGAAAATATTTAAGGTTATTAATTGAACTCAAATCAGACCTTTAGAGAAACAATTGATTCACGTTTATCTGACTCCGATTGAAATGCTTCAATAAGATTATTATCTTCAAGCTTTCTAAGAATTTTATAAACAGTCGATCTAGATAAGCCTGATTCGTCAACAATTTTAGAAATGTTACATATATCATTTGATTTCAAGATAGTATAAAAAACTGCTTGCTCATTTGGTGTCAAAGAATGTAGCTTAAATTCATCTTCAATGTTTCTTAGCATTTGAACGAATGTAGCAAGTTGTTTTTTAAAATCAGGCATTTGTTTCCCTTTATGTGTATATTTTGTACAAAAAAAGCAAAAAATACAATGGCGGAGAGACAGGGATTCGAACCCTGGATACGGTTGCCCGTATACTACCTTTCCAAGGTAGCGCGATCGACCACTCTGCCACCTCTCCAATGGCAAGATTTTACATTATCAGATATCATCCGGCTATCTTCTTAAAAAAATTGCCAACAGTATTAAGTACTTTTGTTCTGGGCATAAGCTTTGTAATTAATGCCGTTCTTCTATTCCCTTTTCCAGGAATAATAAATTGCTTATCTTTTGCAAATCCATCAAGACATTCGACAGCTACTTCATGAGAGGTTTGAAAAATCGAACCAGTAGCACTTTTAGATCTTTTATTCAATCTTTCCCTTAATTTATCTGACTTTGCTGTAGCCACTCGACCAAAATTTGAAACAGTTGCTCCTGGTAAAAGAGCCATAATACTTATGTTAGCGTTTCTATATTCATATCTTAAGCCCTCGCTAAGTGACAGAACATATGCCTTTGTTGCTGCATATACGCTTGAGTAAGGAACTGGAGTCAAAGAAGCCACAGAACCGACATTTATAACTCCACCCTCACCCTTTTCAATCATATCTGGAATAAATAAATGTGATAGCTCGCTTAAGGAGGTTACGTTTAGTTGAATCATCTCAGCATAATCATCCATCTCTACCTCATGAAAGGTTCCCCATCTCCCATAACCTGCATTGTTAACCAAAAGGTCTACATGTAAGTTTTGTAATTTAATTTGGTCATATAATGATCTTCC
>CACNRI010000007.1 GCA_902622845.1 uncultured SAR86 cluster bacterium | reverse complement strand
ACCTTATTCTTTAAAGCCATTCTTTTAAAAGGCTCAGAAAAAGTAGTAACTGAACAAATAACAAGGGCTAAAATCATTGATATTGGAGCATCACCTATATATCTTTCATAATCACTAAAAAATATTTGATGAAATGCAGCTAAAGCTGCGCCAAGAATAATTCCAGATTTTAAAGCGTTAGGGATCTTTTCTGTAATGACCCTGCCTAAACCAGTCATTCCTAAAAGCAATATTATTGCAGTAAACTCTATGCACATAGCAGCCATATACTGAAATGTTTCAACTCTGTAGGATCCATCAAAAAATCCTTTTGACATAAAAAAAGCTATTACAAGAGGTAGAGCTGGTGTAACCCATCCAGGAGCAAAAGGTTCTCCAAAAATAATTGGTCCAGCAGTTATTAAAGTACTTGCAATAAAGCAACATGCGACAGCTTCCTCAAATGACAAGCCAAGTGCCATTACAACTGGAGCTCCTGCAAACGCAGTAGCACCAGATATAACCATACCTTGTAAAAATTCAGCAGTAAGAAATTTTATGTGAATAAATGGTATCTTAAGAGTGAAAGGACCCCATTTTATCCCGTAATTCTCAACTTTTTTCATATCATTCATTTTGATAAATCCCCCATAGCATTCTCTAGTCCACTAAGTGTAAGCGGATACATTCTATCTTCAAATATCTCTTTGATAAGACATACTGAAGAAGTATATTCCCAATGATCATCAGGCACAGGATTAAGCCAAGCTATTTTTTCAAAATGATTTGAAATTCTTTTCAGCCAATCAATTCCCGGCTCTTCATTCCAATGCTCAATGCTTCCTCCTGGATTTGTAATCTCATAAGGAGCCATGGTTGCATCACCAACAAGAATGACTTTGTAGTCTGATGAATACTTATTTATAACATCATGCAATTTAAATCGTTCCTGGCTTCTTCTTTTGTTATCTTTCCATACCGTTTCATATATACAGTTATGAAAATAAAAATATTCCAAATTTTTTAACTCTGTTTTTACTGCAGAAAATAACTCCTCACATACCTTTACATATGGATCCATAGAACCACCTACATCAAAAAAGATTAAAACTTTAACAGCATTAGTTCTCTCAGGAAGCATATTTATATCAAGAATACCTCCATTCTTTGCTGTATTCTTAATAGTCCCTGACATATCAAGTTCCATATTGTTACTTTGCCTTGCAAACTTACGAAGACGTCTTAATGCCATCTTTATGTTTCTAGTGCCTATTAGGACGGAATCATCTAAGTTTTTGTATTGTCTTTGCTCCCAAACTTTGACAGCATTACCACCGCCGCCTTTTCCGCCAACTCTGATCCCCTCTGGATTATTTCCTGAATTACCAAAAGGCGATGTTCCAGCAGTACCTACCCACTTATTACCACCTTCGTGTCTTTCTTTTTGTTCATCTAATCTTTTTTTAAATTCTTCTAAAAGCTTCTCCAATCCACCTAATGATTTAATTTCTTTTAGTTCTTCTTCAGTAAGCTGTTTTTCAAATTCTTTTCTTAACCAATCTTCGGGAATAAGAGCTGCAAAAATATCTTCTAATTTTTCCATTCCCTTAAAATATATCTCAAAGGCTCTATCAAATTTATCGTAATGTTTTTCATCTTTTACCAATATTGCACGAGATAAATAATAGAAATCATTCATATCTGAGTAAGCAATCCTAGCTTCAAGTGCTCCAATCAAGTCGAGCAATTCTCTCAGAGAGCAAGGTACTCCAGAAGATTTAACAGTATTAAATAGATTTATTAACATTTATTAGTTATTTACTTCCCGTCTTGTCATAAAAGCAAGTCTTTCAAGAAGCTGAACATCTTGTTCATTTTTCAGAAGGGCTCCATATAGAGGAGGTATTGCTTTAGAAGAGTCTGCATTTTTTAATATTTCATCTGGTATGTCATCTGATAAAAGAAGTTTTAACCAGTCCACTAGCTCTGATGTTGATGGTTTCTTTTTGAGACCTGGTATTTTCCTTACATCAAAAAATACATCTAGTGCGTCTTTTACAAGTTTTTTCTTTATTTTTGGATAGTGTACAGCAACGATTTTTTCCATAGTTTCTCTGTCTGGAAACTGAATAAAATGAAAAAAGCATCTTCTTAAAAATGCATCTGGAAGTTCTTTCTCATTATTTGAAGTTATGATAATTATTGGTCTATGTTTAGCCTTAATAGTTTGATCTGTTTCGTAACAATAGAACTCCATTCTATCGAGCTCTTGTAAAAGATCGTTAGGAAATTCAATGTCAGCTTTATCAATTTCATCAATCAAAAGAACAACTTGCTCGTCTGCTTCAAAAGCCTCCCATAATTTTCCTTTATTAATATAATTGTTGATATCTTTAACTCTTTCATCACCTAATTGGGAGTCTCTTAGTCTTGTAACTGCATCATACTCATATAGTCCCTGCGTAGCTTTTGTAGTAGATTTTATGTGCCACTCGATAAGCCTTTTTCCTAATGATTCGGCGACCTCAATAGCGAGTAAGGTTTTACCTGTTCCTGGCTCTCCTTTAATCAATAAAGGTCTTTCAAGCGTGACAGATGCATTTACTGCCATACTCAGATCTTCTGTAGAAACGTATTTTTTAGTACCTTTAAATTTCATAACTTATCCTTATTGTTAAATTAAATATGGTAATTTTTCTTCTGACTTTAGTATTCTAGTTAGCTGTCTACTCGTTGCAACTAAATTTTTATTTAAATCCCAAATCTGACAATCTTGTTCGAAGAAACCTTTGTTTAGATCTTTTGCTTTTACATCCATAAAAAGCTCACTTGTTGTTGGAAGCTGTCTAATATTCGTTGTTAATGAAAGTGTTGGTACCCATCCAAGGGGTCCATACTTATTCATTACAACTGGAGGAAAAAAATCGGAATAAAAAGACAGGACAAATTGATCAGGAATTTCATCACCCATTGAGATAAAGCCTGAACATCTTGCTTCATCACCTAAGTCACCTTCATTTTTTAGCCACCACGCATGCTTTATAGCGATCTCACAATGAGTTTGTTTTATGAAGCTTGGAGTAATACCCTCTTCTTTATTATCAAAGTTTAGTGGAATAAATGAGTCTCTTTCGTTATTAAAGATTTCTGGAGGGAGTGTTTCTAGATCATTTACACCATTCATATAATGAAAATCAGAACATATTCCTGTCATCATGCATCTTAATTTATCATCTTGGATTAACGAAACCTGTCCGACTGAAGAGCCTCTACTTTCCCTTATTTTTTCAACTTTAATGCTTATTTCTCTTGGCTCAGTTCTATCTAAGTAAAGAGTATTTGAATTTATTAGATGCGGATGCGGCATGCTAAGTGATATTGCTTTTTGCATTACTGCTGTGAGGTACCCTCCATGAGGCGTATTACCTACAAAGTAATCTTTTGATGGAGTCATAGAAAAAAGATTTTCATCTGACCTATCAATAGCAATAGAATTTTCAAATTGTTTAAAAAAGCTCATTTTTCAATAATTTCCTTCATAATTGTAATTGATAAAGCTTAAATACTCTAAATTATGAATGGATACTTCGATATTGCTCTTAACCTAGCAAGTGATAGGTTTTTAGGTGATAGAAAAAAAGTAATTACTAATGCTATTTCTCATGATGTAAATTACTTTAATATTGTTTGCTCTTCTATAGATGAATTAGATTTTATAAAAGATTTAAATAACAGATTTAAAGAAAATTCATGCTTTACTCTTGGAGTACATCCACATAACGCAAATGAATTAAATGAATATAATCTTCAGCTTCTAAAGGATTCTATAAATTTACATCACCCGTCTGCGGTAGGCGAAACTGGATTAGATTTCTTTAGAAATCTATCTTCATTTGAGAGTCAATTAAGTGCTTTTGAGCAACAAATAAAGATATCAATTGAAAATAATTTACCTTTATTTCTTCACCAAAGAGATGCTCATGATGATTTTATAAAAGTTATTGATAAATATATTTTAGATATACCTAAAGGTGTTGTTCATTGTTTTACTGGCACTCAATCTCAACTCGATGATTATCTTGAAAGAAATCTTTATATTGGATTAACTGGATGGATATGCGATGAAAGGAGAAACAAAGATTTAAGAAAAAGCATCAAGAATATTCCTATTGATAAGCTAATGATTGAAACAGATGCGCCATATCTAATCCCAAGGAATTTGGAAATTAAGCCTAAGAATAATAGAAATGAACCTAAGTTTTTACCCCATATTGCTAATGAAATAGCAGCTTTAATGAATATAAGCCTAGAAGAATTTAATAAACAGGTTTTTAATAATAGTAAGTCTTTCTTTGGAATACATTCTAAAGATTAATGTTATATTTTTCTGAAATTAGGACATTATCTTCACCAATTTTTTTTGGCGAACTTTTTATTTCTAGAGGTGTTTCTGAAAATCTTGGAGATGGATTTGGTTGAACTACTCCATCACGCTCAATAAATGTTGATCTTGATATATTGTGCTCATGTTTTGGTGCCTCATCCAAATCAAGAATTGGGGTGATACAAGCATCTGAATTCTTAAAAATCATTGCCCACTCATCTCTATTTTTTAGGAGGAACTTTTCTCCAAGCTGAGATTTAAGCTCTGGCCAAATATCTTTACTGAATTGCTTTGAGAATTTTTCATCTGTGATCTCTAATTTATCTAGCATCTCTTTATAAAACTTATCCTCAATGCAGGCTACAGCTATATATTTACCATCTTTACATTCATAAGTATCATAAAAATGTGCTGCGCCATCGAGAAGATTAGACTCTCTTTCGTTGGTCCAGACTCCTGAGCCATAAAAAGAATAGAACAAGCTCATTAGCATAGAAGTTCCATCAATCATTGCTGCATCTACTACTTGTCCTTTTCCAGTTTTTTGGGAATTGATTAAAGCCGAAAGCATACCTACCGCCAATAACATTCCTCCTCCACCATAATCAGCAATGAGATTCAGGGGAACTGGAGGCCGCTCATCTTTTCTTCCAATAGCATTTAATGCGCCCGTAATACTTAAATAATTTAAATCATGTCCAGCCATATCAGAAAACAAGCCCTCTTGACCCCATCCAGTCATTCTTCCATAGACAAGCTTTTCGTTGATACTTAATAAATCATTTGGGCCGAGACCTAATTTTTCCATTACACCTGGTCTAAATCCTTCAAATACCGCATCTACTTGACCAATTAATTTTTTTAATTCGTTAATTGATTCATCATTTTTTAAGTCTAATGTGATTGAAAACTTTGATCTATCATTTAAATCATACTTTGATCCATTTCCTTTAGACTCAGGTCGACTTATTTTGATAACCTCAGCTCCAAGGTCTGCTAGCAGCATGCCACAAAATGGTCCCGGCCCAATTCCGGCAAATTCTAAAATCTTAATTCCATTAAGTGGTCCCATAAAATAATCCTATTCAAAAGCCCTCATTTTATCCAATAAAATTGGCAATAAAGTTAATGATACTAAAAATGCAAAAAACATTGCTAGTGCTGTAAAAATACCAAAGTAAATTGTAGGAATGAAATTAGAGAAGGAAAAAATTAAAAATCCAAGAGATATTGTAGACGCAGTATAAAAAATTGCCCTTCCTATAGTTGAATGAGATCTAATCATGGCCTCATTGAAATCATTATTTAGCTCATATTCAGATTTAAATTTATACAGATAGTGGATTGTATTATCAACTGCAATTCCAACACTGATTGAAGCAACTGTAATAGTCATAATATCAAGTGGAATCTTAAGCAAGCCCATTGTTCCAAGAACTCCTAGACCAATCAAAATATTCGGCAACAATCCAGCTAGCATGATTTTTACTGATCTAAAAAGAATTAATAACATTAATGCAATTACGGTATAAACAATAAGTACTGAATTAAGCATCGAGCTAAATAAAGATTGCAACATGTTGTTATACAGAACTGCTAACCCTGTAATTTTGTATTTGTCACTAGATATTCCAAATCTTTGCTGCAAATCTGAGTCAATTTTTTTCAATAAAAAGTCTCTATTTAAAGATTCAGAACTCTCATAGACTCTGGTGGAAATCCTCACAATGGAATCATCATCAGAAATATAAGAATTTAAAATAGTATCTTTTATATCCTCTGGCAAGACTGATCTTAACAATGCAAGCTCAAGATCATTTAATTCATTATTATCATTAATTTTACGAGCAAGCTTTATGCCACTCGATACACTCAAAACCTTTCCTATATATTCGTTATCATCAAGATAATCATGAATTTCTTCAAGTCTCTTTAAGTTATAAATATTCCACCAATAACCGGAGGACTCACTGTTGTCATCTTCAAATATATCCTCATCGAAAAGATCATCAAATTCATCACTAGCCTCACCCCCACCTACAAGATAATTATCAGGCTCATAAATAATAATATCTAGAGTTGCGGTTCCACCAAGCTTTTCATCAAGTTCTGACATGCCTTGATATATTTCTGTATTTTTTTTGAAATAATCTATAAATTTATTCTCAACTTTTAAATTATTTACACCAATAATAAATAATAAGCCTAGAAATATTGAGGCTGAGAAGATTGTTGCCTTATTGGTAATAGTATTTTTACCTATTTTTGTTGGTAGCCTGCCAATCTTTGATGATGCTTGCAATGTACCAAAGCTGAAGTTGTGAAATGCTAAAGGAACAAGTGTAAATGTAAATATGAATACAATAATGATTCCAACGGTCATCATTTTTCCAAACTCTAAAACCGGTTTTATATCTCCAGAAATAAGAGAAAGAAAGGCTACTCCAGTTGTAAGGACTGCAAAAAAACAAGGTGTAAACATTTGAGTGAATGTCTCAGAAACTAATCGACCATCAAGATCTTGTTTTTTAAGCTCAACAAATCTTTCTATAACGTGAACACTTATAGAAATAGTTAAAATTAAAAGCAAAGCAATAAAGTTTGATGAAACAACACTTATCTTCCAATCTGCATATCCTAAAATAGAACTTGTTGTATAAATAACTAAAGCTGCATTTACTAAGGGTATTAGTGCAAGCTTAATGTCTCTGAAGAAAAAATATAGTAAAAATCCAAAAATTAAAAAGACTAATAGACCAAAAATAGAAAGATCAGACTTAATAAATTCAATCATATCATTAGCTATCATTGCTGGGCCACCTAAGAAAAGTACACCAAAATCTCTGTTGTTGTTTATTACAGATCTTATTTCTGCAACAATCCTTTTTTCTTTTTCTTGAATTAATGAATTTTGTTCATTAATTTTACGATTAACTTCAAGTAAAGTGCTTTGCTTGTCTGAGTTAAGCAGATCATATCTTTGCTGAATTAAGATTTCATAACTCTCATTCTTATCAAGTAAGATTTGAAATGCTGTTGTTGAACCATCCTTACTTACAATTAATTCTTGATAAATAGGGTTACTTAATATTTCCTGTTTTGCTTTTTGCAGATCAATACTTTCATCCAGCAAATATTTTATGTTGTCACCTATTTCCGATAGAGAGACTTTTGGTTGTTCAACTATAGGTGCATCAAGAATAGATAAAACTTGATTTACTCCATCTATTTTAAGAATCTCATTCTCTATCTTTTCTATTCTTTGGAGCGATTTGTTATTAAAAATACCCTCATTGGGGCGCAAAGTAACAATAAGAAAATCAGAATCAGAAAATAAGTTACCCATTTCTCTGTATGTCTTGAGATCTGGATCATTTTCTAAAACTAGCGAATCAGATGATGCGTCAAGCTGGAAGTTTGAAATACCTGGATACAAGCTTACTAAAAATATAAAAAGTACGAAGAAGCTAATCAAAGAGTTTTTTAGAATAATATCGATATATTTTTCAACGCTAATTTTCATTAATTTTCACAATCTGGTGTATCTCTTAAGGATGGGCTTTCTTCAAATTCTGAAGTTGTTACGGCTGTGATCGAAAGTGCATGAATCTCGGTAAGCAAACTATCAACGGCTTTGTAAACTTTCTTATGTCTTTGAATTTGAGATAAATCCTTGAAATCATCAGACACAATCTGAACGTTAAAGTGTGATTCACTGTTTGGTGGCACATTATGCTTATTGCTATCATTTCTAATGATTAATTTAGAAACATTCAAGTTATCCCTTAACAATTTATCTATTTTGTTTTGAACGATCATAATATATGTGTATATTTTAATTAAAAATAAAAGATAATGTTGTTTTATGAAGATTTGTTGGTTTAAAGATTCAAAAATTGGTCATGAAAAGCAAGTTCTTGCAATATTAGATAATTTGGCATTAACGCAAGATCTTCTTATTGAGGAGAGGTACATAAGAAATCCAGTCTGGTTAGAGCTTTTATTATACTTGCTAAAAATTAAACCAAAACAAGATTCAATTCCAGACATTATTATTGGTGCAGGTTCAGCAACTACAATTCCTATGTTGAGATACAAAATTGATAATAAAACAAAAGTTATATCTGTTATGAAGCCACAATTTTTTGAATCTAAATTTGATCTAATTGTTGCTCCAAGGCATGACTATAAAATGGTTCCAAATAATGTTTTTACATACATTGGTTCATTATCTAAAGTTAACATCAATCCAAAGCTAGAAAATATTGGATTAATTGTTATAGGAGGAGTAAATAAACATTTTAATTTTGATGATGATTATTTAATTTCTCAAATTGATTTTGTAATTTCCTTATTTCCAGATACTAGTTGGATAATTTTTAATTCAAGAAGAACTCCGAAAAGCTTTAATGAGAAAATTAAACAAAATACTTCAATTGAAAAATTTATAGACGTGAATAAGGACTTTGAGCCCCTTGATGATTATTTACCAAAAGCAAAATTTAAATTTGTGACTCCTGATTCAGTAAATATGATATTTGAATCATTATCTTCAAGCGGTGAAACTTATCTTTTTGATATGCATTCTCCTAAAGAAAATAAGATAACCAGACTAATAGATGAAGTTAAGAATAATAAATATGCAGGTTTCTTAGAAGAGAAATATATAGAAAATAGTGAAATAAGAACAATAGTCTTAAATAAACCCAATATACTGCATGATACATTTAGAGAAGTTGAAAAGGTTGTATATGAAATAGAGAAGAGATTTAAAAAATGAGAATATGTCATTTTCTTTCAAGTGATACCTTTGCTGGAATCGAGCAGTATGTTGATGAAATCTCAAATGAACAATCTCATAATCATCAGGTAATAATAGTTACAAACAAATCTATACTTAAGAAATTCAATAACAACGTATCTAAAATTCACTTTAGTTCGCTTGGAAGAAACTCCCCTCTTGGACTTTTGCGCTTATTTTTTCTAATAAAAGAAATATCACCAGATATTATTCATACTCATGCTACGAAACCAACTTATATGATTAATAAAATAAAAAGCTTCTTCAATGTAAAACACGTTGCAACAATTCATGGTGTAAAAAAGAATCTTGATGAGTTTAATAAAGCTGACTTTATAACTGTGGGAAATGAAACTTATCTAGATAAGCTTAAAAATAAAAATAAATTAGTTATAAGTAACTGGGCACTTGATCCAATCAGTTATGACTCAGGCTCACGAAAGGAGTACTTCTTGGCAATAGGCAGACTAGTAAAAGAAAAAGGATTCGATATTTTAATAAATGCCTGGAAAGATATAGATGAAAAACTAATAATTTTAGGAAGCGGGAGACTAAAAAAGAATCTTTTAAAACAAATAAAGGATACCTCACAAGAAAATAAGATTTTCATTGAGGAAAGTGTTTCAAAAAATCAAATTGATGAGTTTTATTCAAGAGCAAGAATGTTGATAATCTCTTCCAGAAGAGAGGGTGGACCCAGAGTTGCCTTAGAAGCATTACTGAGAGGAATAAAAGTAATTTCTACCAAGGTTGGGCATATGCCTGATATTTTGGATGAGGAATATTTATGTAATCCAGACTCCCTTGAAGATCTTGGTGAACTCATAAAGAACTCAATAGATCAAATTTCAACTATTGATCAAAGTGCTTCATTTGAAAAAGTTAGGGCTGATTTTACATTTGCAAAAGCAAATAATAGTATGCTTACTGTTTATTCTAACTTATTAGATTCTGATATAAGTTAATCGTAGAGTTTGTCATTCTATTTGCTGTAAATATATTTTCTCTTGGTAAAGAGTTTGATGAAGTTACTTGATTAGTAGTTTTTAAAAGCATATTCATATCATTCAATGTTACGAGCCCTTGTGGGAATAATTCTGTTAATATCTCTGAAGCTCCTCCATGATTCCATCCTATCACTTTTGTCCCACATGCAATTGCCTCAATCATAGTCCTACCAAAAGGCTCAGGTGTTTGTGATAAGTTAAAGACCACATCTGATATTTTGTAAATATTAGCAATGTCTCTTCTAGAGCCAGTAAAAGTAATCTTATCTTCTAAATTCAATGAAGAAACTTTATTTTGTAGTTTCTTCAGGTAGTTTTTTTTAGATTTTGCAGTTGGTCCAACAATGAGCCCATGATAATTGTCATCAAGTAATGATAATAATTCAATAAATTCTGCTACGCCCTTCCATTTAGTAATCCTTCCTGGAATTGTTAATATTTTTTTTCCAACAATTTGTGGGAACTCTTCAATTATATTAGCTTTATCAGCAGGATTAATTACATTATTGTTGAACTCTATTGGGTCGCATCCCCTCGGAATAACAGTGATATCGTCCTTATCTAGTCTGTAATTTTCAAGAATATACCTCTCAACAGTTTTAGATATTGCAATCGAGTGATCAACAAACGACATAACTTTAGAATAAATGGGAAAACTGTAAAGACCATGGAAAGTAGATATAAGAAGAGGTTTTTT
>CACNRI010000006.1 GCA_902622845.1 uncultured SAR86 cluster bacterium | reverse complement strand
TGCCATTGCTTCTGCTGCATCGTCCACTGCAGATGGAGAGTCATCATTTGAAAAATGATTTTCCCATGACTCAAGGAGTTGAGCCTTAGTATTTGAAATATCAAGCTCTAAACCATGCTCCTTTGCAGTAGAAACAATATCAGCTTTTTTCATAGCTTTTATTGCTGAAGTAGATGGCAATTCAACAGATGATTTTTCTTTTACATCACTTTCAGAAGAACCTGTAAGTCCTCCAAATATTCTGGAAAAGAAACCCTTTCTTTCTGTTTTTTTATCGTCACTCATAATTAGCTCTAAAAAGGCCTATAGGATACGCTTAGATAACAAATTATCCAAGAGTTTTTTTTGTTTTTTTGTTAATTTTACACTATCTAATAGGTCGGGTCTTCTTTTAAGAGTTCGTTGTAATGAAGATAAAATCTTCCAGTCATTAATTTTTTCATGATCACCTGATAATAAAATTCCAGGGACATCCTTTCCTTCAAATTTCTGTGGTCTAGTATATACAGGTCCTTTTAAAAGATTATTTTCAAAAGAATCGTTTTTAAAAGATTCCTGGTTACCAAGAACGCCTGGAATCTTTCTGGATAATGCATCTATTAAAGCTAATGCTGGTATTTCTCCACCACTAAGGACAAAGTCGCCTATAGAAAACTCTTTATCAACATAATTTTCAATAAATCTTTCATCGATGCCCTCATACCTTCCACAAATGATAGTAATTGATTTTTCGTCCAGCAACCCATCAATATGAGTATTGGATAAACGCTCTCCCTGAGGACTCATCAAAAGTACCTTTCCCTTATTTTTTATTGATTTCATTGCAAGTGCTAACGGCTCTGCCATCATAACCATTCCCTCGCCTCCGCCATAAGGTGCATCATCCACATTTTTATTGGTATTTTTTGAGAAATCCCTCGGATTCAAACTATTCATAGAAATTAAATCTTCTTCAATAGCCCTTCCAATAACTCCAAAATCAAATAATTTCGTAATTTCAGGGAAAATTGTTACTAAATTAAAGTTCATCTTTATCCCAATCAACTATCAAAAAACCTTTAACTAAATCAACTTTCTTAATAAATATATCTTTTACGTAAGGTATTAGTAACTGAGAAGTTTTGTTCTTTATTACCAAAGTATCATTTGCACCATAATTCCTTATTTCATCAACAATACCAATAAACTCATTATTTTCATTATAGACTTCCAGCTGAATAAGGTCTTTCCAATAATATTCACCATCTTCAGGTTTAAGATATTCATTTAAAGTATAAATTTCAGAGTTCGTAAGTTTTTTAATTTCTTCAACGGTCTCAATTCCTGAAATATTTACAATATTTTTGCTCGACTTAATGTGCTTTGATTTGATATTGAACTCTAAGATCTTTTTTTCCTGAATTAGAAAAAAACGCTTGTAATTAAAAAAGTTATCTTCTGGATCACAATAGGAGTTCAAAAAGAATGAGCCCTTTAAGCCATGACTTTTTCCAATAGAGCCGATTGCTATTAAATCAGAGCTAGAAATATCGTTAGGACTTTTCATCCTCATCTTCGGAATCAGATGATTCTTCAGGATTATCTGCAGGTGCCTCTTCAGCAGGAGCTTCTTCTGCAGGTGCTTCTTCCTCAGCGGGTGCTTCTTCTGGTGCAGCTTCCTCAGCAGGAGCTTCTTCTGCAGGTGCTTCTTCCTCAGCAGGTGCTTCTTCTGGTGCAGCTTCCTCAGCGGGTGCATCTTCTGCAGGTGCTTCTTCCTCAGCAGGAGCTTCTTCTGCAGGTGCTTCTTCTGGTGCAGCTTCCTCAGCAGGTGCTTCTTCCTCAGCCTCCTCTGCTTGTTTTTTGATTTCTTCTTGCTTAGCAGCTAATGCAGCTGCTTTCTTTGCATCAGCTTTATCTTTCTTTGCAGCTTTTCTTGCATCAAGTTCTTCCGGTGATAATTTAGAATCTTTAATTAATCTTTTGACTCTATCACTAATCTGAGCACCTTTTGATACCCATTCATCCACTTTTTCAATGTCTATACGTAATGTTTCTTCTTGGCCTTGAGCTGAAGGATTATAAAATCCGAGTCTTTCAATAAAAGCGCCATCTCTTGCATTTCTTGAATCTGCAACTGTAATAAAGTAGTAAGGGTTTTTTTTCGCCCCACTCCTAGAAAGTCTAATAACTACCATAATTCCTATAAGTTAAATTTAGTTGGAGTATTTTAGGTTAACCTTGATGATTTTGGTAGTAAAAAAGTATAATTTCTTTAAATGATAGAACCTTTCCCACTTGCCCTACTTTTGAGTGTTTTAGTCTTTGTAGGCTTAAGATTCATCATAAGATTGAAATCTTCGACATTAATTTCTGCAACGTT
Source organism: uncultured SAR86 cluster bacterium (assembly GCA_902622845.1). Taxonomy (GTDB): domain Bacteria; phylum Pseudomonadota; class Gammaproteobacteria; order Magnimaribacterales; family D2472; genus CACNXK01. The sequence continues at coordinate 39,435 of CACNRI010000006.1, read as the reverse complement.
ATCAATATTAGCCTTCTCTTTTTTGTTACCTGATGTTGCGGGTTCAAATAATGTCTATTATTGGGGCCTAATTCCTAATGAAAATTTCAATCAACTTGATGCTCTTAGATTGCATATATTTTTTTCAAGCTTAGCGATCTTGGTTTTAACAATGTCATTTTTAGAAATAATTTTGTTAACTAGAAAAATAAGACTTACTAAATCTCTAAATACTTCTACAAGTGACCATATTCCCATTGAAACAAGATATAAAACAGTGTTTTGGCTCATTGGTCTCACCTTAGTCTTGCTTTCAATAGGTTTAGCATCTGGATTCATGCTAGATCTTAATAATGTTGATTATTTGATTGTAAAGATTGTTTTCACGGTTATGGCATGGATTACTTACATGACTACCTTCATAAGAATGCGTTACTTCAATCTACAAACAAAATTCATTGTTCGCTATAGTTTTTTATCAATAATCTTTATAATGATCGCCTTTTTTGTGAATATTTAGTTTTAGATGTCTGAAGAACCCTCCTTACTAGTCTTAATCTTATCCATAGTATTTTTACTATTATTGTCAGCATTCTTCTCGGGCTCAGAAACTGGAATGATGGCATCAAATAAGATTAAGCTAAGAAATAAAGCAAAATCTGGTCAAAAAAACTCCAAAAGAGCCCTAGAGCTTTTGGCTAAACCTGATAACTTGTTATCAGTAATTCTCGTAGGTAATAATTTTGCAAATATTCTTGCCTCTGCATTGGTTACAATTCTAATGATAAACTTTTTTGAGAGTAGAGTTCTTCTTGGATCAATTGTTCTCACCATAATTATCTTAATCTTTTCAGAAATAACACCTAAAACAACTGCTTCCGCATATCCAGAAAGCTTCGCCTCAAAATCATCCTGGGTGCTATCAAGACTTAGTGTTGTTTTTAGACCTATTGTTTTTTTTACAAATCAAGTAAGTTCAAGATTATTAAAACTATTAAATGTTGATATAAAAAAATCGACAGAATCTGATAACTTAAATACTGATGAATTAAAAACGCTTTTAGATGATTCAAATAGTTTAATTCCAAATGATTATAGAAAAATGCTTAGCGCAGTTCTCGGGATGGATAATCTCATTGTTGAGGATATTATGATACCCCTTGCAGAAATTGAGGGAATTAATATTAAAGATGATCTAAAAAAAATAAAAAGTAGCATAAAAAATTCACCTTATTCAACACTTCCTGTTTATGATCAAAACATTTCAGAATGCATTGGTATGCTTCATTTGAAAGACTCATCAGACTTTTTGAGCGCTTTTGAGTCTAATAAGTCACTCGATTCTTCGTTATCTGAACCATATTTTGCATCTTTAACAACAAACCTCACCAAGCAACTTCATGCATTTCAGGACACTGATAATAATATTGCTTTAGTTGTAGATGAGTATGGGGAAATAGAAGGATTAATTAGTGTAGAAGATATCTTCATAGAAATAGTTGGAAAATTTGGAAGTGATATTATTGAGCAAGAGAAAGAATTTTCACTTCAGCCCGATGGTTCAGTAGTTACTGATGGTAACTCTAAAATAAGAGATTTAAATGGTTTTATGAATTGGTCTATTAACGATGAAAACGCAAAAACTATCAATGGTTTAATTTTAAAAACAATAGATGAGATTCCTATTGCAAATTTATGTTTTACAAATGAATCTTATAGGTTTGAGATTCTTAAGATAAAAAATAATTCAATTACTTCTGTAAAAATCCAAAAAATTTAAACCTAGAGTAAATCTGTAATTAGTTTCAATACAACTGCAAGTACAAATGATGATGTAATAACACCTCTCACCGAGGCAATCATAGGTAACATTTTTCCCCAAATTGCATTAGCTTCAATTGCAAGAATAATGCCTAAGCCTATATAGAGACTGAGGCTGCTCCATTCGGGATGAACCAATATATTTGATGGTACTTGTCCATGAGCTGAATAAACCATATACATAAGCATTGGAACACTAAATAATGTATTGGTTCTTGATGCCAAGGCTGCTTTTGCACCAGCAACAGCTGCATCACCCTCTTTCATTCCTAAAACTATTTTCTGATTTCTCCAAATTATGCCCCAAACGTTTAACATCATAAGAGTTCCCATAACTAAACCTAATATAATCTCAGTTCCAATTCTTGCTGTTATCTGATGAATGAGAATTACTCCGGTTAGAAACGTAAATAATGCTGCCCATCTAAACCACCAGAGGGCATTTGGTGCTAACTTTTCGAAAACGTCAGCTTTTGCATCTGGAGTAGCTACTTTTACATATTCCCCTTGTACAAAATTAAAATAATAAAGAAGTCCTATCCAAGCTATTCCAAACAAAATATGAAAAGCTCTAAAAAAAGATTGATCTGCCAATATATCCATAATACTCCCTATATGAAATGTTTATTAAATATAATATTAAAATTATTTGAAGTAAAGAGGGCAAAAAAAAGCGGGGATTAACCCCGCTTATAAGATGTAGAAATTAATTTCTTGTTACATCATTCCTGGCATGCCGCCCATTCCGCCCATATCTGGCATCGCAGGTGCAGCTCCTTCATCTTTAGGGATGTCAGTAACCATAGCCTCAGTAGTAATCATCATTCCAGCTACAGAACCAGCAGCTTGAAGCGCGGTTCTGGTAACTTTTGCAGGATCGAGAATACCCATTTCAATCATATCGCCATATTCACCAGTAGCTGCATTAAAGCCATGAGAACCCTTACCGTCTCTGACTGCTGCAACTACAACTGATGACTCCTCACCAGCATTAGATGCAATTTGTCTTAATGGAGCTTCTAAAGCTCTCTTTGCTATGCTTATACCTACATTTTGGTCTTCATTATCGCCTGCAAGCTTTTCAAGAGATTCAAGTGCTCTGATGAGAGCAGCTCCACCACCTGGAACAACGCCCTCTTCAACTGCTGCTCTGGTGGAGTGTAAAGCATCTTCTACACGAGCTTTTTTTTCTTTCATTTCAACTTCAGATCCAGCGCCAACTTTAATTACGGCAACACCACCAGCAAGTTTAGCAACTCTTTCCTGAAGCTTCTCTCTGTCGTAATCTGATGAAGTGTCTTCAATTTGAACTCTAATTTGATTAACTCTTGCTTCAATAGCTGACTGATCACCAGAACCATCAATAATTGTTGTATTATCTTTGTTCAAAACAACCTTTTTTGCAGTTCCTAGATCTTCAATAGTTGCGCCCTCAAGAGATAGACCAACTTCCTCAGAAATAACTGTACCGCCTGTTAGGATTGCAATATCTTCCAACATAGCCTTCCTTCTATCTCCAAAACCTGGAGCTTTACAAGCAGCAGCTTTAACAATGCCTCTTAAGTTATTCACTACAAGAGTTGCCAGTGCCTCACCTTCAATATCTTCTGCGATTATTAGTAATGGCTTACCAGCTTTGGCAACAGACTCTAACAATGGAAGCATATCTCTAATATTTGAAACCTTCTTATCATGAAGAAGTATTAGTGGATCATCCAGTTCAGTAGTCATATTGTCTTGATTAGTAACAAAATATGGAGAAAGATAGCCTCTATCGAACTGCATACCTTCAACAACATCAAGCTCATTATCTATACCACTTCCTTCTTCGACCGTTATTACGCCCTCTTTTCCAACTTTACCCATTGCTTCAGCAATGATCTCTCCAACTGCTGTATCACCATTTGCAGATATTGTGCCAACTTGTGCAATGGCTGTGTCATCTGCGCATGGAACACTTAGTGACTTTACAAACTCAACGGCTGTTGAGACTGCTTTATCAATACCTCTTTTTAGATCCATAGGGTTCATTCCAGCTGCAACTGATTTATTTCCCTCATTTACGATTGATTGCGCAAGAACGGTAGCTGTTGTAGTTCCGTCACCCGCCTCATCAGAAGTTTGAGATGCAACTTCTTTAAGCATTTGAGCACCCATATTTTCAAACTTATTTTCAAGCTCAATCTCTTTAGCAACAGAAACACCATCCTTAGTAACAGTTGGTGCTCCAAATGACTTATCTAGAACAACATTTCTTCCTTTTGGGCCAAGTGTAACTTTGACTGCATTTGCAAGTGTGTTAACACCATCTAGCATTTGAGATCTTGCTGAATCACCAAATTTCACATCTTTTGCTGACATAATATTTCTCCCTTTAAATAAATTAACTTACGACGCCAAAAATATCTGACTCGCTAAGAATTAGATACTCTTCGCCATCTATCTTGATTTCGTTTCCGCCATATTGGCCAAAAATTACTGTATCGCCGACTGCAACACCAACTGGTGAAACATCACCATTTTCAGACTTTTTACCAGGTCCCACAGCAATAACTTCACCTTGAGATGGTTTTTCTGTAGCGCTGCCAGGTAAAACTATACCTCCAGCGGACTTCTCTTCTTCTTCAGTTCTTTTAACGAGAACTTTATCGTGTAAAGGTGTAAATTTCATTATTAAATACCTCTTAAAAAATGCAATTATATTCCTAATCAGGTAAATATGGTTAAAAAGTTTTAAATCAATAGTTTTTTTAAGTTTTTTGGAACGTTTTATAAATTGTTCTTGCAAGAATAATTCCAAGAAAATTGGCTAATAAATCTGCCCATTCAAAATATCTGTAGGGATGAACATAGTGAATAATTTCAATGGTTAACCCAAAAGAAAAGATTATAGCCATGAAGATATAGTATTTGATTTTAAAATCACAAAACATTCCGAGTATTGATATATAAAAGAAAATAACACCATGCGATATCTTATCTCCAATGAAAGATAAAGCGTTAAAAAATTCCAGCTCTGAAGCAGGAATTAGGCTTAAATAAAATATTAAAATTATTGATATAAAGAACGTGCCTCTGACGACTAAAATCATCTTTGAATTAAACTTTTGTTTAAAGATATTAAGATAATTGCAGGTATAGCCAACATTGAAGTGAAGATAAAAAATAACATCCAGCCATAGTCTGCCCCTGAGATAGATTGGAAATAATCCGCAAGTATTCCTGAAAAGCCACTAAATACCTTGCCTGGGAGCATCATGAAAGAAGTTAATAATGCATATTGAGTTGCTGTAAAATGCTTTGAAACCAAGCTTGTTAAAAATGCTATGTTGACAGTACCAACAATGCCTGCTGAAAAGCTATCAGTGAATACAATTACTGAAAGAAGATTTAAATTTGGTTCTGAAATAGCGACGATCGAAAAAAGGACATTTGATATCATCACTGCAAATGCTCCAAAAAGTAGCGATCTATAAAGACCAGCTTTCTTAATAAGTATTCCTCCTAAAAAGAGACCAGTAATTGATGCTATTAAAGCCACAATTTTTACAATAGATCCAATTTCAGTCAATGAGAAGCCCATATCTATGTAAAAAGGGTTGGCCATTGGACCCATGACAATATCGGTAAGCCTATATGTTGCAACAATTAGCAACAAAATAGATGCAGCGAATAGATTAAATCTTTTTATGAAATCCTTAACTGGTTCATAAAAATTTTCTAAAAAAGTAAGCTCTCTTTTTTCATTATTTTTCGCCTCAGGAGTAATTAATAAGGCAATTAGCCCTATAAGCATTAAAGCAGCCATCAAGAAATATGCATTTCCCCAGGAATAATTTTCAGCATAGATTAATGCAAAAGATGTTGCAGTTAAGATAGCTCCTCTATATCCAAATTGATAATAAGCTGCCAAGTTCCCTTGCTCCTCAATTCCTGCAAGCTCTATTCTAAATGCATCAATTGCAATATCTTGAAATGAGCCAGCCAAAGCTATCAAAATTGCGAATGTCGCTAAATATTTAATATCTATTACTGGGTCTGCATTTGAGAGACAAATAAGAAAAATAATAATGAAAATCTGCATCAAAATGATCCAACTCTTTCTACTTCCAAAATAATTGAGGAATGGTATCGAATATCTATCTACTAAAGGGGACCAAAGAAACTTCAAAGAGTAAGTCAAACTAATCCAAGCAAAAAAACCAATAATTGTAAGATCAATACCAGCATCTCTAAGCCAAATTGAAAGAGTTGAAAAGATCAACATATAAGGCAGACCTGAAGTAAATCCAAGACCTGTCATTGTTAAGTTTTTATTCATAATCTTTCAAGATAATAGCTCCATTCAAAATATTTCCCAGGATCTTCCTTCCTGTCTGGAGAAATATCACTATGCCCAACTATATTATCCTTGTTTAAATCTTTATAGTTATTTATTAGTGCCTTTGAGACTTCTACCAATGATTCATATTGGTTATTTGTATATTTTTCTGTGTGATAGCCCTCAAGCTCAATCCCTATAGAAAACTCATTACAATTTTCTTCATTCCTGTAAGTAGATAATCCAGCGTGCCACGCTTTTTTATTAAAAGGGACAAACTGAATAATTTCGCCACTCCTTTTTATTAAAACATGGCTTGATACCTTCAAATCTTTTATTTCTCTAAAGTACTTGTGATCATTAGTATTCAATTTATTACAAAAGAAATCTTCAATGTAGCTATTACCATAGATTTTCGGTGGCAGACTTATGCAGTGTATAACTATTAAACGTATATCGTAGTCATTTATCCTTTCGGAATAATTAGGCGATCTGACTAATTTTGCACTGTCTAGAATGTGATTTGAGATGAGCATTAACTTGCTCTTAATTCTGGTGGGAGTTTAAAAGAAATATCCTCCTTAACTCCACCTTTCTCTTCAATCTCTGCATCAAGGAAAATACTCAGATTTGAAATTATTTCTTGAACTTTTGATTCAGGTGCAGATGCTCCAGCGGTAAGCCCAATATTCCTACAATCTTTTAATTCATTTAAGTCAAGATCAGCAAATTCATCTATTAATATCGAATTAACTCCACACTTATTTGCAAGCTCCTTCAGGCGATTTGAATTTGAACTTGCTTTTGATCCAACAACTATAATGAAATCTGTTTCAAGAGCTAGTTGCTTAACAGCATCTTGTCTATTTTGGGTTGCATAACAAATATCATCTTTTTTTGGAGCTGCAATGTTTGGGAACCTTTTCATTAACTCATTTATGATATCTTTTGTTTCATCAACACTAAGAGTAGTTTGTGTAACATAAGCTAGATTTTCCGGTTGATTTACAGAAACTTCCTTTGCCTCTTCTAGATCCTGAACGAGATATATTTTTCCATTTTGACTAAAATACCTTCCCATTGTGCCTTCTACCTCGGGATGGCCTTCATGACCAATTAATATAATGTCCCTATTAGCTCTTCCATGTCGCATGACCTCCATGTGAACTTTGGTTACAAGCGGACAGGTTGCATCAAAAAACTTTAGATTCCTTGATTTAACAGATTCTTCAATCTTGCTTGAGACCCCATGAGCACTAAAAATAATAATTGAATCATCAGGAACATCTGAAATTTCTTCAATAAATATGGCTCCTCTTTCCTTTAAATCATCAACTACAGCTTTATTATGAACAACTTCATGCTTTACATAGATGGGACTTCCAAACATATCAAGAGCTCTATTTACTATTTCAATAGCTCTATCTACGCCTGCGCAAAAACCTCTAGGATTTGCAAGTGACAACTTAGTTTTTTGACTCATTTTTGGATTTTAACAAAATAAGTTCGCTAAATATAAAAATTACTGCGCCAATAGTAATATATGCATCAGCAAAATTGAAAATAAATAATGAGAAATCAAAAGGTTTAAAATGGAGGAAATCTGTTACAACACCATCTGGCAACCTATCAATAAAATTTCCTAAAGCACCGGCTATAATTAGTAAAAAAGATTTCTTTTTCAAATTATCTTTTTCATCCAAAAAAATCTTTAAAAAATACATTGTTATAAAAAAGACAATTATTAATAAGATATATCTGGAAACAAAGTTATTTAAATCTAGAAAACTAAAGGCAATACCAGAATTAAAAACTATTAAGAAATCTATCAATGGAAGGAAGTCATTTTGTTGAAGAACTTCAATATAATTTAAAGCGATTATTTTTGATAAGTAATCAATGAATAAAAGAAAACATAGGGTGACTAAATATCCTTTAGACAAATTTTCTAACTTCACCATCGCCATAAACATTTGTATGACACCTTGAACAAATCTCAGGATCATCTTCATGCGACCCAATGGATTCACATTTGTTCCAGCACCTTATACATTTCTTTTGATCATAATTAGTTATATCAATACTTAATTTTGTATTTGAATCCTCAATTAGCTCTACCTCTGATGCAATAAAGACAAATTTAAGCTCGTTATCAATCTTTTTGAGCGCACCATAGATTTCAGAGCTGCAAGAAATTTTTATTTTTGCATCGAGCGATCCTTTGATAACAGAATCAGCTCTTGCTTTTTCGATGTTTTGATTAACTGAATCTTTTACAGCAAAAATTACTTTCCAATCATCATCAGATATTGAACTTTCAATCTTATTAAGTGATTTTTTTGGACACAGAAATACTGACTTAGATTGTTTTTTAAAAAGATCATGAGATTGCCAAATTTCTTCAGCTGTAAATACTAAGATTGGTGAAATGAGTCTAATTAAAATATCTGCTACTTCAAAAAGTGCGAATTGAGCAGAATTTCTTGCATGCGAGTCGCTTTTTGTTACATACATTCTATCCTTGATGATGTCCAAATAAATACCACCAAGTTCATGAACACAAAAATTATGAATCTTTTGAACAACATGATGATACGCATAACTATCATTTAAATTTTTAACTTCCTCATCAAGCTTAATTGCAGCACTAATTATCCACTTGTCGATTTCAACTAAATCATTTTGATTAATATTTTTTGAATCGTCATTGAAGTCATTTAAGTTACCCATCATAAATCTAAAAGTATTTCTGATTCTTCTGTATTGATCCGCAACTTGTCTCAAAACCTCATCAGTTGCGACCATCTCGCTTCTAAAATCCGTAGATGCTACCCATAGTCTGAGAATATCAGCGCCCAAGTTATTACAAACTTTTTGAGGAGAAACTACATTTCCTAGCGATTTAGATTGCTTTCTACCATTTTCATCTACAACAAATCCATGAGTTAAAACAGCTTTGTAAGGAGCTTTACCATTTATAGCTATTCCAGTTAATAAAGAAGATTGAAACCAACCCCTATGCTGGTCTGACCCCTCAAGATATAAGTCTGCTATTAAATCTTTTCCATATAGCTTATCCAGAACACAGAAATGTGTTGAGCCTGAATCAAACCATACATCAAGAGTATCAGTAGCCTTTATGTATTCGTCATGATCATCAATTAAATCTTCTAAATTAGCTTTATCCCAAGCTTCTAAACCCTGCTCATCGATACGATCAGCAATTTCGTTGAATAAGAGGTTTTGTTTTGGGTGTATTTCTCCAGTTTTTTTGTTAATGATTAATGGAATTGGAACTCCCCAGCTTCTTTGCCTAGAAATACACCAATCTGGCCTTCCCTCAAGCATAGATTTAATTCTTTCATATCCCCATGAAGGCTCCCACTCAACATCCTTAACCGCTTGGATGGATCCTTCTAACAAACCTGATTTATCCATTGAGATAAACCATTGAGGGGTCGATGCAAAAATTAGAGGAGTTTTATGTCTCCAGCAATATGGATATGAATGATGAAAATCTTCAACATTTATTAAAGCTCCTGAATCATTGAGAATATCAATTACAATGTTGTCAGCTTTAATTGCGGGGAGACCAGCTAAGCCTTCATATTCTGCATCAAAAAATCCATTACCGTCCAGAGCATGTATTGTCTCAATATTAAATTTTTTGCATATATTATGGTCATCGACACCATGAGCTGGTGCAGTGTGAACACAACCTGTTCCAGTTTCAGTAGTGACATGATCACCATGAACTAAAATAGAATCTCTTTTTAGATAAGGGTGTTCTAGAACTACGTCTTTGATATCACTGCCTTTAGCCTCGCTGATCTTCTCTAAATCCTCATCCCAGCGTTCTGAACATTGATCAATGAGATCACTAGCTAATATTAAGTTTCCAAATTTAGAACTACATAAGGTATATTTTAATTCTGGACCAATTGAGACAGCAGCATTTGCTGGAATTGTCCATGGTGTAGTAGTCCAAATTACAAAGCTGCAACTATCTATTTCTTTTGAAAATGCTGCGCTTAACTTAATGAGTGAATCTTTTTTTACTTTAAAACTTACATCAATAGATTTAGAAATTTTGTCTTCATATTCAACCTCTGCTTCTGCTAGGGCTGATTTGCAGTCATAACAAAAATGGACAGGCTTCTCTCCTTTCTGAAGATGGCCGTTTGTAACTATTCTGCCTAAAGACCTGACAGTATCTGCTTCAAATGATGAATCAAGAGACTTATATGAATTTTCCCAATCACCTAAGACTCCAAGACGTATAAAATCTTTCTTTTGATTTTCTATTTGAGAAAGAGCATATTCACGACAGGCACTAATAAATTTTGATTTATCTTTTACAGTATCACTATCTCTTCCAAACTTTTTCTCAACGTTCAGTTCTATTGGTAATCCATGACAATCCCAGCCAGGAACATAAGGTGCATCAAAGCCTTGCAAAGTCTTAGTCTTAATTACAATATCTTTAAGTATTTTATTTACTGAGTGGCCAAGATGAATATCGCCATTTGCATATGGCGGGCCATCGTGAAGGATAAATTTATCTTTTTTAGCATTTTCTTCTCTAATTAAATTATAAAGATTGATTGAATCCCAAAAAGAAAGAATCTCTGGTTCCTTATTTGGCAAACCAGCTTTCATAGGTAAATCTGTTTTTGGCAGATTTAAAGTAGTTTTGTAATCTTTTTCCATTTCTTTAATTTAAGATTTTCTTTGCCTCTTCAATATCTTTTTTAATCTGGGATTTTAAAAGATCAATGCTATCAAATTTAACCTCTTCCCTTATTTTTTCAATGAATTGTACATTAATACGTCTTCCATAAATATCTTTTTCAAAATCAAAAATATGTGTTTCGAGAACAGGCCTAGTGCCTCCAACTGTTGGCCGAATTCCCATATTCGCAATACCTAAATATTTTGCATGATCAACTAAGCATCTAACAGCATATACACCGGAAATGGGAAGTTTTTGTTTAGGTATCCATATATTTGCAGTAGGCACACCAATCTCTCTTCCAAGCTGATTTCCATAAACTACTTTTCCAGAGTAGCTGTAATGCCAATCAAGCATAGCATTAGCATTTTTAAAATTATTAGAAATCAAAGCTTCTCTAATTCTTGTACTGCTTACCCTTTGATCATCAACTTTTATGGTATCTGTTTTGTCAATCTCAATGCTCATTGATTCGCCCCAGTTCTTCAAAAATTGATAATCACCTTTTCTATCCTTTCCAAATTTAAAATCATCACCGATCGTAAGAGACTTAATATGGAGTTCCTCTAATATTTTTTCTGTAAATTGCTCTGGTGTCATCGATTTAAGAGATTCATCAAACCTTAGTAGCATACAAAAATCTATGCCATTTTCAGATATAAGCCTTAGCTTGTCTCTCCAAGGTATTATTCTTGGAGGTGGAGAAGTATTATTAACTTTAGAAAAATACTCGGCAGCATGAGGCTCGGTAAATATAACCAAGGTAGAAAGATTTTTTTCTTTAGCATTTTTCTTAACTTTTTCTAGAATTGCTTTATGACCAAGATGCATTCCATCAAAGTTTCCAATTGTTGCGCTCAAAGAAATCTCGGGAAATCTTTTCTTAAAAAGCTTAATATTATTTTGGCCTCTTATCAGATACATGTTTATAAATAAAAATCTTTATTTGAGACTCTAAAAACCCACTTAGAGATAAAAAAATAAAATAGACAGCTAAGTATAACAATAACTGTGACAAGTGAAATTCTGACCAATCCAGAGTATTCATAAAATTTTGACATCCATTCAGCATCAATTCCCACGAAATAATTAAATGCAAAAAACATAATTAATGAAGAAAAAATTGCTGCAAAATTAGTTTTATGAAAAATAATACTTAAACTTAGAAGGTTTTGTTTCATTAAAACAAAAAATAAAATGCATGAGCTTGCTAGAACAGCAAGAGAACTTCCAATGGCAAGTCCAGCATGACCATACCCAAGCTTAAAGGCAAAAATATAGTTGAGGATTGCATTGAGAAAGAGGCTAAATAATGCAACATAAAATGGTGTCTTTGTGTCCTGTCTAGAAAAAAATGCGGGTGTTAAGACTTTCATTAACATAAAGAATGGTAAACCATAACAAAAGAATACAAGGCTGTAAGATGATTTAATAACGTCAAATTCAGAAAATTCACCTCTATAAAACAATGAAGCAATAATAGGCTCAGCAAAATATATTAAGCCAATAAGAGAAGGTATAGCTATGAAAATTACTAATCTAAAGCTGTTATCTAGGGAGGCCTTAAACTGACTATTATCTTTATTTGCTGCCGAACGTGATAATGAAGGTAAAAGAACAGTTCCTATAGCAATAGCAAATATTCCCAAAGGAAATTGTATCAATCTATCAGATATATATAGCCAAGTTGGGCTACCTGTCTCAAGCAACGAAGCAAATATAGTATCTATCAATAAATTTATCTGTGTAACTCCTCCAGCTAAAACTGCTGGAACTATTAACTTAAAGAATCTTGGAATATCTGAATTATTAAGATTTACTTTAGGAACTGGCAGTCTATCAATAGCACTTAAAGGAGCAAATTGAATAATAAGCTGCAGAACACCTGCAAGGAAGACACCCCATGAAAGAGAAATCAAAGGCGTACTCATTCTTGGGGAAATTAGCAACGCAAAGATTATTAAAGTTAAGTTAAAAATAATTGGTGTAGCTGCTGGCAATGAAAATCTTGAATGAGTATTTTGAATTCCAGCTGCAAATGCAACCAAAGATATCAGTGCTAAATATGGAAACATAATCCTTAATACATTTACCGCAAGGTCCTGCTTCTCAGAATCGAAATAAAATCCAGGTGCAAAAATAAAAATCACGAATGGAGCAAATAATAAACAAATAACAGTAAAAACAAATAAAGTTGAAATTAAAATTCCCGCTAAGCTGTCTATGAAGTCTTTAACTTGTTTTGGATCTTTTGTTTTTTCTATGTCCGATAAGATTGGAACAAAAGCTTGATTAAAAGCCCCTTCTGCGAAGAATCTTCTAAAAAGATTAGGTATTCTTAGTACAACAACAAAAATGTCATGATACAGAGATGCACCAAAAAGATTTGTTGTAGATATATCTCTAAGCAAACCAAAAATCCTAGAAGAGAAGGTCCAGAAACTTACTTTTATTGAGCTTAAAAAGTTTTGTTCTGAAGGCTCTTTATTTGCGCTCATTAAAATCTAAAGAAAGAGAGTTTATACAATATCTTAAAAATGTCGGGGGCGGCCCATCATCAAAAACATGCCCCAAATGTGAGTCACAATCAGAACATCTTACTTCTGTTCTTATCATTCCATGGGATGAATCTTTATATTCTGTGATGCATGCTTCATCAATTGGCTGAAAAAAACTTGGCCATCCACAACCTGAATTATATTTTGTGGAAGAAGAAAAAAGCTCCTTTTTACAACAAATACAAATATAGGTCCCTTCTCTCTTATTATCAAGAAATTTACCAGAGTAAGGCGCCTCTGTAGCAAAACATCTTGTAACTTGATAAGCATCTTCATCAAGAATTGACTTCCAGTCTTTATTTTTTAAATCTTCCTTTGCCATTTTTAAATTATAACTAACAGAAACTAAATATTTTTATATAAATTACTAAATAAAGAGAGTTTATTAGTTTCAGAGGTTCTTTTAATTCCTAAAAAGTCATTCCTAAGTTCATGGTTATTCCTTATATTGTTGAAAGGAATACCCTTCTTCAAAAATGATTCTTTGAAATCGATAGAGATTTGCTCAACATCAATTAGATTTTTAAAGAAATTCACCGGGTATCCATTTGATATGTAGTCATCTTCTAATGGTTGAAGATTTTTAATTTCCATGACTTTAGATAAATCCATCAAATCATTATATAAATTTTTGGCTTCACAAAAATTTTTTAGAATCATTAAAGTTCCGTTATGTTTTGCCTCTATGCTGTATCCTGCTATGTGAGGAGTTGCTATAAAACACTTAGAAATAAGTTCTGTATTTGGTGATGGCTCACCCTTAAAGACATCTGATAAATAAAGAATATCACTATTTAGAATAGAGTCTTCATCAATGATTTCACCTCTTGCAGAATTGATTATTACTTTTGCCGATGCGCTATCTAAAAAATCAGAATTTATTAATTCATGTGAAGGGAATTTACCGGTTTTGGAATAGGATGCATGAATCGATACAACCTCACAATCTTTAATATCATTAATATTTCCAAGATCTAAATAAGGATCATAAATCTTATGTTTTATATTTAGATTCTCTAAAATATTTGATAAGAGTTTTCCAACATTTCCATAACCAATTATTCCCAGCATTCTATTTCTTGAAATCACTTTCTTAAGAACCAGAAGACCAATACATGAAAGTACCCAATTCACCACTGCTGACGCATTGCATCCTGAAGCTACGTATATCGAATATTTTGAATTATTTAAAATATTATTATTAAAATGATCATATCCAGAAGTAGCTGAACCTATAAATTTTATTGGTGAGTTTGAAAGAAGTTCTGAATTAACTCTTGTTGTAGACCTTATGAATAATGCATCTGCATTCAAACAATCATCATTCTCAAGATTATTATCATCAAAATATTTAATAATAAATTGATCATGATTTTTAATTTTTTTTAGATATTCACCAAAAAAAGGTATTTTATTATCTACCAATAATTTCATTAATTATCTTTAGATGGGGCAAAAATACTCCTAAGCCATCCTATGAAAGTGTTATCTTTAAGATTAAATTTATCAAGATTATCAAAATCTTTTGCTAGTTGAGCAGGATCTTTATAGAAGTCTTTTCTAGAAATAAAATCTCCTTGGTCAAGATTTTTTACTACTTTTGCTGGATTACCAGCTGCAACTACATTTGCAGGAATATTTTTAGTGACTACGGAACCTGCCCCAATTATTGAATTTTCACCAATAATGACTCCCTTACATACAATTGCGCTATCTCCAATCCAAACATTGTCTTTTAAAATAATTGGTTTAGTGTTTCCAACTGGCTCACTTCTATCATAAATGCCATGCCAATCAGCATCTGATATATATGCTCCATGAGCAAACATGCAAGCGTCGCCTATTTCAATTGATTCAGCTGCCATGATTCTAACTCCGGGAGTAATCAGACAATATTTACCAATTTTTAATTCTCCTTTCCAATCTCCAATATTCCAGCTGGTAAGTTGAACATTTGCATCCCGTGCTCCAATAATTGTAGGGAAGTCATCAACACTAATATGGGAACCAAAAAGTTTTAGATATTGAGGTTTAAAGAACGCCCCTCCTTTGCCAAGCTGTTTAAATTGAGGACGAAGATAATGTTTCACATACATGCTTACAAGCTTTTTAGAAAGTTTTTTAAGCCAGTATGGTCTGTTGTCTTTTCTAATTTTTTATCTCCTTTTAAATATCAATCTATATGATAAAGTACATGAAAATTATTTGTGATCTTTTGTGAATAAATATATCTCTGAAATTAAAAGTATTGTAATTATAGGATTGCCAATATTTGGTTCGCAAACCTCATACATGCTTATGGGAGTTACAGATACTATAGTTGCAGGAAGAGCCAATACAACAGACCTTGCTGCTCTAGCAATAGGAAACTCAATCTTCAATCCGCTTTGGTTTGCACTAAGTGGTGTCCTATTTGCAGTAACACCTATTGTTGCGCAATTATTTGGAGCGAAAAAATTTAATCAGATTGAAGATAAGGTAAGGCAAATATTGTGGATGGCTTTAATGGTTGGCTTAGCATTATCTTTAATACTTATAAATATTGGTCCAATAATAAAATTACTTCCCATTGATTTAGAGGTTTCAGTCATTACAAGCGAATATTTAAGAGCTATCGCGATAGGTGCTGTCTTTATGGGTTTATTTACGTGTCTTAGATGTTTCAGCGAAGGAATGACCTTAACGCTTCCTGTTTTTTATGTTGCTTTTACTGGGATGCTAATCAATATTCCACTAGATATTATCTTGGTAAATGGTTTATTTGGTTTTCCTAAACTTGGTGGAGTGGGATGTGGTTATGCAACTTCTTTAATAGCTATTTTCCAAACTATTGCGATATCTATTCTTATCATGAAATCAAAGCTTTATAAGGACGTCAGAATCTTTAAATCGATTACTTTACCTAAATTAGAAACCTTTAAAGAAGTTTTTAAGCTTGGTATCCCGATAGGTTTTGGCATTTTCATAGAGTTGAGTATGTTTAGTGGTGCTGCTTTGATAATCAGTGCTCTAGGTGTAGGAGTAATAGCTAGTCATACAATAGCAATCAATATAACGAGTGTATTTTTCATGCTTCCATTAGCATTTGGTCTTGCAACAGCTACCCGAGTTGGTAATCTTATTGGAGAACAAAGATTGTTGGATGCAGAATTCTCAACCAGAAGTTCTCTTTTGCTTTGCTTTGTAATTGCAATAATTACAACAATAACCATCTATACCTTCAGAGAGTCATTGGTTTCTCTTTACACAAATGATCCTCAGGTTATTGCTCTTGGAGTAAGTTTATTGTTGTATGCAGCTATTTTTCAAATACCTGATGGAGTTCAGATGTCAGCAGTTGGAAGCTTGAGAGGTTTTAAAGATACTTTTGTGCCAATGATACTAATATTAATTTCATATTGGATTATTGCTCTTCCTGCTGGATTTGTAATGACTTACGGGATTATTGGTCCCAAATTGGGAGCTGCAGGAATGTGGATTGGTATGATTTTAGGCCTTTCAGTATTTTGTTTGCTTGGAATTTTACGATTGAAAAAGGTTGTAGGTGCAAACCTCAAGACATCAGCGACTTTACAGTAGAGCCTATTTCAAGAAGATTTTTTGCAACAACAACACCGCTCTCATTAAGTTTTTTAATTTTATCATCTGCCGTACCCTTACCTCCAGAAATTATGGCACCTGCATGGCCCATTCTTTTTCCCGGTGGTGCAGTCTGACCAGCAATATATGAAACAACAGGTTTAGTGACATTCTGTGAAATGAATTCAGCAGCTTCCTCTTCAGCACTTCCTCCAATCTCTCCAACCATGACAATTGCGTCTGTTTGATCATCAACTTCAAAAAGTTTCAAAATATCAATAAAAGAAGAGCCAGGAATTGGGTCACCACCTATTCCAACACAACTAGATTGCCCCAGACCTAGATCAGTAGTTTGCTTCACTGCTTCATAGGTAAGTGTCCCTGATCTAGATATAATTCCAACTCTTCCAGGAAGATGAATCTCACCAGGCATAATTCCCATTTTCCCTTCTCCAGGGGTGATAACACCCGGACAGTTAGGACCAATAAGGGTAATGCCTAAGCCATCAACAATCTTTTTTACTTCTAACATATCCAAAGTTGGAACACCTTCTGTTATACAAGTAATAAACTTTATTCCAGCTTCTGCGGCTTCGAGAATTGCACCTTTACAAAAGGGTGCTGGAACAAATATTAATGATGCGTTTGGTTGCACTTGTTCAACCGCCTCGTTAACTGAATTAAAAACAGGTAAATCTAAGTGTGAGGTTCCACCTTTTCCAGGAGTTACTCCACCCACAACATTAGTTCCATATTCTATAGATTGAGATGAATGAAGCGTTCCTTGAGACCCAGTAAAACCCTGAACAAGCACTCTTGTATCTTTGTCAATTAGGATACTCATTTTGCAAGCTCCACAGCAGTTCTAGCTGCATCTTCCAAACTATTCTTACTTTGTATTTTTGAGGACGAATTAGAAAGGATTGATAGTCCTTTTTCTGCACTATTGCCTTCAAGCCTTACAACAACAGGTATTTCAACTCCTACTTCATCAATTGCTGCAACTATACCTTCTGCAATTAAATCACATCTAACAATACCTCCAAAAATGTTTACAAGTACTACTTTTACTTCTGGATCATCCAAAATTATTTTAAAAGCTTTTGCTACCCTTTCTTGAGTAGCTGTGCCTCCAACATCAAGAAAGTTCGCAGGATTCCCTTTGAAAAACTTTATTGTATCCATTGTGCCCATTGCTAATCCTGCTCCATTTACCATGCATCCAATATTTCCATCCAATGAAACATAACTTAGATCATATTTTGATGCCTCAGATTCTCTAGGATCTTCTTGAGTTGGATCATGCATTTCTTGTAACTCTTTTTGTCTAAAAAGTGCATTTGAATCAATATTTATCTTTGCATCTAAACAGTGCAAATTGCCATCTTCTTTTATTACAAGTGGGTTAATTTCTAGAAGGCTAAGGTCACATTCAAAGAACATTGAAACTGTTTTTCTTACAATATTCTCCATCTGTGAAGATTGAGTGTCATTCAGTTTGAGTGTGCTACATATCTTTTCAATATCGCCTTGTGATACATCTTTACCATTAAGAGATATGGAGGCGATCTTTTCAGGAGTTTCCTCGGCAACTTTTTCTATATTTACTCCCCCCTCCGAGGATGCAATTATTGCAACCTCACGTGAAGATCTATCAACAACTGCACTATAGTAAAGCTCGTCTGCGATATTGGTACATTCCTCAATAAGAATACAGCTTACCAGCTGCCCCTCTTTATCAGTTTGATATGTTACAAGTCTTTTACCTAGCCATTTTTTTGTAAAATTCGCTACCTCCTCAATGGTGTCACATAAAGCAACACCTCCTGATTTACCTCTACCGCCTGCATGAACCTGTGCTTTTGCTACCCATCTACTTCCTCCAATATCAGTACATGCTTGCTCAACCTCATCAAGACTTGTAACAACTTTTCCTTTTGAAACGGGTAAATCGTATTTTGCAAAAATTTCTTTGCCTTGATACTCGTGTAAGTTCATTTCCTTTTATTGCCTATGTGAATTGCAGAATTATTTGCAGCTAATGCAGCTTCATGAAATGCCTCACTAACTGTTGGATGGCTAAACACAGTTAGGCCTATATCTTCAGCACTAGATCCAAACTCCATTGCTATAACTGCTTGTTGGACAATATCTGCAGCAGAAGGACCAAATACATGAACTCCCAATATTGTGTCATCTTTCTTATCAGCTAAAACCTTTACGGAACCGACTGAATCAGCTGCAGCTAGAGCTCTCCCACTTGCAGCAAATGGAAAACTTCCAATCTTAAACTCCACACCATGATCTTCGAGCTCTTGCTGAGTCTTTCCAACCCAAGCAACTTCAGGATGAGTATAAATAACATTGGGTACAAGATCATAATTCATTCTAGCTTTTTTGCCTGCAATTCTCTCAGCAACCATTACTCCTTCCTCTGAACCTTTGTGAGCAAGCATTGGTCCTCTAACAATATCACCAACAGCATAAATATTTTCATAATTTGTTTTACAAAAATCGTCAACTTGTACTCTTCCTAATTCATCCAACTTTATTGGAAATGACTCATCTGAGATACCAGCTGTATTAGGTTTTCTCCCCACAGCCACAATCAATTTATCAAAAGAGGCTTTATGCTCCTCACCTTTTGATTCATAAGAAATTTCAACATCTTTACCATTATCTATAGCTGAGGTAAGTTTTGATCCTAAATGTATATCTAAACCTTGTTTCTTAAACTCTCGATGGCATTCTTTAGAAATTTGTTTGTCGACAATAGGTAAGAAATCATCCATCGCCTCTATAACTGTAACCTCAGCTCCAAGTCTTGACCATACACTTCCAAGCTCTAAACCAATTACTCCAGCTCCAATTATTCCAAGTCTTTCCGGAACCGTCTCAAAATTAAGAGCTCCTGTGCTATCAACTATATTTTCAGACCATTTTGCAATTGGAATCTCAATTGGATTTGAGCCTGTTGCTAATATTATGAATTTTGTCTCCAAGCTTGTTTTATCTCCATTATTTGAAACTTCTACAAGGTTCTCATTAATAACTCTTCCTCTTCCTGATATTGCTTCAACACCATTTGCTTTAAACAGTCCGGTTATTCCATTTGTAAGTTTATTAACAACTTCATCCTTTCTTTTCATCATTGAAGGAATATTGACTGATAAATCTTTTAGATCTATCCCATGAGATGCAAAATCTTTTTGAGCTTCGTAGTATTTGTGAGATGAATCCAAAAGAGATTTTGATGGAATACAGCCTACATTAAGGCAAGTACCTCCATACTTTTGATTTCCTTTTTCATCAGAGGCAAGTTCTATGCAAGCTGTATTTAGACCTAATTGGGATGCTTTAATCGCTGCAACATAACCAGCAGGACCGCCTCCAATTACAACAACATCATACATATTTACACCTATAGGTTAAGTAAAAGTTTTTCAGGATTCTCTAATTGCTCTTTTATTGAGACTAGAAATGATACTGCCTCTTTTCCATCGAGCATTCTATGATCATAGCTCATTGCTAAATACATCATTGGTCTAACAACAATTTCTCCATCTACCACAACTGGCCTATCTTCAATTTTATGCATGCCCAAAATAGCAGTCTGTGGCGCATTAAGAATTGGTGTTGATAATAATGATCCAAAGATCCCGCCATTAGAAACTGTAAAAGTTCCTCCCTGGATCTCCTCAATTGATAATTTTCCATCTCTGGCCTTCTCAGCATAATCTGAGATTGATTTTTCAATTTCTGAAATTGATTTTATATCAGCATCTTTAATTACAGGAACTACAAGCCCTCTATCAGTAGAAACAGCTACTCCAATATCCTTATAGCCATGATAAACAATATCAGTTCCGTCGATGCTGGCATTAACTTGAGGAAACTTTTCAAGGGCATTAACAGAGGCAGCTACAAAGAATCCCATAAAGCCAAGCTTAACTCCATGCTCTTTTAGAAAATCATCTCCATACTTTGATCTAATATCTTTTATAGGCTTCATATCAACCTCATTGAAGGTTGTTAACATCGCTGTTTCTTGCTGAACCTCAACTAAACGTTTTGCAATTGTTGATCTCAATCTTGTCATTGGAACTCTTTTTGTTTCTCTATCAAGGTCAACATTTGTTTTCTTGACTGATTCTTCAATAACTGGATCTTTCTCAACGTGGCTAATTACATCAGCTTTTGTGATCCTTCCGTCTTTCCCACTACCTTGTATTTCAGATGGATTTAGCTCTTTTTCTTCAATTATCCTTTTTGCAGCTGGTCCTGATTTTTTATCTACCAAGTCTTGTGAGGATTCAAGATCTGTGGTTATTTCTTTAGGTTTTTCTTCCTCAACAGTTTGAGTTTTTAGTTCTTCGCTATCACCTGAAATAAATTCACCAATTAATTCAGCACTTAAAACTGTATCTCCTTCATTTTTATGAATTTTTGAAATTTTTCCATCTGAAGGAGCTAACACCTCTAAAACAACCTTGTCAGTTTCTATTTCAGCAATCACCTCATCTTGTGATACAGCTTCACCCTCTTTTTTAACCCAGTTAGCAATTGTTCCGTCAGCGACAGACTCTGGGAAGGTTGGTGACTTTATTTCTTCACTCATTTGTTATCTCTTTTAAGTACATTATCAACTAATTCTTGTTGTTGTTGAAGATGTAATTTCATTAACCCAACTGCTGGTGCAGCAGCAGGAGGCCTTGAAATAGGTTTAAACGAATTCTCTATATTGAGCTTATTTAAAACCCTTTCTAATCTATGACGATGACTAAACCATGCTCCTTGATTTCTTGGTTCTTCTTGAGCCCAAATAAACTCCTCAACATGTGAATAATCCTTAAGCATTTCTTCAACTTCAAAATATGGGAAAGGATAAAGTTGTTCAAGTCTAAGTAATGCGATATCTGAAATACCTTTTTCATCTCTAGCCTTCTTAAGATCGTAATAAACTTTTCCACTGCAAAGCACTACTCTTTTAATTTTTTCCGTTGGAAGATCATCTCCAATGATGCAATTAAAACTCCCATTTGTGAGTTCAGATAAATCACTTGCTGCCTCGGGTAATCTTAAAAGACTCTTTGGAGTAATAACGATAAGAGGTCTTCGCATTTTCCTTATTGCCTGCCTTCTAAGAAGATGGAAAATTTGGGATGGGGAGCTTGGCATACAAACTTGTATGTTATTTGCGGCACACAGCTGTAAAAATCTCTCTAATCTTGCGCTACTGTGCTCAGGTCCCATTCCTTCAAATCCATGCGGAAGGAGCATAACTAGTCCAGAAAGCCTTTCCCATTTATGTTCAGCACTAACTATAAATTGATCAATTACAACCTGAGCTCCATTTGCAAAATCACCAAACTGAGCTTCCCAAATAACAAGTCCACTTGGCCAAGTTGCCGAGTAACCGTACTCGAAACCAAGAACAGCTTCCTCAGATAATAATGAATCATAAATATCAACTAATGTTTTTCCTTCCTTTGCAATTGAATCTAATGATAGAAATCCTTCTCCATTTTCTTGATCAAAGATAACAGCATGACGATGATCAAATGTTCCCCTTCTTACATCCTGACCGGTGAATCTTATGGGATAACCTTCCTTAAGCAGGCTTGAGTATGCCATCATTTCGGCAAATCCCCAGTTTAGCTTTATATCTCCCTGCGACATTTTTACTCTTTCATCAAAAATCTTTTGTACTTTTTTCTGAAGTGAAAAATCTGCAGGAGTCTTAACGATTGATAAGGCATTTTCTTCAATTTCTTTTTGAGGAACAGAAGTAGTTACTTGCTCATACCATTTCCTATTCATGAATGGCTCCCAATCAAACCACTGATCATCATTTGATCTTGGAGCTAAGTTAGGAGTTACAGATTCACCATTTTCAATTTGTTTTCTGTATGATTTTTTAAAATCTTTTATTTCTTCATCGGATATTTGTGAATCAGCAGTTAAAAGTTTTTCATACATATCTAAAACGGTTTTATGACTTCTTATTGCTTTATACATCAAGGGTTGAGTTGATGAAGGATCATCAGCTTCATTATGGCCACTCCTTCTATAACAAACTAAGTCAATAACAATATCTTTCTTGAAGTTCTCTCTATATTCACATGCCAATTCTGAGACATAGACAACTGCTTCAGGATCATCGGCATTTACGTGAATGATTGGAGCCTCGATAAATTTACTAATATCGGTTGAGTATCTTGTTGACCTAGCGTCTCTTGTGTGACTTGTTGTAAATCCTATTTGATTATTAATAACTACATGGATAGTGCCTCCTACTCCATATGCTCTGGTTTGTGACATTTGTAGCGTCTCCATCACAACTCCTTGGCCAGAAAATGCTGCATCACCATGAATAAGAATTGGAACAACCCTATTTCTAAATGTGTCTCCTAACCTATCTTGACGAGCTCTAACTGATCCGACAACAACCGGATTTACAATTTCCAAATGTGAAGGATTATTCGTTAAGGATACGTGCACATCTCCGTGATCAGTTCTGATATTTGAAGAGTATCCCAAATGATATTTTACATCTCCTGTACTTGTCCCTTTAAGATCAAAATCTTCTTCAAAAGCTTCAAAAAGCTCTTTTGAAACTTTTCCTAAAACATTAACCAATAAATTTAGCCTGCCTCTATGAGCCATTCCAAAACAAATTTGTTCAGCACCATTTTTTGACGTCGTCTTAATGAGCGTATCTACAAGTGGAATAAGCGATTCACATCCATCAATACCAAATCTTTTCATACCTGGATATTTAGAAGAAAGAAATTGAGCCAAGCCTCTTGCAGAAATTAATCTTTTTAGTATCTCTTTTTTTCTTTCTACATCTGAGACTTTATGATTTGAGTTTTCAAACTTTTCAATAATCCAACTTCTTTCTCTTTTGTTTGATATATGCTGAAATTCAATACCAATATTTTTACAATAAGTTTCTTTTAGTTCATCTATTAAATTATTTACTTCGTATTCAGCATTACTTCCAATTGGGAAATTACAATCAATCGTGCTTGAAAGTTCATCTCCATTAAATAAGCCTTCTGTTTTGTGTAAATCTGAATGGATAACTTTTTCAGCAATTCCAAGAGGATCTAAATCTGCAGCAGTATGTCCATAGTCTCTGTAAGCTTTTATTAAAGTTTGAACCTTTGCTTCGAGTGGATTTTTATTTTGTGAAGAAGCTTTGAATTTTGTTGCTGATCTTCTTGGAGTATTTTGAAAGTGTTTGATTACATCAAGATGAGAACTATCTTTTTTGGATCCATTTTGAAAGGGTAAGTCATTGAAGTAAGATTTCCACTCCTCTGAAATAGAATTGGGATCTTGTAAATAACTCTCATATAGATCCTCTAAATATGAGAGGTGTCCGCCAGATGTATGAGAATCACTCATATAATCTGACATTGTCTTTTTCATCAGCTCACTCCAAACCTACAACCTTTATTTTATCCTCTTTAGTACCAGTTAAAAGCATCGATTTAATTTCACCAATTGCTTTATTTGGATTTAAACCTTTTGGGCAAACACTTACACAATTCATGATGCCATGACACCTATAAACACTAAAAGGGTCTCCTAATTCTTCTAATCTCTCTTGTTTCTTTGTATCTCTTGTATCTGCAAGGAATCTATATGCCTGAAGAAGTGCTGCTGGTCCAACAAACTTATCAGGATTCCACCAAAAGGATGGACAACTTGTTGAACAACAGGCGCAAAGAATACACTCATATAGTCCATCTAATTTATCTCTATCTTGAGGAGATTGAAGTCTTTCTTGCTCTGGAGGCTCTGTGTCAGACTGCAAAAACGGTTTAATCTTTTCATACTGCTCATAAAATTGAGTCATATCTACTATAAGATCTCTTATGACGGGAAGACCAGGCAATGGTCTTAACTCAAGCTTATTTCCTTTTAAGACTTCAGACAATGGAGTAATACATGCCAACCCATTTTTACCATTAATATTCATGCCATCAGATCCACACACACCTTCTCGGCATGATCTCCTGTAAGAAATAGTTGCGTCATCCTCCTTAAGCATATTAAGAAGATCTAAGACCATAATATCTTTTTCAGGCTTTTTAACCTTATAGTTCTTCATATAAGGAAACTTATCCTGCTCAGGATTATATCTGTATAGACTTACGCTAAGCTCCATTTTAATAAGACCTCATCTTAGGTGGAAATGCTTCTACTTCTTTTGGAACAAAATTAACGTCTCTTTTACCCAATTTTTTTTCAACTGGATCATATAAAGAATGACATAACCAATTCTCATCATCTCTTTCAGGAAAATCATCTCTAGCATGAGCACCTCTACTTTCGTCTCTCATCATTGCAGAAATAGCTGTAGCCTCTGCAACCTCTAATAGATTCTGTAACTCGAGTGCTTCAACTCTATTAGTGTTGAAAGCAATACTTTTATCCTTTAGGTAAAGATTTTCAGATTTCTCTCTTATTTCTTCAAGTTCTTTGACTCCTTTCTCCATAAACTCTCCACGCCTAAAAACACCAAAGTAGTTCTGCATACAAGTTTGAAGTTGTTTTTTAACATCGGCAACCTCGTATCCAGATTCAGATTCATTTAAAGAGTTCAGTCTGCTCATAGCCAATTCAATATCTTCACTCGAAGCATTATCTACTCCACCACCAGATTTAAGCTCTTCATTTATATGTTTGCCTGCAGCTCTTCCGAAAACAACTAAATCTAATAGAGAGTTTCCACCCAATCTGTTGGCACCATGAACAGATACACATGCAGCTTCCCCAACAGAAAAAAGCCCTGAAACCATCAAGTCATTTCCGTCATTCCTACTAAATGCTTGGCCATGAATATTTGTTGGAGTTCCTCCCATCATGTAATGACATGTAGGAACAACTGGAATTGGTTCCTTGATAGGATCAACGTGAGCAAAAGTTTTTGAGAGCTCGCATATGCCTGGTAATTTTGAATTAAGGACATCTGCACCTAGATGATCGAGTTTCAAGAAAACGTGATCTTTTTCAGGACCACACCCTCTACCTTCAAGTATTTCCATAACCATTGATCTAGCAACAACATCTCTTCCAGCAAGGTCCTTAGCATTTGGAGCATATCTTTCCATAAATCTCTCACCATCTGAGTTAATTAAATATCCACCTTCACCTCTGCAACCCTCAGTCACAAGAGACCCTGCACCATAAATACCAGTTGGATGAAATTGCCACATTTCCATATCTTGTGCAGAAAAACCAGCTCTTAAAGTCATTCCAAGACCATCTCCGGTATTAATCAAAGCATTTGTTGTTGATGCATATATTCTTCCAGCTCCTCCAGTTGCTAAAACAGTTGCCTGAGCTTTAAGGTAACAGACTTCACCCGATTCAATAGAAAAAGCTATAACTCCAGTAATCTCATTCTTTGAGTTTTTCACAAGATCAACAGCAAACCATTCATTTAGAAAGTTCGTTCCCTCTTTAACATTATTTTGGTAGAGAGTATGAAGAAGTGCGTGACCTGTTCTATCTGCAGCTGCGCAAGTTCTGGCTGCCTGTCCACCTTTTCCAAAATCTTTAGATTGACCTCCAAATGGTCTTTGGTAAATTCTTCCATTTTCAAAACGAGAAAACGGTAGACCCATGTGTTCTAATTCATAAACAGCTTTTGGTCCCTCTGAGCACATGTACTCAATAGCATCTTGATCACCAATATAGTCAGAACCTTTGACAGTATCATACATATGCCATCTCCAATCATCATTTGGATCTGCACTTTGGATTGCACATGTAATTCCTCCTTGAGCCGAAACGGTATGAGACCTAGTAGGAAAAACTTTAGAAATAACAGCTGTATTCAGGCCTGATTTGGCTAGTTCAAGGGAGGTTCTCATCCCTGATCCGCCTCCACCAACAATAAGTGCATCGAATTCTTTGATGTTACTTTTATTTGAGATATTAATTACTTTATTCATGAAAAATTATTAAAAATAATTGTTAAGGATACTATTAAATAACTAAGTCCAAATATAGAAAAAACAACAGTATAAATGGATCTAAAAGTATCAGCATATTTAGAGAGTCTGTAGCTCAAGAATCCAATTGTTCTTCTTGTGAGGTAGTCAGTCCCAATAGTCCATAAGCCGATAAATGAGTGAATAATAACTGATGCAAAAAAGCACAATGTAAAAAAAATCATAATGGAGGAATAAAAGAAATTACTCCAAGCCTCAAAAGTTAATTCTGTGGAGCAAATAAAGTAAAAAACATAAACAGTGTAAATTAAATTAATTAATGCACTGGTCCTTTGAAGATACCAAATTGTTGACCCCTTCATGAAAAGATTCTCCAAAATACGAAACAACTAGTAATAATCCATAGGGAAATTGTAAATATTGCAGAATACTTTGAAGCAAGAAGTGATTCTCCTATGTGGGCGTCCATTATTAAGTGTCTCACTCCCGAAAGAATGTGATACCAGAGAATACAAAAACTTAAAACAATTAGACCTAAAATAAATTTATAATTCTTCAAAAATAATGACAAGTCATTAAATGAATTTTCGCTTTCAGTGGAAAAATATATTAAAGCAAGCATGAGTGGCAAAGTGATAAAAAAAACATACATCCCAGATAATCTGTGCGTAATAGAGATTAGGGCAGAGACAGGGAGATTAATCTTACGAAGATCTATATAAACCGGGCGATGGTCTGTATTCATAGAGTGGACAAATGTTTACTAATACTTTCCTTTTATGCGTTAATTATACGTAAAAGAGTATAAATTAATACTTTATTTCTTAGCTTTTTTAACAAAAGATAATAGTCTCTTGCGTTTCTTAATTTGCCTTTCAGTAAGAGTATTTTTACCTTTATATGGATTATCAGATTTCCTAAATATTATCTTTAGCTGAATGCTCTTAAGATCAAGATATTTTTTAAAAGAATTATAAATATATTTCTTATAGTTTGCAGGTAACTTTTTATCCTGCGATGCATGAATCACCAATGTTGTTGGGTTAATTCCTGCAAAATGTATGTATCTAAATTTTAGTGATTTCCCAGACACTGAGGGAGGCGATCTCTCCTCAATAACTCGTTTTAAGATCCTGTTAAGTTTTGAGGTTGTAAATTTTGTTACTGATTTTTGAAGAGTATCATCAATTTCTCTAAAGAGCTTCTTAAAACCTTTGCCCTTCAATGCTGAAATCTTTATAAGCTTCAAATCTTCAAAAAACCTCTTCTCCATTTTCTTATTATCAAAAAACTCTTTCATTTTTTTTCTACTCAGTAAATCGATCTTATTTATGGCAAGTATGATTGGTTTACCAAATTTTTCTATCATAGATAAAATTTTTAGATCCTGATCAACAAGACCAGAGTCAGCGTCTATCAAAAGAATAGTTATATCTGATTCAGATGCAGCATGCATGGCTCTCACATAAGAGAAATATTCAATATTAGTTTTTGTTTTATATCCTTTTCTAATTCCAGCTGTATCAAATAGCTCATATTTCCTTTTGCCAAATTCAATCGGTACATTGATTGCATCAATTGTGGTCCCAGCTAAAGGAGAGACGATTACTCTATCTTTTAACGATAGAGAGTTAATTAAGGTTGATTTACCAGCATTTGGTCTACCAATAATTGAAATTTTTGGTGAATTGCCCTCTTCAGTGTCAGAAATATTTTCTGCAATGTTTGATTTTAAATACTTCTTTAATTCATCCAATCCAATTGAATGCTCTGCGCTTATTGATATTGAATCCTTTATTCCTTTTTGAGATAAATCAAAGGAAGCATTTGAAACGTTCTTTTTGTCATTTTTATTTAAAATCGCAATAAATTTTTTATTTCTTTTTCTTAAATTCTCTAAAATTTTTGTGTCGAGATTAGTCAATTCTTCAGACCCATCGATAACAAATAAAACTAAGGATGACTCATCGACTGCTATCCATGCTTGTTCAGTTATGTCATTCTCAATACTTTCTTTTTTGCTAGAGTCAATTCCTCCTGTATCAATTAAGAAAGTTTTGTTATCTCCTATAGACAACAAGCCATAATTTCTATCCTTAGTTAATCCAGAGAAGTCAGAAACTATTGCGTTTCTAGATTTGGTGAGTTTATTAAAAAGAGTGGATTTGCCAACGTTTGGCCTGCCAATAATTGCAACTGTATTTAACATGACTTTCACCCATTCTAAAAACTTAGACTAAAGAGTTTCATCTTTTCATCAATTGCATAAAAAGAATCTGAGCGACTAATTAAAGTAGTAATTTTGTTTCGAGATATTTTCTTCCTTGCCACAGTAATTCCAGTAAGTGGGTCTATGGCATGGATGTAACCCTCAAGATCTCCCACTAAAATATATCCTTTAAATGTTGCAGGATTTGAGAGCTCCCTCAAAGCATATTCTTCCAGCTTCCATGAGTCCTCGAAAGTTCTTGATGAATATGTAGATATTTTTGAGTCAGCAGAAATTATTCCTACAACTCCTCTAAGAATAAATGGCTCATAAAATGATGACTCTTCAGATTCCCAAACCGTTCTTCTTTGTGCAGCATCAAAGACTGATAGGTTTCCCTGGAAATTAACGGTATAAATCCTGTTACCTTCCAGAACTGGAGATGAGTCCGCATCTATTAAGTTATCTAGCTCAGAAACTCCTTCTGTAAAAGATATTGCTCCATCCCATATAGGTAAGCCAGTTTTAATATTAAATGCTCCGATTCTTCCATTATCAAAGGTTGCATAAACAACGCCATCATTTATTACTGGAGAGCTGCTACCTCTGACTGTTAGATTAGGTGCCACTGATCTATATGACCACTCTTCAAAACCTGTCTCAATATTGAAAGCATTTAAAAAGCCACTCCCAGTCTTCACAATAACTAGGCCAGCATCAACATCAACATTAGCTAGCACTTCCCCACCTGCAAAAGATTTCCAAAGAATGGAGCCATCTTCTTGATCTAGGGAAATTAAGTTACCTTGATCATCAGATAAAAATAATTTACCAAATCCTGCAACAATTCCTGCACTAATTATTGTTTCAAGTTCAGTTTTCCAAAGAACTTCTCCGGATTTTATATCCATATTGAAAACATTGCCCTCCTGATCGACAAAAAACAAACTAGTCCCAGAAAAAGCAGGTATAAAGTTATTTAATGTATTTTCTCCTTTGAATTTAATATCCCAATTTTCAGTAAACTCAAATCTTTCATTAAAATCTATAAGCTCTCTCGGTTCATCAGGATCAACTTCATCTGATTGCCAAAAGGCAATGGAGGAGCATGAACTTATTGATAATATCAAGATTAGTGAGAATATTTTATTCATTTGTATTCAAGTTATTTATTTTTAATTGCACAAGATTTCTTAATCCATTGTCTGTATATTTTTCAAAAGCGCTTTGGTACTGCTGAAGAGCTAAGTCATCATTGCCAATGCCACTGAGAGCGTCACCTTTTAGCTCATGAGTATATGCATCTTCGTCATTTGAATATTTTTCAAGAACTTTAAGAGCGTCTTCAAAGTTTCCTAGAGCAATTGAAATTCGTGCAATATTAGTTCTTGCTATGCCATTCATAAGACTGTTACCAAAAAAACCATCGCTGTTTTCTTTTAGTTGATAAAAAACATCTATGCTCTCCGCGAGATTATTTTCTTTTGCAAGATCAGATCCTCTTTTTAAGAGAGCTAAATGTGAGTATCCTGTATCAGAATAATTTTCAGTTAAGTTTTGAAAAAGTTGTTCTCTATCTTCTTGGACTGATGTTACTTGCCAATCTTCATATAACTCTTTTGCAGCCAGAATCTGATTTGACTTAACCCTTTCTGAAAAGAAATATCCGCCAACTGAAATTGTTATAACCAAAACAACTGAGAGAATATAAAACTTATAATCTTTAAAGAAATTTATAATTGACAGAACTCTCTCTTCGTCGCTTCTAACTGTAACCATTTTAACTTTATTTAAATATCTTTATAAAAATCTACAATCTCATCAAAACTCATATTTACTTGATAACCGTCTTCATCAAATGACTTAACCGTTATTGAATTTGATTCAAATTCTTCATCTCCCATTATAAAGACAAATTTAGCACCAAGCTTACTTGCCTTTCTGAGTTTTGCTTTGAGGCTTGCATCAGTGAAATTCGTCTCTAGTCGAATATCATAATTATGACTTCTCAAAAGTTGTGCTATTTTAAATGCTAAAGCATTCATTTTGCTAGAGGTTGTGACAAAAGAAATCACTTTATTAGGTCTGATATTTTTCTGCTTCTTTATAAGATTTAATCTTTCAAGCCCAATAGCAAACCCAATTGCAGGCATTTCTTTGCCGCCAAGATCTTTTGATAGCTCATCATACCTCCCTCCTCCCAAGAAAGAGTCTTGCGCACCCAGGTTTGAAGATACTGCTTCAAAAACAAGCCCTGTATAATAATCGAGCCCTCTAACTAAAGAGCTATCGAGCTCAATTTCAACATATTTACCGAAAATACTTTGAATATTATCAAGAAGATTTAGTTGTTCAGATGAAAGAAAATCTATAATTTTTGGTCCTTTACTAAGAAACTCTTTTAAATCAACATCTTTTGAGTCAAGAAGTCTTAAAGGATTCTTATTAAGTTTTTCCTTGTCATTTTCGCTAAACTCACCTTTGTAGGTTTTCAAATACTTAAGCAGTTCTGATAAAAATCTTTCTTTCGTTTCTTTATCCCCTAAATGATTTATTTTTAAAACTGAGTCTTCTAGCTCTAATTCAATAAAAATATCGCACACTATAGATATAATTTCTAAATCCGAAGAGCCCTCTTCAAATCCTAGCAATTCAACTCCAGCCTGATTGAACTGTCTAAATCTACCTTTTTGCGGTCTTTCATATCTAAACATAGGACCTTGATACCAAAGTTTGTGTTCTGAACTATCAAGTTTCTTTTGGATTATTGATCTGACTACACCAGCTGTTCCTTCAGGTCTTAATGAGAGACTTTGCTCATTACGATCGTTAAAGCTATAAATTTCTTTATTTACAATGTCTGATGTGATTCCAGTGGATCTAATAAATAGTTCTGTTTGTTCTAAAATTGGTGTGTTTACCTCATTAAGATTGTGAGAAAGAAATACTTTACTAAGGATTTCATTAAGTTCTGCAAGATAATTTGAATCAGATTCGAAAACATCGGGCATCCCTCTGATTGAGCTTATTTTATCCATATTAGCCTCTTGCAATAATTGTATCAGATGATGATGAATTAATTTTATCTCTTACCTGTGACTCTATTTCATCAACAAGCTCTTCATTTGTTAGTTTTTTCGAGGGAAGTCCATTAATATATAAAAGATTATTTGGGCTTGCTCCAGTCAGACCTATGTCAGCTGCTTTAGATTCTCCTGGACCATTTACATAACATCCAATGATTGCTACCTCTAAATCCTCTGAAATATCTTCAAATCTTGATTCAAGCTCATTAACTACCTCTATAACATTAAAATTCTGCCTAGAGCAACTTGGGCAAGCAATTATTTTTACACCTCTACTTCTGAGATTAAGACTTTTGAGAATATCCCATCCAACCTTAATTTCATCAACTGGATCTGATGCGAGAGATATTCTAATAGTATCTCCAATCCCTTCAGATAATAACATTCCAACACCAATTGAAGATTTTACAGTTCCTCCCCTAAAGCTTCCGGCTTCAGTTATCCCTAAATGAAGAGGCTGATCTATTAAATTTGATATCTTCCTGTATGCTTCAACGGTCATTTCAATATTAGATGCCTTAAGGCTCATTTTGTAGTGATCAAAATCATGTTTTGCAAGAATGTCTATATGCCTTTGTGCCGATTCAACTAAAGCATCTGCATTCGGTTCCCCATACTTTTTTTGAAGGTCTTTCTCAAGAGAGCCTGCATTTACACCAACTCTTATTGGCACTCCATTATGTTTAGCAGCATTAATTACTTCTAACACCTTTTTCTCTTTACCAATATTTCCCGGATTGATCCTTAAACAATCAGCTGAATCAGCAACTTCCACAGCAAGCATATAATCAAAGTGAATATCAGCAACAAGAGGGATTGATACAGCTTTTTTAATTTTTTTAAATGCTGCTGCAGAATCTTCATCTGGCACCGATACTCTGACAATATCTGCTCCAGCTGCAACAAGACTATTTATTTGATTGATTGTTCCATTTACATCACACGTATTTGTGTTCGTCATGGACTGAACAGAAATCGGGTTTGAGTCACCAACTTTAACATTGCCAACCCTCACAAGTTTAGTGGGTTTTCTTTTTATCCAGTTAGTCACGAGTTTTTATTAATTTAAAAAGTAGTATAAGTTAGATACAAAAAAATCCGAAGTAATAGGCTAAAAAATTAATGGAGGTTTTGGGCTGCAATTTGATTATTTTTCAACTTTTTAGAACCAATTGGATTTATCAACTTTCCAACTAGCTGACCACAAGCTCCGTCAATTTCATCTCCCCTTGTGACCCTTACTGTAGCTATGAAATTATGCTCGATTAAATAATCTTTGAAAGCTTTAACTTTTTCATTAGTTGATCTCTCATAATCAGATTCAGGGAAGGGATTAAATGGTATTAAATTTATTTTACATTTCAAATCTGACAACAAATTTACTAAATTAGAGGCATCCTCAATCGAATCATTGACATTATTTATAAGAATATATTCAATTGTTATGTGGGATTTGCTGTTAAGTGAATCCAAATATTTTTTGGAACTAGACAATAATTCCTTAATAGGATATTTTTTGTTAATTGGAACAATCTTATTCCTTAAGTCATCATTTGATGCGTGCAATGAAATGGCCAATGAAACATCTGTTTTTCCTGTTATTGCTTCTATTTCCGGAACTATTCCAGATGTACTTAAAGTAATTCTTCTCTTTGATAAAGAGTAACATTTCTGATCTTGCATTATTTGTATAGTTTTAAGGACGTTTTCAGTATTCATCAAAGGCTCTCCCATCCCCATAAAGACTACATTTGAAATTCTTTCTGAATTATCTTCATAATAATTTGCTAGCCATAGCTGACTGATTATCTCTGAAGAGGTTAAGTTTCTTTTAAAACCATGGTAGCCAGTAGCACAAAAAGTGCATTGCAAGGCACAGCCTGCTTGGGAAGAAATGCAGAGAGTTTGTCTTTTTTTTTCAGGTATTTTGACCATTTCAATAAAAGAATCATTATCTAATTTTAGAAGAAACTTTTTTGTTCCCTCTGATGAAGTACTTACATCAATTACCTCAGGAACTTCTAGAATTGAATTGATTTTAAGTTTTTCTATTAGATCTTTTCCTAAATTTGTCATGGAATCAAAATCTATAACACCTCTGTTATGAATCCATTCAAATATTTGCAGACCACGGTATGGTTTCTCATCTAGATAAACTAAATAATCTTGGAGTTCTTCTCGAGTAAATCCTATAAGATTATCTTTTTTTGGCATTTCTTATAAATCACTAAAAAAGAAAGCTATTTCTCTCACAGCACTTTTTTCTGAATCGGATCCATGAACAGCATTTGCATCAATCGTTAGTGCAAAGTCTGCCCTTATTGTTCCTGGATCTGCTTTTGATGGATCAGTGTTTCCCATAAGCTCTCTATTTTTACTAATTGCATCTTCACCCTCCAAAACTTGAATAAAAACCGGTCCTGAAGTCATAAATTTAATTAAATCGTCATAGAAAGGCTTTCCCTTATGCTCAGCATAAAAACCACCAGCATCAGAAGCTGACAAAGTAACGAGTTTGGCAGCAATAATCTTTAAATTATTTTTTTCAAATCTAGATATAATTTCACCAACAACATTTTTAGCAACGGCATCTGGTTTAATTATTGATAGTGTTCGCTCAATGGCCATATTCTTCTCCAAAAAAACGCTATTATAGGGAATTTATTGAGTTTCATCTATCCACGCCATCTGAATTGCTTCTAAGATCTTTTCATTTGATCTGCTAGGGTCATCTTTAAAGCAATCTAAATCACATATTTTCTGATGAAGGTCTGGAAAACTTATCCATTGTGGATCTATTTGTTCATAATTTTCACTTAACTCAATAGCTATGTCAGTTATATCCTGCCAATAGAGATCTTTCATATTTCTTCAGATACTTGATTAACTGTATATTTTGGAAGCTCTATAACAAGATCTTTTTTTCCAGGATAAATCTGACAACTAAGACGAGATTGAGGCTCTAACCCCCAAGCTTTATCAAGCATATCCTCCTCTGTTTCAGAAGGCTCTTCCAATGACTCGAAACCCTCTCTTACAATGCAGTGGCAGGTTGTACATGCGCATGACAATTCGCAAGCATGTTCAATCTTTAAACCGTTCCTTAGTGCGCCCTCACAAAGAGACTCTTCATCATTAATTTCAAATTCAGCTCCCTCAGGACAAATTTCTGGATGAGGTAAGATCTTTACCTTTGTCATATCATATACTAAAGCTTTCGCCGCAACCACATGTGACTTTCGCGTTAGGATTGTTGAAAATAATACCTTGATTTAGTCCAGTTGATACAAAATCAACCTCACTTCCTTTCAAAAACTCAAAACTACTGCTATCAACGAAAATCTTAAAGGACGATTCATCAAATAAAATGTCCCCTTCTTGTTCTTCATTAGTGTATTCGAAGAAATATTCATATCCGGTGCATCCTGCTTCCCTGACACCAATTCTTATTCCGAAGCTTTCAGGCTTACCATCTAAAGAATTTTTAAAGTGGCTTACTGCAGCGTCAGTAAATGAAATACTTGAAGGATTGAAACTTTGCATTATTGTTTAGACTCATAATCCTCAATTGCTTGCTTAATTGAATCTTCAGCTAAGACCGAGCAATGTATTTTAATTGGGGGTAATTCTAGAACTTCAGCTAAATCTTTATTCTTAATCTCTTTTGCTTCATCAAGAGTTTTACCAATTAACATCTCAACAAGTTCCGCTGATGATGCTATAGCTGAACCACAACCATATGTTTTAAATTTTACATCCTCAATAATGTGTTGATTCCCCTCTTGTTTGCACTTTATCTGTAATTTCATTACATCTCCGCATGCAGGAGCTCCAACCATCCCTGTTCCAACATCTCCATCTTTTGGATCAAATCTTCCAACGTTGAATTTTTCAGGATTTTTTAAAGTATTTTCAAACTTGTCTACAACTTTTTTACTATAAGCCATTATTTTTCTCCAGTTAGTGCGCCTGCCATTCGACCGTATCTAAATCAATTCCATCAAGATGCATTTCCCAAAGAGGAGATAGCTCCCTTAATCTGTCAACTACATTAGAAAGAAGCTTAAGAGTATTTCCTACATCATCCTTTGTGGTAAATCTGCCAAATGAAAATCTAATTGAACTGTGAGCTAACTCATCTTTTCTGCCTAGCGCTCTTAAAACATATGATGGCTCAAGACTAGCAGAAGTGCATGCTGAGCCTGATGAAACAGCTATATCTTTTAATCCCATGATTAAAGACTCACCTTCAATAAAATTAAAACTTACGTTTAAAATGTTAGGTACTTTGTTTTGTATATCTCCATTAATATATATTTCATCAATCTTCTTTACTTCCTCTAAAAAGTATTCATGGAATTCAGTGACTTTTACAGAATCACTTTTCATTTCTTCTTTTGCTAGCCTAAAAGCTTCTCCCATTCCAACGATTTGATGTGTTGCAAGCGTTCCAGATCTCATACCTCTTTCGTGGCCTCCTCCATGAATTTGAGCCTCAATCCTTACTCGTGGTTTTCTTCTAACAAATAAAGCGCCAATACCCTTTGGTCCATAAGTCTTATGAGCTGAAAATGACATCAAGTCAACCTTTAGGGTTGATAAATCAATATCAACTTTTCCAGTACTCTGGGCAGCATCAACATGGAAAAATATTCCATTCTCTCTAGTTAGCTCACCAATTGAAGCAATGTCATTAATTGTTCCTAACTCATTATTTATGTGCATTATGGAAACAAGAATAGTATCTTCTCTAATAGCATCTCTTACAGCTCCAGGAGTAATAACTCCTCCTTCATTTGGCTCTAAATATGTAACATCAAAACCATGTCTTTCAAGCTGTCTGCATGGATCAAGAACTGCTTTATGTTCAATTTTAGAAGTAATAATATGCTTTCCTTTTGTTTTATAGAAATTAGCAATTCCTTTAATAGCTAAGTTATCTGCTTCAGTAGCTCCGGAAGTCCAAACAATTTCTCTGGGGTCACAATTAACAAGGTTTGCCACATGCGATCTTGCTAACTCTACAGCTTCATCAGCCTGCCAACCAAATGAATGAGATCTCGAAGCAGCGTTCCCAAAGTTATTATTAAATGTCATGTATTCCAACATCTTTTCAGCAACTCTTTCATCAATGGGAGTTGTAGATGCATAGTCTAAATAAATTGGTTTACTTTTGCTCATTTCTTCCCTTAACGTAAATTCACAACATTTATATAGTGATCACCATGACTTTCAACAAGAGTATCGAGTGTAATTTTTTCTAAATAACTAACTACTATTGTATTTAAGCTTGCCCACAAGGTGTGAGTTCTACATTTTTTACCATCACTGCAATCACTTGCTCCAGAGCAGCTAGTTGCATCAAGGTCTTCCTCAACTGCAATCATTATATCTTTAACGGAGATCTTACTTGGATCTATAGCAAAGAAATAGCCTCCATTTCTGCCTCTAGTTGAATCTATCAAGCCAGCAATGCGTAACTTTCTAAAAAGTTGCTCAAGGTAAGTAATTTCAATTGACTGCATATCTGCAATTTTGGATATCTTCACCGGTCCATCAACCTCCATTGAATAAAGCTCTATAAGAGCATTCAAAGCATACCTACTCTTTGTGGTAAATTTCATAATTTTTTTTAGTACTTCCTAATAACTTGTGTTATTTGGTGCTCATTATAGAATCTTGACTAATTTAGTCAACTTTAATTTGCATTCCTAGTCTATGTGCAACCATATGGTATGATTCGATTACATCTCCTAAATCTTGTCTAAATCTGTCTTTATCAAGTTTTTCTAGAGTTTGATCATCCCATAATCTGCAACCGTCTGGAGTAAACTCATCGCCCAGCAAGATCTTTCCGTCCGAGACTCCAAACTCAAGCTTAAAATCAACCAATATCATTCCTGAGTCAGCAAAAAGTTTTGTTAATAGTTCATTAACCTTATGAGAGGTGCTAATCATTTCATCAAGCTGATCATCTTTTGCCCATCCAAACGATACTATGTGGTTCCTATTAATTAATGGATCACCTAAATCATCATCCTTTAAAAAGAACTCGAAGAGAGGCTTCTCAAGGATTAACCCGTCTTCGGTTCCAAGTCTTCTACATATTGATCCAGTTGCCCTATTCCTTATTACACATTCGATAGGAAACATATCCAAGCTCCGCACGAGAGAATGAGTATTATCCATAAGATCGATTAGATGGTGTGCTATCCCATTTTCACCAAGATAATTCATGATAAATGCATTGAACTGGTTGTTTACTGCACCTTTTCCAGCTAACGAAGCTCTTTTCTTTCCATCGAATGCAGAAGCATCATCTCTAAACTCCATAATTAGCTCATTTGGATTGCCAGTGGTAAACATTGATTTAGCCTTTCCGGCTGCAATTTCTTTTACCTTTTCCATTTAAATCCTTAACTTAATGATTCATTCAATATTGAAAGCAAATCCTCTGCATCCTGGATATTACCGGTCATAGCTTCAGCCCTTATTAGGGTTTTGGAACCTGACCGAGATACTAGAATTATATATTCAGGATCAGCAATTTGCTCGGATGGATTCCTTCTCAAAAAAGAAAAGGGATTAAACCTTGATTCATCTGACTCTTCCTGAGCAGACAAGCTTACATAAAAGATTCCTTCATCCCTATTTCTATCATTAGAAATAATTTGTGATGCACTTATTGCTCTGCTAACAGTAGACCATGCTCTTTCAAAATTTAAGTCCAATTCAATCACAGTTCTTTCATTTTCTGAAAAAATCCTAGACTTCTTTCTGTCATTGAGTGATTGAGCGGCAAGTGATGTACCCGAGAAAGTACCTACAGAGTCTGCTATATAACTAACCATATCTTCAAGATAAGGCTGTATTTCATCTTGATCAAGCTCAACACTGGCGCCTTCGTCTTTTTGAACCCCAGATAAAAATATTTCTGATGAAGATTCCTTAATTCCATGCTCAATAGTTATCTTAAAATTAATTTCTTCATCAAAATCAATAAGCATTTCACCCGTCTCAGGATTGGCATCAAGAAGCTGGAATTCAGATGTCTCCCAATAACTCCTAGTAATTGGCCATGTTGTTGAGGGGAGGGTCTCAACATAAATCCATAGCAGCTCACCCAATCTTCTTAGCTGGACTTCGCTTGCTCCACCAGCTGAAAAAATTTGTCGAGGT
>CACNRI010000005.1 GCA_902622845.1 uncultured SAR86 cluster bacterium | reverse complement strand
TTGAGAAATCACCTGCTTCAATTGTAAGTGATTTTGAAAAATCACAACTTAAAGAAGACTTGCCATCATTTAGACCAGGTGACACCGTTTCAGTATCAGTAAAAGTTAAAGATGGTCAACGAACAAGATTACAGGCTTTTGAAGGTGTTGTAATGTCAGTAAGAAATTCAGGACTGAACTCATCATTTATTGTAAGAAAAATATCTAGCGGCATCGGTGTTGAAAGAACATTCCAACTTCATAGTCCGCTTATAGACTCAATTTCGGTTAAAAGAAAAGGTGATGTTAGGAAAGCAAAACTTTTCTACCTTAGAGAAAGATCTGGTAAATCTGCAAGAATTAAAGAACGTCTAGATTAAGAATGAAAAGTGTCTTCAGAAAGGACCAACATATTGTTGCCTTTCTCAACTCTTTAATTATTGAAAAAGGCCTTTCAAAAAATACAATCCAATCTTATGAGAGCGATATCTATCAGCTGTATCAATGGAATATCTCTAAAAATAAAAAACGCATTACAGAAATAAAAAAAATTGATACGAGTCAGTATATATCTTATTTATTCAGCAAAAACCTTAAGAGCACTTCAGTTAACAGAAAAATCTCATCTCTTAAAACATTCTTTAATTTTCTTTTGAAAAAAAAGCTTATTAATGCAAATCCTTTTGCTGATCAAATCATGCCAAAAAAGCCAATAAGTCTTCCTAAATCTATTTCGGAGGATGATGTAGTTAAACTGCTTGATGCACCAAAGCCAGATTCTTTGATTGGCTTGAGGGATAAGGCTATGCTTGAGTTACTCTATGCTTCTGGAGTCAGAATATCTGAATTGGTTAATATAAAGTTTTCAGATCTTGATTTAGAAAGAAATATAATAAAAGTTTTTGGAAAAGGTTCTAAAGAGAGGTTAGTACCCTTTGGTGAGGATGCTGCTCAATGCATAAGCGCATACATTGACGAGAGAAAGAAAAATAAAGATATAGCTTCAACTAAATATATTTTTCTGAATAACAGAGGGTCAAAAATTTCAAGACATGCTTTTTGGCATAGATTAAAAGAGTATTGTTTAGAAATAGGTCTTAAAAGGGATATCTCTCCTCATACGTTGAGACATGCTTTTGCAACCCACCTCTTAAATAGGGGAGCAGATCTACGTTCAGTTCAAGTTTTATTGGGCCATAGTGACTTGTCAACAACACAAATATATACTCATATTGCAAAACAGCGCTTAAGTGAGCTTGTTAAGAAGCATCATCCACGAGGATAAACTATGAAAAAAGTTTTAATTTGTTTATTTTTCTGTTCATCATTATTATCTCAAGATCTTATTTTGGTAAAAGAAAAGATTAATAAAATCTTACCTGAGGGTGTTTCAGTAAAAGAAATAACTTACTCTCAAGAGAGAGACATTTTCATAGTTGATATTGGAGATTTACAACCTATCTATGTTCTTCCAAATACTGAATATATTATTCTTGGAGATATATTCTCTCTCAAAGGCGACAGACCAGAAAGTGAAACTGAAAAAGATAAAGGAAGGCTTAGGCTAAAGATACTTGCTGACCTAGATCAGAATAGTTTTATTAAATTTAAATCAAATAATGAAAAGTCTGTTTTAACAGTTTTTACAGATGTTGAATGCACTTATTGCAGAAAATTTCATTCAGAAATTGATGAGTATTTAAAAAATGGAGTTTCAATTAATTATTTAGCTTTTCCTAGGACGGGGATCGACTCAAGCTCCTATGAGAAGATGGTTGCAGCATGGTGTTCTAATGAAAAAAAAGAATCAATAACGAATCTTAAAAATGATATCGACATCGAATTGAATAGTTGTGAAAACCCTGTAGAAACTCATTTTGAGATTGGAAGACGTATTGGTGTTACAGGAACACCTGCAATTATTACTCAAACTGGATTATTGCTACCAGGATATATTCCAGCAAATGAGCTAATTGGTATCATTAAATAATGAAGAAGATAAAAATAGGCATCTGTGGGTGGGGTACAGTAGCAACAGCATTGCATAGGTCTATTCTCGAAAATAAAAACCAAATAAAGAGAAGTCATCAAGTTGATCTTGAGATTGTTGCTATAGGAGCTCGAAGAGATAACCCTAAATACAGTGCAGGTAAAACAAAGGTTTTAAGAAATATTTTTGATGTTTTAGACGAAGATATAGATGTTTTAGTTGAGTTAATTGGTGGAACAGATGACGCAAAAACACTGATTTCTTCTTCCTTTGAGAAAAAAATTCCAGTTGTTACAGCAAATAAGGCAGTTGTTTATGAGTATGGGGATATTCTTTTTAGAGAGGCATCTAACAATGGTGTTGATTTTCTTTTTGAAGCTTCAGTCTGTGCTGGAACTCCAACAATTAATTTGCTTAAAAATGATCTTGCTGGAAATAAATTTCTGTCTATCAAAGGCATGCTTAATGGAACATCTAACTTTATTATTTCTCAAATGGAAGATGGAATGAGTTTTGAAGATAGTTTATCTTTCGCTCAAGAAAATGGTTATGCTGAGGCAGATCCAACATTTGATATAGAGGGAATTGATGCTGCCCATAAAATATCAATCTTATCAAATATAGTTTTTGGATCGCCATTACCGCCAAATGAATTCTTAATAGAAGGAATCTCAAATATTACTAAACAAGATATTTATATAGCTGAAAAATTAGATTTCACAGTAAAGCATGTCTCATCAGCTGATATGAAGGATGGAAAACTTCTTATCAGGTCTAATCCAGCACTTGTTCAAAAATCTGATTATCTTTCAAGCCTTAAGAATGTAAGAAATGGTTTAGTAATTGATACGGACTTAATAGGAAAGATTCATATTTCAGGATCTGGAGCAGGAGGAGAGGCTACAGCAGCAGGAGTAATATCAGATATTGTGCGTCTAGCCTCTGAGTCAAGTAATCATAATGCTACATCAAAAGAAGATCTTAAATATAGACAAATCTCAGATGAGCTATTCTCATTTTTGATAATCGTAAATTCTTCAAGTGAAAATATAAATA
Organism: uncultured SAR86 cluster bacterium; assembly: GCA_902622845.1. GTDB lineage: Bacteria > Pseudomonadota > Gammaproteobacteria > Magnimaribacterales > D2472 > CACNXK01. Next base: position 58,156 of record CACNRI010000005.1, on the reverse strand, counting down.
GTGATGTCCTAGACATGCTAGCAGAACACAATATACCTATTAGAAACTCAGGCTTAATAAATGATGGAAATAAGTCTGATATGACTTGTTTCGTCGAGACAGAGGAAATTACATCTATTAACTTGCAAGAATTTTTAAATGATCTCAACAATCTTTCCAGAAATTTTAAAACGTTAAGAATTGAAAAATAACAATGTTATTTGAGAGTACAAGGGGTGGAGATAAAGCTAAAACATTTGAAGAAGTTCTTTTAAAAGGACTTGCAGATGATGGAGGTTTATATATTCCAACAGAATGGCCTAAAGCAGATATTAGAAAGCTTCAAGAATGTAACTCATTTATTGATATAGCTAAATTAATAGTCCCACTTTTTACAGAATCTTCCTATAAAAAAGAAGAAGTAATAACTCTTCTTGAAAACACTTGGCATGATTTTGAAAAGAGTGATCTTGTTGGAATTAAAAAAGTTAATGAGGATATCTTTATTGGTGAGTTATTCCATGGACCTACAGCAGCTTTTAAGGATTTTGGTCTCCAGTTATGCGCAGCTTTTTTTAATAAGGCTCTAGAAAAGAATAATCAGACTGCAATAATACTTGGCGCTACATCAGGTGATACAGGGTCTGCTGCAATTGATGCATGTAAAGAATATAAAAACATTAAAACATTTATGTTGCTCCCAGAAGGAAATATGACTGATATTCAAAGAAAGCAAATGACAACAGTAAATCAAGAAAATGTATTCGTCTTAAATATCAATGGTACTTTTGATGATTGTCAGGATATTGTTAAATCAGCTTTTAAAGACAAATCTTTTTTAAAGCATGATCAGGTCCTTTTAGCTGTAAATTCTATAAATTGGACAAGAATCATAGGGCAGATATGTTATTACTTTTATCTGTGTATGAAGATAAATAACTTTTCTAAACAACTTTGTTTCTCAGTTCCTACAGGCAATTTTGGTAACGTTTTTGCATGTTACTCAGCAATGAAATTAGGATTACCAGTTAAAAAAATAGCTGTTGCAGTTAATGAAAATGATATTTTACATCGTTTTTTTTCAAAAAATCTTTATAAAAAAGAATTAGTAAATGAGACACTTTCACCCAGTATGGATATAACTGTTGCAAGTAACTTCGAAAGATTGATTTACGATTTTTATTTAGAAAGGGATGCAGAAACATGTAAAAACTTTTTTGATAACTTCCCAAATAGTCCTATTTCGCTTAGTGAAGATGTATGGAAAAAAACTTATGATTTATTCTGCAGTTCAAGTATTGGAGATGTGGAAACAACTGAGATTATGAAAAAAATATATAAAGATTTTAAATATGTTGTTGATCCACATACTGCAGTTGGATTATGTGTTTCAAAAATATTTGGAGGACCAATTAGTTCAGACCTTGTAGTGCTTTCTACAGCTCATCCAGGAAAGTTCTTAGACTCACTAAAATTAGCAGAAATTCCAACTTTTGAAAGACACCACACTTTAAGTGAGGTATTAAATAAAGAAGAATACTCTTATTCTTTGGAAGCCGACCAAGACCAAGTCTTTAATTTTATAAAAAGAAACAATCATTAATGAAAATAGAAGTTTTTGAGTATAATTCTTTTTGTTCAGACACTTTCCTTGGGAATCCAGCGGGAGTTTGCATAGATGTAGGCTTGAGTAAAGAAGAAAAGCAAAGTATTGCCTACAAAAATGGATTTTCTGAAACAGCTTTTTTGCTTGAAGAAGACTCATGCTTCAAGATTAGTTTTTTTACGCCAACATCTGAAATAGATTTATGTGGGCATGCCACTGTTGCAAGTGCCGCTCATCTATCTAATAAAATGGGAATAAAAAAAATAACCTTTAAGGCAAATCATGATGTTTTATATTGTGATGTCGATAATGAATTTGTCTCATTAATACTTCCTGATCAAAATATTGAAAAAAAAGAACCAAATGCAGTTATAAAAGAAATTTTAGGAACTTCATGTATTGATTATTATGAATCTAAAATACATTTCATTGGAGTGTTAGATTCATTTGATAATTTAATGAAATGGGATAATGATTTCTTTAGTCATGACAATCTAAGTAAAGATCAATTGATACTCACATCAACTTCTGAAAACAGCAATTATGACTATGCCCTCAGAATGTTTGGAACAAAAAATCTTGGAGTAAGGGAGGACCCTGTTACAGGAAGTGCTCAGCCTCCGATATTTTCATATTGGTCTAAGATACTAAAAAAGGAAGATGTTTTAGTTTATCAGTCCTCAGAGAGAGGCGGTTTGATGAGGGTCAAAAGAGATTTAAGAGGAATTGATGTTAATGGTAGGGTAAAATTAGTAAAACATTTTAATCAAGAAATCTAAATGGATGCTGCAGAACTAAAAATTAAAATTTCTAATCTTCTGTCTCAACTTGATGAGATTAGGGGGTACCTTTGACGTTGATAGTAAAGAAAAAGAAATCTTAGAAATTGAAAATCAACTTCTTGAAAAAGAAATTTGGTCAGACATTGAGAAATCTACCGATCTTAATAAAAGAAAGACCTTCCTTGAAAAATCCCTAGCAACTTATAAAGATTCACTTAATAAGCTTAGCGACAATAAGTTGCTCCTAGATATGGCACTTGAAGAAGACGATCAGACAACAATTAAACAAATAAGTGATGAGATATTGGAAATAAAGCCATCTATTGAGAATCTTGAATTCACAAAGATGTTTAGCGGTAAAATGGATTCATCAAATGCATTCGTTGACATTCAGTCAGGATCAGGCGGGACAGAAGCTCAGGATTGGGCTGACATGTTATTAAGGATGTATTTGAAGTGGGCTGAAAGTAAGGGATTTTCAGCAACCATCACTGAATCCTCACCTGGTGAAGTCGCTGGTATTAAATCATCTTCAATTTTAATAGAGGGAGACTATGCATATGGATGGCTTAGATCTGAGACGGGCGTTCATAGGCTAGTAAGAAAATCACCATTTGATTCAGGTAATAGAAGACATACCTCTTTTGCATCAGTTTTTATTTCTCCTGAAATAAATGATGATATTGAGATAGAGATAAACAATGCTGATATAAGAGTTGATACTTACAGGGCTTCTGGAGCAGGAGGCCAGCACGTTAATAAAACAGACTCTGCTGTGAGGTTAACTCACATACCGACAGGAACAGTTTCTCAGTGTCAAAATGGAAGATCACAACATAAAAATAAAGAAAATGCATTAAAACAATTAAAATCTAAGTTATACGAGTTAGAATTACAAAAACAAAAAGAGGAACAGCAAAAGTTGGAGGATAGTAAGGCCGATATCGGTTGGGGAAGTCAGATTAGATCTTATGTTTTAGATCAATCAAGAATTAAAGATTTAAGAACCAACTATGAAACAGGTAACACATCTGCAGTTCTTGATGGCAATATTGATGAATTTATGCGAGCATCACTTAAAGCAGGAATATAAATGAGTGAAGATAAAATAGGCGGCGAAAAAGCTATTCTTGAAGAAAGAAGAAAAAAACTTGAGAACTTAAGGGACAAAGGTGTTGCTTATGCTAATTCTTTTCGACCAAAGAATAGTGCAAATGAAATTCATAAACTATATGGCGAAACCTCTAAAGATGATTTAGCCGAAAAAAACATTAAGAACATTTCAATTGCAGGAAGAATTGTTCTCAAGAGAGTAATGGGGAATGCGAGCTTTGCTACTTTACGAGATGCCAGCGGAGATATTCAGATATATGTAACCAAAAACAATATTGATGAAAGTGTATACGATGATTTTAAAACATGGGATTTGGGGGATATTGTTGGAGTTTCTGGATCGCTATTCAGGACAAAAACAGATGAACTCACGATTGAGGTTTGGGACTTAGAAATGATTACTAAATCTTTACGACCGATGCCAGAAAAGTTTAAAGGCTTAACAGATGTTGAGGCTAGATATAGGCAAAGATATCTAGATTTAATGACAAATACCCAAACTAAAGAAATTTTTATAAAAAGGACAAGAATTATTGACTCAGCAAGAAAAAAAATGAATGAGAGAGGTTATCTAGAAGTTGAGACACCAATGATGCATCCTTTAGCGGGAGGAGCTGTAGCAAGACCTTTTGTAACTCAACACAATGCTTTAGGAAGAGACTTATACTTACGAATAGCTCCTGAACTTTATCTCAAAAGACTTTTAGTTGGTGGTTTTGATAAAGTTTATGAAATAAATAGAAGCTTTAGAAATGAGGGACTTTCTACTAAACATAATCCTGAATTTACTATGATGGAGTGGTATGAAGCATATGCAACAATGCAAAATCAGATGGATTTAACTAAAGATATCATTGTGAATGCGGCTAAAGCTATAGATTGTGGTGAGAAGATTGAGTGGGATGAGCTAGAGATTGATCTTGGAAAGTTTTCTCAGGAGAAGTTATCAGACCTTGTGTTAAGTCACAACAATGATCTAAACAAAAAAGATTTAAACGACAGGTCAGCACTCGAGAAATATTTTAAAGGACTAGGTAAGGAGATAGATAAAAGTTGGGGAACAGGTAGATTATTACTGGAAATATTTGAGGAAACCGTTGAGGAAAAACTTATTAATCCAACATTTGTTACAGAGTATCCAATAGAAGTTTCACCTCTTTCAAGAAGAAATCCTGACAACCCAGATTTTGCAGATAGATTTGAATTATTTATTGGTGGAAAAGAGTTTGCAAATGGTTTTTGTGAGCTTAATGATCCAGATGATCAGGCTTCAAGATTTGAGGCACAGGCCGCTGCTAAAGATTCTGGAGACAAGGAAGCAATGGATTTTGACAAGGATTATATTACAGCGTTGGAGCATGGAATGCCGCCAGCAGTTGGAGTAGGGCTTGGAATAGATAGATTAGTAATGCTTCTAACAAATCAGTCATCTATAAGAGATGTTTTACTATTTCCGCAATTAAAAAATTAATTTAGATTAATCCTAAATTCTAAAATGTTGAAGCCATGATTTGTTTTGAATAGGTCATCGTTATAAATTGATGGGTATTCGAAATTTTCATAATTTCTTGTGAAGGCATTAACTGAGATATATTTTTTATTATCGTAGATTTTTATCCCATTAGGGCGAATCTGAGTATCAAAATTTATATATGATAAAGAGCTCTGATCCGATCCTGAATTCATGGTTACAGCAAGAATTAGACCAACACCAAGATAAGGAAGAAGATCTTTAGCTACCTCATCACCAGTATCTTTAATGTGTTCTAGGACAGGGCATGCTCCATTATCGCAGTGGTCACTCATTACTAATGAGGGCAAGAATAAAAAACTGAGAATTAATTTTTTCATATTATTGCAGACAGGGGAAACATAAAAAAGTTCCATGATGCCACTCTAAAGATTAATTATAAAAGTTAGAGATATCTCTAGGTCAATAGTTTTTATGAATAAATCACCATCTATATTTATTAAAGTTTTCAGGGTTAGCCCATCCTTTAGGATTATTCCAATCTCTTTTAATATTATAGGTTTTTAAATTATAGCTATGACAGCACAAATCTTTATTAGAAAATTCTTCCATCAATCCAAGCTTTAAAAGATCTTTATTCATATTTTTTTCAAAGGTAAAAATAATTAGCTTTTGAGAAAGGGCATTTTTAACAAATCCAATCTCCTCAAAAGTAAAATTTACGTCTGGAAAAATAAAATAAATCTCTGCATTTCCACAAAAATCATTAATTTTGTTATAAACATTTAAAGAATCAAAATTTCCTGAAATATTGTCGACTAATTTAGAAATGTTAGTGCTGGTTATGATTGCTATTTCGCTTAGTTTCTCATCTATAACAATGCTTTGAATATACTTAATAAACTTTGAGGTTAAAAAGCTTTTCACAAAAGATCTTTTACGGCCTCTCTTTCAGAAAGTAGCTCATCAACTGACAAACTCAATCTAGATCTTGCATTATCAGAAAGTGTTAAATCTCTTATGATTTCAATCTCCCCACTAGGTGTTGTCATTAAAGGAAAACCGCACATAATTCCTTTAGGGACATCATATGCTCCATCGCTGTAAACTGCTGCACTAAAGCAATCATCTGATGAAGTTTCATTTTCACAAGCAATCACTGTATCAAGCGCAGCCTTTGCTGCAGAAGTTGCTGAAGAAGCTCCCCTTGCATCAATCACTGCTTTTCCTCTTTGCTGGACATTTGGTATAAAGTGAGAATCTATCCAATTTGTATCTTCAATTAAGTTTGCTACAGACTGATTGTCTTTTAAAGCATTTTCAAAATCTGGATACATGGTTGGGCTATGATTACCCCAGATGATCATCTTTTTAATTTCCGAAACGTTGCATGAAAGTTTTTTTGCTAACATTGATTTAGCTCTATTAGAATCCAGCATTGTCATGGCCATCCAGGTTTGAGATGAATTATTTGCAGCCTTTCTTCCTATCAAAGCATTTGTATTTGCTGGATTTCCAACAACAAGTATTTTTGCATTTTCATTACCAAATTCTCCGATTGCTTTTCCTTGATCAACAAAGATTCCTCCATTAATTTGGAGTAAGTCTGAACGCTCTTCAATCTTTTTTCCGTTGTAAACAATACCTCTTGGAATACTTCCTACAAGCAAAAACCAATCAGCGCCATCTGCAGCTTCTGAGAAGTTAGCAGTATAGTCAACAGTCCCAAGATTGGGAAAGTATGAGTCATCAAGCTCCATAGCTAATCCTTCAAGCTTTGATACAACTTGAGGTATTTCTACTAATGAAAGATTAACAGTCTTATCTCCAAAAGTATTTCCATCAATTAATCTAGGAATTAACGAATAGCCGATCTGACCAGCTGCCCCAGTAACCACCACTTTAATTTCATTTTTCATTTTTCTAATAAGAAATTTAAATTACCTTATTATAAATCTTTAAAATTTAATACCAACAAAAACTACTCATTATTGATAAAATAATGTCTAGGGAGGTTCATATTGAAGCAATTCGATAAGAAAAAAAATAGGAAGAATTCAAATAGCAAGAAGTGGGATAGATATAAATCAAAGGATATTTTACCAATGTGGGTTGCAGATATGGATTTTGAATCTCCTGCTTGCATAAAAAGCGCGCTAAGAAAATATGTAGATAATGGTATTTTTGGTTATCACTCAGAACCAAAAGAATTAAGAGATATACTAAAAAAATATCTTAAGAATAAAGGATGGAATATCAAAAAAGAGTGGATTGTTTTAACTCCTTCAGTCGGAGCTCCTATATACAGTATTTACAATCTCATTCCCAAGAATACACAAGTAATTATTCCTACTCCTATATATTTAAATTTTCTTAAAGCGCCTAAACATCTTGGAAGAAGGGTTCAAAAACTTCCTATGGTGAACGACAGAGAAAGACTTGCAATTGATTTTGATAAGCTTTCATCAATAGCAAAAAAGAATTCGTGGTTAATGTTTGTCAATCCGCAGAATCCAGGAGGTACTGTCTATTCAAAAAAAGAATTAAAAGAACTCTCAAAAATTGTCAAAGAAAAAAATATTACAGTTTTTTCAGACGAACTTCATTGCGATCTTATTTTGCAGAGGAATCTTGAACACATTCCATTGGGTTCTTTTAAGACTATTGAAAAAAATGTTCTTGCTTTTTATTCAGCATCAAAGACATTCAATGTTCCTGGTTTGAACTGCGCTTTTGCCGTAATACCATGTGATAATTTAAGAAAAGCTTTTAAGAAGAATGCGGAAGGTATAACTGATGATGCTAACATCACCGGTCTTATTGCTCTTTCTGCAGCTTTCAAACAAGGGTGGACATGGAGAGATGAACTTATAAAGTATCTAAATAAGAACTTGGAAACTTTATTAAATGCCATAAAAAATCATAAAAACGCTTCCCCTGTTGTTCCTGAAGCAACATATCTTTTATGGGTAAGCTTGAAAAACCCAAAACGCAAAGATCTTCAATCTCATTTTGAGAAATATGGAGTGGGGATAAATGATGGAATAGAGTTTGGTAAAAAAAATAATATTAGAATAAATTTTGCTACCAATCATCAAAACATAAAAAAAGCATCAAAAAGAATAGAAGAAGCACTAATTAATCTATAATTCAAATATGAAAAGTGATCTTGTTTTAGATAAAAAACCAAAAAGGGGATTTTTGCCTGATCATGCTCCATTAAAGAGTGTAAGATCAGACTCACAGTCCAGATATTTAACTGATCTTTCAGCAGAAGTACCAAAATTGCTTTTAACTAGCTCTTTGCCTCAAGTCATTGAATCTTTACCTGGTAATTTTTTTAATTTTAGTGAAATGATTAGAGATGGCGAAGAAAAGAAGTTGAGGTGCATTAATTCTCAGTTATCTTTTTTAGCACATGCTTATGTTTATTCTGATAATAAACCCAAAAAAAAGTTACCAAAATCTCTAGCTTCTCCTTGGATTAAAGTATCTAAATACTTAGGAAGACCTCCGGTACTTAGTTACGCAAGCTACTGCCTAGATAATTGGTATTTAATTGATAAAAATAAAAAGATTTCCTTAAATAATGTAGCGCTTATTAATAACTTTCTTGGAGGCGTTGATGAGGACTGGTTTGTTACAATCCATGTTTGTATTGAAGATGCTGCATCCGAGGCAGTTCGCTCAACAATTGCTTTAGTCGGAGAGACTTCAGATTCAAAAATAGAAACGCACCTAAAGAATATTCTCGGCTCGCTTGAAAAAGTTAATAGTATTTTTAAAAGAATGCCTGAAAAGTGTGATCCCTATATTTATTATCACAGAGTAAGACCCTATATATTTGGATGGAAAAATAACCCTGATCTTCCAAAGGGCTTAATTTATGAAGGCTTCTACAAAAATAAACCCCAGCAGTTTAGAGGTGAGACAGGTGCTCAAAGCTCAATAATTCCTCTCTTAGATGCTCTCTTTGATGTTAAGCACAAAAAAGACTCTTTAAGAGATTACCTAGAGGAAATGCTCTTATATATGCCTCCTGCCCATAGGGAGTTAATTTTTCAAACAAAGAAAAATTCAAAAGTAAAAAATTATGCTAACGATTCTATTAAGATAAGAAGACTGGTCAATAAGTGCCTAGACCAGATGACACAATTTAGATCCCAACACATAAGATATGCAAATGATTATATTCACAGTCAATCAAGGAACCCGTCAGACTTTACTTCTGGTGGATCAACGATCAGAGGTACAGGCGGAACACCCTTTATGCGATATTTAAGAAAACATAGAGATGAGACAAAAAGTTCAATTAAAAAATAAGGAATATTATGTCTATAAGGTTTGATGAAAAAGTTGTAATTGTAACTGGAGCAGGCGGAGGCCTTGGAAGGGAGCATGCTTTAGAGTTTGCTAGAAGGGGAGCAAAAGTCGTTGTAAATGATCTTGGTGGCTCCGTTGATGGAAATGGCGCTAGCGATTCGGCGAATGAGGTGGTAGAGCAGATCAAATCTGAGGGCGGTGATGCTATAGCAAATGGGGCTAGTGTTACTGATCTAGACGCAGTAAAAGGAATGGTTGACGAGACCATGCAGAAATGGGGAAGAGTAGATGTCCTAGTAAATAATGCAGGAATCTTAAGAGATAAAAGTTTCCATAAAATATCTATTGAAGATTTCAATTTAGTTATGTCTGTTCATTTTCAGGGCACTTTAAATTGTACACATACTGTTTTTCCAATAATGAGAGAGCAGAATTATGGGAGAATAATCTTTACCAGTTCTTCAAGTGGCGTATTTGGAAACTTTGGTCAATCTAACTATGGATCAGCAAAAATGGCTATGGTTGGCTTAATGAATACGCTTAAGATAGAAGGACAAAAATATAATATTCACACAAACTCAATAACTCCTGTTGCTTATACAAGAATGACAGATGGGCTCCTGCCAGAGGAGGCCGGGGAGAGTCTTCAGCCAGAATATGTAACGCCGGCTGTTATTTATCTTTCTGGCAATGACGCTCCCAATGGAGCTATTGTTTCGGCTGGTGCTGGAGTTTACTCGCGAATATTTATTCATGAAACAGATGGAGTATCACTCGGAATGGGTGAAGAAATGACTCCTGAAAACATCGCTGCAAGTTGGGATTCAATATCCAGCATGAAGGGCGCTAAGGCCCTTCAAAGTGGACCAGAGCAATCGATAAAGATTTTTGAAAAATTAAACCAAAAAGATTAGTTTATTCGTCAAAATTAAGCGCACCACCAGTTTGATATTCGATTACTCTGGTCTCAAAGAAATTCTTTTCTTTTCTTAAATCCATAATTTCGGACATCCAAGGAAAAGGATTTGTTGCACCAACAAACTCTTCCTCTAATCCAATTTGAACAAGACGCCTATTTGCAATAAATTGTAAATATTCTTCCATCATGTTTGCATTCATTCCAAGTATTCCACGCGGCATAGTTGCTCGTGCATATTGAACTTCTAGCTCGGTTCCTTCTAATATCATTTGAGCTGCTTCATGTCTCATCTCATCATCCCAAAGATGTGGGTTTTCTATCTTGATCTGATTTATCATGTCAATTCCAAAATTAACATGCATCGATTCATCTCTTAATATGTATTGGAACTGTTCTGCTGTTCCCGTCATCTTATTTCTTCTTCCCATAGATAATATTTGTGTAAATCCACAATAAAAGAAAATTCCTTCTAAAACACAGTAGAATGCAATCAAATTCTTTAGGAGAGCTTTATCTGCCTCTACTGTTCCAGTTTGGAAAGAGGGATCAGACATTTCTTTTGTGTACTTTAGGCCCCAAGATGCTTTCTTCGCAACACTTGGTATTTCTCTATACATATTGAATATTTCTCCTTCATCCATGGCAAGAGACTCAATACAGTATTGATAAGCATGGGTGTGAATAGCTTCTTCAAGACTTTGTCTTAAAATGTATTGTCTGCATTCCGGGTTTGTAATTAATCTATATATAGCTAAAACAAGGTTATTGGCCACCAATGAATCGGCAGTTGAGAAAAACCCAAGGTTCCTTTTCACAATCTTTCTTTCGTCCTCAGTTAAGCCATCTTCTGATTTCCATAGAGCTATGTCAGCTGTCATATTGATTTCTTGAGGCATCCAATGGTTTGCACTTCCATCGAGATATTTTTGCCACGCCCAATCATATTTAAATGGTACAAGCTGATTGAGATCTGCCCTGCAGTTAATCATTGCTTTATCATCAACCTGAACACGACCTGATTGACCTTCAAGCTCTTCTTCGCCTTCAGTCGCATCAAGATTTTCAATTGCTTCCTTGGCAAGTTGGGCTCTATCTCCAGCCTGAACTGAGCTTTCTGTTTCTCTTGAAACTAGCTCTTCTGTTTCTAGAGCAGTTTGCTTTACTGCTTCTTTAACAACTTCCTGGGGAACTTGTTTTGTTTTTTCTGTATTTTCTACTTCGTTGAATTCATCCCAATTTAACATTTTATTCTCCTAATTTATTGGCAAGCTTCACAGTCAGGATCGTCTATAGAGCATGCATCCGGTACAGGTGCCGGTTCACCTAATTCTTGCGAATTTGTTGTTTCTGTTGAAGCACTAACAGCATTTAGCGCTCCTTGTTTAACTGTTGATTTCTCTGTTGTTGTGGCAGCTAAAGATCTCAGATAATAGGTAGTCTTTAGCCCCAGCAACCAAGCCATTCTATATGTCACATCAAGTTTTTTACCGCTTGCGTTTGCGATATAAAGATTTAACGATTGAGCTTGATCAATCCATTTTTGTCTTCTGCTTGCTGATTCCACTATATAGCGGGGCTCAACTTCGAAGGCTGTCATGAATAAATCCTTTACTTCATCGGGAATTCTTCCTATTTGAGCAAGGCTTCCCTCATAATACTTGAGGTCATTGATCATCACATCATCCCAAAGTTCAAGTTCTTTGAGTTTTTCCACAAGATGGGGATTAATTATTGTAAATTCTCCTGAGAGATTAGATTTAACATATAGATTCTGATAGGTAGGTTCTATCGACTGCGTTACACCTGTTATGTTAGAAATCGTTGCCGTGGGAGCAATAGCCATAACATTAGAGTTTCTCATCCCTTGTTTTTTTACTTTTTTTCTTAGCTCTTCCCAGTCTAAGGTCTCTGTTTCATCAACGTTAATATAATCTTCGCCTCTATTTTCCTTTAAGATCTTTATTGAGTCTTTTGGGAAGATTCCTTGACTCCACAGCGAGCCTTCATATGTCTTGTAAGTGCCTCTTTCTTTTGCAAGATCGGATGATGCATTTATTGCATAGTAGCTTATGAGCTCCATACTTCTGTCAGCAAAATCAACGGCTTCCTGTGAGTTATATGAAATATTCTGCATGTATAGAGTATCTTGGAATCCCATCAGACCAAGACCTATTGGTCTATGCTTCATATTTGAGTTCTCTGAGGTTTCCACTGAGTAATAATTAATGTTTATAACGTTATCGAGCATTCTGATTGCAGTTGTAACTGTTTGCTTTACTTTTTCCTCATCAAGTTTTCCATCTTTCATATGTTGCTTTAAATTAACTGACCCCAAATTACATACTGCAATTTCTTCACTCGCTTTTGTGTTGAGTGTTATTTCGGTACAGAGGTTAGATGAGTGAACAACTCCCTCGTGTTGCTGGGGTGATCTTAGATTGCATGAATCCTTGAAAGTTATCCACGGATGACCTGTTTCAAAGAGCATTGTAAGCATTTTTCTCCATAACTCTTTTGCTTTTATTTTTTTGAATTGTCTAAGCTCTCCTTTTTCACCCATTTCCTCATACTTGGCATATCTTTCTTCAAATTCTTTGCCGATTAAGTCATGTAGATCAGGTGTTTCGCCTGGCGAGAAAAGTGACCAGTCTTCATCATTTTGAACTCTTTTCATGAAAAGGTCCGGTACCCAGTTGGCCGTATTCATGTCATGTGTTCTTCTTCTATCATCTCCAGTGTTTTTTCTCAGTTCTAGGAACTCTTCAATATCCATATGCCATGTTTCTAGATAAGAACACATAGCCCCCTTTCTCTTACCACCTTGATTAACTGCGACGGCTGTATCATTTGCAACTTTGAGGAAAGGAACTACACCTTGGCTTTTTCCATTTGTTCCTTTTATGTAAGATCCAAGAGATCTCACCGGTGTCCAATCATAACCGAGTCCTCCAGCCCATTTTGAGAGTAGAGCCATATCTTGGTATGCAGTGAAGATGCCTTTCAAGTCATCTGGCACAGTTGATAAATAGCAAGACGAAAGCTGTGGTCTTACGGTTCCAGAGTTAAAAAGGGTGGGTGTTGAACTCATGTAATCAAAGCTTGATATTAGGTTGTAAAACTCTATTGCTCTTTCTTCTCTATTTTCTTCTTCCATAGCAAGACCCATAGCAACTCTCATAAAGAAAACTTGTGGTAACTCATATCTTGTATCATCTGAATGGATAAAATATCTGTCGTAGAGCGTTTGCAGTCCAAGATATGTGAATTGGTTATCTCTTGTGTGGTCTATTGCTTGACCTATTTTTTCTAAATCAAATGTTTTTAGTTCGGGATTAAGAATATCTAGTTCAATACCCTTATCGATGTAGCTTAACAGGGCTTTTGGATAATATTCTTGCATATCTCCGAATGTTGCATCTTCTGCAATACCCAAAAATTCAAGAGCTTCATTTCTTATTTGATCCATTAAAATTCTTGCTGTCACAAAGGAATAGTTTGGTTCTTTTTCAACTTTTGTTCTTGCTGTCATGATTAGACTGGCTCTCATATCTGCAACAGATACGCCATCGTAAAGATTACCAATTGATTCTTCTAAAACTGCCTTTGGATCTACATCATCTAGCCCATCGCATGCATCGGTAATGATTGATGAAAGTCTTGCAACATCAAGTGGCACCGTTTCACCATTTTTCTTTGTTACGCTTATGTTTACTTCTTTATCCAGTTCTATAGTCTTTTTCTCTGGTTTTCCTCTTTTCTTTGCTCTTTCTTCCCGGTATAAGATATAGCTTCTTGCTACTTGATATTCTTCCTTTCGCATTAATTGGAGTTCAACCTGGTCTTGTATTTCTTCAATGTGCAAAGTTCCACCTGAAGGCATTCTTCTGGAAAAGATATCCATAATCTCAGATGTTATTACTTCAACTTTCTCATGTATTCTCTCACTTGCGGCAGCATTGCCACCCTCATTGGCAAGGAAAGCTTTTGTTACAGCTACTTGTATTTTTTCATTTTCGAAAGCAACAACTTTTCCGTTTCTTTTTATAACTCTAAGTTTGCCGGGCGCAGCCAGATTTATATCTTCTTGGATTTTTGGCGGCGTTACCTTTATTTCTTTTTCTGTTATTTCGTTCTTTTGCATTTCCTTTTCCCAAAAAATCCCCTACAAAATCTATTTATATTTATTCGGGTGAGGCAAGAATTTTTATGTTTTTTGTATGCGCTTTTTAGATTTTCCTTAGCCTTCGTACATATAATCAAATTGTGGATAAGAAATCAACCCCAAAAACACAATATATTGTGAATTTTTTACTTTTATTCACTATATAGTGTGTATATGGTGTAAAAGTAATGTAAAAAAGTAGTTGATAAGATGTGGATAAATGTAAAAATATCAAAATGAAATACATACTTTCCATAGATCAAGGAACAACAAGCTCACGTGCAATAGTTTTTGATGAAAATCAAAAAATAATTGCAGAAAGTCAGAAAGAATATGAGCTTCAATATCCAAATGATGGTTGGGTTGAGGCAAATCCGGATGAAATACTGAGTAGTGTAAAAGAAACAATAAAAGAAGCATTGAAAAGCGCTGATGTTGATATTGCCGCTTGCGGAATCACGAACCAAAGAGAAACAGTGATTGTTTGGGATAGGTTGACAGGTAAGCCTATATATCCGGCAATTATATGGCAGGATAGAAGAACCTCAGATTTATGTAATGATCTAAAAAAGGAAAAAAATTTAGAAAGTGAAATTAGAAAAAAAACTGGACTTCTGTTAGATCCATATTTTTCCGCTACAAAAATTAAGTGGATCATTGATAATGTGGAGAATGCTAGGAGAATGGCAGAAAATGGCGAGCTTTGTTTTGGAACAATAGAAACTTATCTAATTTGGAATCTCACAGAAGAAAAAAACCATAAAACAGATGCAACAAATGCTTCGAGAACAATGTTAATGAATCTTGAAACTTTAGGCTGGGATGACTCACTTCTTGAGATATTTGATATACCAAAAAATATTCTTCCTGAAATATGTTCCTGTGATGATAATTTTGGTTCAATCGGTGCTTATGATCAAAAGTTTCCAATAACTGGAGTAATAGGCGATCAACAATCAGCACTTTTTGGACAAAATTGCTTCGAGTTCGGCGAAATGAAAAGCACTTACGGAACGGGCTGTTTTTTAATGGTTAATACGAAAGAAAAAATCTATGAATCTCAAGCAAGATTGCTTTCAACAGTAGGATGTATGCTTGGCAAAAGTGTTTCCTATGCTCTTGAGGGCAGTATCTTTTCTGCCGGTACCTCAATTCAATGGCTGAGAGATGAAATGCAGTTCTTTGATGATTCTTCTGAAAGTGAGGAACTTATTAACGAAGACTTTGACTCAAGGGGTGTTAACTTTATTCCTGCATTTACTGGTCTTGGAGCTCCGCATTGGAATTCTGAAATAAGAGGAAGTATTCATGGCATTCAGAGAGATAGTAGCAAAGAAGATATAATCACAGCAGTATTTAAAGCTATTTGTTTCCAAACCCTTGAAATCGTTGAGGCTTTGGAACTTGACGGTGTTTCAGTCCGTTCTTTAAAGGTTGATGGTGGGATGGTAAAAAATAGGAAGTTTCTTCAACTATTAAGCAATACTTTATCGACAAATGTAAAAAAACCTGACCAAATTGAATCAACTGCAGTAGGTGCTTTTAAGATTGCCTTGCTGGGATCTGGCATTAAAGATATAGATGAAATCCAAGAAATTGGTTCATATGATGAAGTTAAGTCAAAACAATCTCCAAAATTAATTGATGATTATCAAATCTGGAAGAATTACTTAACAAAAAATCTCTAATTTAAGAAAGGGTATAAGATCTAGTCTCAACCTGAGCAATACTATTTATTTCTTCGTGAGAAACTAAAATACATACAATTTCTCTATCTTTTGCAAAATCTGAAATAATTTTTATTATTTCAATTTTATTATTTTTATCTTGATTTGAAACAGGCTCATCAATTAAAAGGATTTTTGGTTCTGAGTATATTGCTCTTGCTATTGAAGCCCTTTGTTGTTGCCCTCCTGATAGTTCATGAGGGTATTTAGAGAGATGGTTCTTAATAGAAAGATTATCAATTAATGTATTAAATAATTCTTTATTTCCATTTTCAGAAAATTCAATATTTTGTTTAATATTTAAATGCGGAAATAAAGCAAAATCTTGAAAAACAAAGCCGATATTTCTTTTTTCAGGCTCAACAAATTTATCGATACTTGATTGAATATTGTTATCAAGCATTATTAAACCAGATGAGGGTTTTTCTAATCCAGCGATTAAATTTAACAATGTAGTTTTTCCAGAGCCGCTCGGTCCTGAGACTAGATTTAAGACTCCAGAATTAAAGTTAAGATTTAAATCTTTGAAAACTTCTTCATTTTGATAAGAAAAATCTAGGGATTTTATAATTAAATTCATTTTTTTATATGCCTTAATAATTGTATATATTAAACTAGCTTACTTTCCACAAAAAGTTTTATGTATAAATATAAGATATTCAATAATATAGCCCCCGAGGGGACTGATTACTTAGCCAAAGAGAATTTAATACTAAATGAAGAAGAGCCAGAGGCTCTTTTATTAAGAAGTAAAGTCTTGAATGAAAATAACTTCAATGATCAGTTACTGTGCATCGGCAGAGCAGGAGCTGGAGTAAACAATATTCCAGTTGATATTGCCTCAAAAAGAGGGGTTGTAGTATTTAATACACCTGGTGCTAATGCAAATGCTGTAAAGGAGCTTGTTTTGTGTGGGTTACTTTTATCCTCAAGGGGGATAATTCAGGGAAACTCTTTCGCGAAGAGTCTAAAAATTGATGAAGCTAGTAAATTTAATTCAAAAATTGAGAAGGAAAAAAAGAATTTTAAAGGAAGCGAGCTTTATGGAAAAACACTGGGTGTTGTTGGTCTCGGCGCTATTGGATCAATGGTAGCCCAATCTGCTGATGCTTTGGGTATGAAGCTTATAGGTTATGATCCATATATTTCTATAGATGCTGCATGGCGTTTACCAAAAGAGGTACAAAAGGCAAACTCAATTGAAGAGCTTGTTGGATGTTCAGACTTTATTTCTATTCATGTTCCTCTTGTTGATAGTACAAAAGATTTAATATCTAAGGATTTGTTAAAGCATTTTAAACAGGGATCCAAGCTCATTAACCTTTCAAGGGGAGGAATTGTAAATAACAATGATGTTATTGAAGCCCTGCAAAGTAAAATTTTGAGCTCTTTTGTTACAGATTTTCCATCTATAGAGCTATCACAAAGAGCAAATGATTTTGGCGACGTCATTTTATTACCCCATATTGGAGCAAGTACATCAGAAGCCGAAGTGAACTGTGCTGTTATGGCAGCTGAGCAGGTTGTTGACTTTCTAAAAAATGGCAACATTATTAATTCCGTTAATTTTCCAAGAATTAAGCTAAGTAGATCAACTGATCATAGATTAGTTGTTATTAATAAGAACGAACCAGGCATGATCGGGAAGATTGCAGAATTTATTGCGAATAAAAAATTAAATATTAGCGATATGGTAAATAAGAGTAGGGATGATATTGCAATTAATTTAATAGATCTTGATGGCGAGCCACCCAAAGAATTAATTGAAGATCTTACAAAAATTGAGCATGTACTATCAGTGAGACTATGCTAAAAACTGCATTTTTTTAATCTATCACATCAAATAGTAAATATTTTTAATGTGAAACATTTGTTCATATTTGCCCACAAGGTTTGTGGCAAGCATATAGTTTTTGTTTATAGCAAATTAAATAAGATTAAATTAGATACCAAATATACGTAAAGTACTGATATAAGGTAATATATAATAAAATTGATCAATTTTTGATCAATCTTATAGAGACCCTTATTTAATAATGTTTTTTAATATAATATTAAAGTTATCCATAAAGTTATCCACAGAATCTGTGGATAAGATTTTATAGTTTTATGAGTGATCTTTTCAAAGGTGTAGATATTAGCTGGAAACCATTTCTAGAGGGTGAGTTCCAAAAAGATTATATGAAAAAAATTAAAGCCTTTCTTGTAGATTGCTCTAAAAATAATAGAGTAATTTATCCCCACCCAAAGGACATTTTTAAATCACTTGAATTAACCTCATTTAATAATGTAAAGGTGGTGATTTTAGGACAAGATCCATATCATGGACCAAATCAAGCTCATGGTCTTGCTTTCTCAGTTCAGAAAAATGTACCTAATCCACCTTCACTAAAAAACATTTTCAAGGAAATATCTGAAGATCTAAAAACTGAAATGAGATCCCAAGGAGATCTTTCGAACTGGGCACACCAAGGAGTTCTTCTATTGAATACATGTCTGAGTGTTTTTCCAGGTAGTCCCGGATCTCATTCTGATTTAGGTTGGCAAGAATTTACTGATGCAGTAATTAGAGCAGTTGATACAAAGGATGGAATTGTATTTTTACTTTGGGGATCCTATGCACGAAAAAAGAAAGAACTTCTTTCTAATAACAAAAATTTAATTTTAGAGGCTCCTCACCCTTCACCCTTATCAGCGCATAGAGGTTTCTTTGGATGTAAACATTTTTCAAAAACTAATAACTTTCTTCGTAAGCATAAGATAAATGATATTGATTGGATTAGTTAGGAATAAAACTAACAAGTTTAAAAATATCCTTTTCAAACGATATCTCTTTCAAAGTCACAATTTTTTTTGAATCTATATTCGCTTCATCATCAGATTTAATAGGAAGAATTTCTTTTTTCTTTTTGCTTAGATGTTCTGTTCTTGCAATAACTTCTTGCCCTCTGAAACAACCTTTTGAGAAGGATACATGACTTTTATTCATCCCAACATCATGAGGCCTATATTTGTTAATATCTCTATAATCGAATGAAAATTGACCCATAAGCAAAATATTCAACTCAAACTGTTCGACTGTAAGAAATTTTTCATCATTATTTGCTTTCAGATCAATATCGCAAAATAATCCGTTGTTTGAAAAGATATACTCAAAATTGTCATTATTTTGAGAGAATTTGTAGAAGACTTCCTTTGAGCTTATTTCCATTTCAAGCTTATAGAATTTTATAAATTTATTTAATTCTTCAAATAAAATACTAAAGCCTGATTCATCAACGTAAACCTCAAGACCATTTTCATTTGATAGCAAAAATTCAGCTTTTATAAATCCTTTTTCGTCACAAAGACATGACTGTATATACCTACTCGAATCAAGATCATTTAAATCTGCAGTAACTTGGCCTTGAAGAAGTTCAAATATATTGTCTTCACTGCCTTTAAAGGAAATAACCTTTTTATTAATAGCAAAAGATCCCGGTTTGAAATATGATTCTAGTTTTTTGATAATTATAGGTATATTGTTTTAAATTATTTTATCCGATGAAAGCTGAAATAAATAGAATTAAGTGGAAATCCAGAAGGGGAATGCGTGAGCTCGATCTTCTGTTTGAAAATTTCTTTAAATTTCATGCTGACAATATATCAGAAAGTGAACTCCAGACACTTCGTGAACTTTTAGTTTATGATGATCAATCATTGTTTGATTTTATTTTTAAAGGAATAAAGCTTGGAAATTCTGATCATGAAGATTTCATAAAAAAATATTTAAAAAAATATGAGAAATAGAAGAACTTTTTATACTTTTGAATGTCTTAATGTTTGAGGTATGAGTAATGAATATTCCTCAGAAAAATGAAGCCTCACTTTTAAAGAAGGCAAGAAATGGAGACAAAGATGCTTTTAACCTTATGGTTATTAAATATCAGCCACGTATTATGAGTGTTTTATATGGCTTTTTAAAAACTCACTCAGATGCTGAAGATCTAACTCAGCAGACATTTATTAAGGCATGGACTAATCTTGAAAAGTTTAGAGGAGATAGTAGTTTCTATACTTGGATATATAGAATAGCAATTAATTTAGCAAAGAATTTTGTTAAAAAGCCATCAACACAATTTGAAAAAACATCTATATCAATTGATGAGCATCAATATGACTTACCTCAAGATCTAGATCCATTATCATTTATCTCCAATGAACAACTTAAAAAAGACCTTAATTTATTTTTAAGCTCAATGCCTGAAAAATTAAAAACTGCATTTTTCCTGAGAGAGTTTGAAGGAAAGAGTTATGAAGAAATTGCTACAGTCACTAATTGTCCTGTTGGAACTGTCAGATCGAGAATATTCAGAGCAAGGGAAGAAATAGTTAATTATTTTAAAGAAGAATTATATGAAAAAGACTGATATAGACCAATTGATATCGGCTTATTATGATAATGAGTTGACTGAGGGTGAATTAGATTATTTGCTAGAGGCGACAAAAAAAGATCCTGAGTTATTAAGTAAGTTAAAAAATTATGGATTAATTAGTGTCATTTCTGAAAAAGATGACAAGGTGGTCTCAATTTTTACAAATATTTCAGATTTTGTTCAAAAAAGATGGGTTGGCAATGGACTAACTGCAGCAGCAACAGTTCTTCTTACAGTTATGATTATAAATAACCCTTTTGATTCTAGATTTTCTGAGTCAGAGTTTATTAACTCCCAAATAAGGGACGCTATTGAGAGTGAAGAGGCTGCCAAAACTTTCAGCATGATTGAAAAGGATCTGATACCTCATGTAATGTCCGTAATTGACAGCAATGGAAAATTATATGGAGATGATCTTGCAATTGATCTCTCTCCAGTTGGCTTTAATCGCTTAGATAACAATCCTGGACATTTTGTTAAGGGTAAAAGGAAGATTCAGGTTAGAGTTGAACCTAATAGGATTGGCATAAATGAAAACAAGTATTGGAAGTCAGGTAATAAACTTATCTATTTGTATCCAACTGCTGATGGCAGAATAATTTCTATATATGGGGATTTGTCAATTCAAGAGGTTGAAAAAATCATTCCAGTCCTAATTAAATAACAGATGAAAAGACTTTTAGTATTACCAATCTTTTTCTTTTTACTTATCGAAGCATTTGATCAGGATATTCCAGAGCTCGTTGAAAATACATCTCCAGCAGTTGTTAACATAACATCAAAAAGAGAAGTTACTTATTCAAATCAGGATTATTTTAGAGGTATGCCAGAAGAGTTTGAAAGATTTTTTGGTATTCCTAGAGATTTCGGACAACAGCCACAAACAAGAGAATCTGTTGCATATGGATCAGGCTTCTTCTTTAGAGAAAACTACCTTTTGACTAATTATCATGTTGTAAATGATGCGACTGAAGTTATTGTTTCGCTGACTGATAGAAGAGAATTTAAAGCAGAAGTTATTGGGGTCGATATGTTATCAGATCTGGCCGTTCTTAAAATCGATGGTGAAGATCTTCCCAGCTTGGAAATGGGCAGCAGTGATGAACTTAAAGTTGGTGATTGGGTTGTTGCAATTGGTTCACCATTTAGTTTTGATTTTTCAGTAACAGCTGGCATCGTAAGCGCAAAAGGTAGAAGCATTCAAAACCAAAACATTGGAGGCTATGTTCCATTTATTCAAACTGATGTAGCAATAAATCCAGGTAACTCCGGCGGACCCTTATTTAATCTAGAGGGTGAGGTAGTTGGAATAAATTCTCAAATTTATTCAAGAAGTGGAGGCTATCAAGGAGTGTCATTCTCCATTCCAATTGATGTAGCGATAGAAGTGGCAGATCAAATAATTTCATCTGGTGAGGTTGCTAGAGGTTACCTTGGTGTAAGAATGGGTGATGTAGATTCTGATCTGGCTCAAGCGCTTGGAATGAAAAAACCATATGGGGCTTTGATAAATAGTATTGAAAAAGACGGAGCCGCAGATAATGGGGGGTTAAAAACTGGCGATGTGATTATTGAGTTTGCTGGCGAAGAAGTTAAGTTTGCTGGAGATTTGCCTCATATTGTTGGGAGAAAATTGCCAGGCACTAAATCAACTGCAAAAGTTGTAAGAAATGGGAAAACGATCAAACTGGATTTTATTCTTGGTAAATTAGAAAGTTCTAATAATACCTTTGTTCCTGCCTCTTCAACAGAAAATGAATACCCTCTTGGTATTAAGGTTGAGGATCTTCCAGATGATTTTGATGCAGCTGATGAAGGAGTAGTTGTTACAAAAGTAGATAACACCTCAAACTCTGCAACAAAGATATTAGAGGGAGATGTTATCACAGATATACAATCCGGTTTTCAAAGGTACTCTGTTAAAGATTCTGATAGCTTTAACGAAATTGTCTCGAAGTTCGAAAGTGGGGATAAAATAGCAATCTTTGGTCTCAGAGGTGGCTCTAGGTTTATTGTGCCAATAACAGTTGATTAGATTTATCTCATAATAAGTAAGCTTTTTCATTTAAAATACCTTACTTATGAAACACATACGTAACTTTTCTATAATTGCACATATTGATCATGGCAAGTCTACACTCTCTGATAGATTAATAGAGTTCTGTGGGGGACTTTCCGCTAGAGAGATGTCCAGTCAGATCCTGGATTCCATGGAGATAGAGCAAGAGAGAGGTATTACCATTAAGGCGCAGGCTGTTTCTTTGGAATATACCCATAAAGATAAAACATATTTATTGAACTTTATTGACACTCCTGGACATGTAGACTTTTCATATGAAGTTTCTAGATCACTATCAGCATGCGAGGGAGCTCTTCTATTAGTTGATGGCTCTCAGGGAGTAGAGGCGCAAACACTTGCAAATTGTTATACAGCAGTTGATCAAGGTTTAGAGGTAATTCCTGTTATAAATAAAATTGATCTTGATCAAGCTGATCCTGATAGAGTCAAGCAAGAAATTGAGGATATGATAGGCCTTGACTCAACAACAGCACCTCTTGTTAGTGCCAAATCAGGACTTGGGGTAGAGGAGCTTTTAGAAAACCTTATTGAAAAGGTACCCCCACCAGTTGGAAATATAGAAGATGAACTAAAAGCACTGATTATCGATTCATGGTTTGATCCCTATCTTGGAGTTGTATCGCTTATAAGGATCGTTAATGGAGAAATCAAAGTAGGCGAAAAGATCAAAGTTTATTCAACTAACCAAACCTACAAAGTAGAAGATGTAGGAATATTTTCGCCAAAAAAAATTAAAAAAGAAAAACTTTCTGCTGGGGAAGTTGGCTATTTAGTCTCTGGAATTAAAGATATTAAAGGTGCTCCAGTTGGAGATACTCTTACCTCTAATCTAAAAGAAGAAATAAAACCACTGCCTGGTTTTAAAACAGTCACACCTAATGTTTTCTCTTCCCTTTTTACCATTGACTCTGATGATTATGAAAGGTTTAGAGATGCATTATCTAAACTTGCGCTTAATGATTCCTCATTAGTTTATGAGCCCGAGGTTTCAGATGCTCTTGGCTTTGGTTTTAGGTGTGGATTTTTGGGAACGCTGCATATGGAGGTTGTGCGTGAAAGATTAGAGAGAGAATATGATTTAGATCTTATTTCAACAGCACCCTCAGTCCAGTATGAAGTTCTTAGAACAGATGGAGAGACTATTATTTGTGACAATCCATCTCAACTGCCTGAACCAAATTACATTGAAGAAATTAGAGAGCCAATTGTTAGAACAAATATTCTAACTCCAAATGAGTATGTGGGTTCAGTTATTACCTTATGTAATAACAATAGAGGTGTTCAAAAAAACATGGAATATTTTGGTAATCAAGTATCTATTGTCTTTGAACTGCCTCTTGGAGGAGTAATAATTGATTTCTTTGATCAAATTAAGTCTATTACAAAGGGTTTTGCATCTGTAGAGCATTCTTTGATCGGATTTGTGAAATCTGATCTCACTAAAATTGATGTCTTAATAAATAATAATAAAGTTGATGCGCTCTCTATGATTGTTCATAAATCATTTTCTAATAGAAAGGCTCGAGAAATCGCAAAAAATCTTCAGAAGTTAATTCCAAGACAGATGTTTGATGTTCCAATACAGGTTACACTTGGATCAAAAATTATCTCTAGAGAGACAGTAAAAGCATATAGAAAAAATGTTACTGCAAAGCTTTACGGTGGCGATGTAACAAGAAAAAAGAAACTTTTAGAGAAACAAAAAGAAGGCAAGAAAAAAATGAAACAACTCGGAAGTGTCTCGATACCCCAGGAAGCGTTCTTAAACTATTTTAACTCTGGTGATTAATGTTTGGATTGGATAAAGATACAGGGAATTTAATAATTATAATTTCAGTTCTAGGGATTATTGTTTGCCTTTGTGTGTGGCTATTAAAAAGTTTAAATATTATTTTAAAAAACCATGATATTAAAGAGGTTGAGAATTATCTAAGCTGGATAGGAGTCTCTTTGGCGTTTTTAATTCTTCTGATGATTTTTGTGACGGCAGGAGATCTTGGCATCCTACTGCTGGTAGGTTCAATAGTAAGTTTTTTACTAATGATAGTTGGATTAATTACAAAAAATACGGAAATCATAAAAACGGGAAGAGGTTGGTTTTTACCATTCTTTTTAATATTTATTTTAAGAACTTTTCTTTTTGAGCCATATCAAATACCGTCTGGTTCAATGATGCCTGGACTTAAAGTTGGAGATTTTATACTCGTTAAAAAATTTACTTATGGTATCAAGGTTAATAGAACAGGATCTCCCATAGCCTTTGGAAAAGATCCTGAGCTTGGCGATGTAGTTGTCTTTATTCCACCACATGACCATAGACCTTTTGTAAAAAGATTGATTGGCAAACCTGGAGACAGAATTACTTATATAAAAAAGAAAATATATGTAAATGGAAAACCTATTAATCAAAAGCTTTTGAGCGAAGAGGACAATGTAAGGATTTACGAAGAAATGCTTGATGATAAAACTATCCAGATTCAACAAATTACTTCGCGCATTAATTATCCTGAGGAGTGGATAGTTCCGAAAGATATGTACTTTGTCGTTGGAGACAACAGAGATAATTCAAATGACAGCAGATATTGGGGCTTCGTGCCAAGAGAAAATTTTATGGGCACCGCAGATTATATTTGGATGTCTTGGGAGTGTTGGACATGTGCACCATCATTTAAGCGAGCAGGTAAAATTAATTAATGTACAAGAAGCTATATGAAAGAATTAATTACTCTTTTCAAGATGAGGATATTTTAGATCTTGTATTTACGCACAAAAGTTCTGGAAAAAAGAATAATGAGAGGTTGGAATTCCTGGGAGATGCAATTCTTGGAGCTGTAATATCGGAGGAATTATATAATCGATTCTCAAACATCAATGAAGGGGACTTAACAAGAATAAGAGCAGCCCTCGTTAATGGCTCAACATTAACAAAAAAAGGAAAAGAGCTTGATCTTTTAGCTCTTGCAAAGCTTTCGAAGGCTGCAAAAAATTTATCAGATTTAGAGGATTCATCAATTTTAGGAACCATTTTTGAGGCACTAGTTGGTGGAATTTATTTAGATTCTTCTTGGCATGAAACCAAAGCAGTAATTTTATCTTTATATCTAAATGATCTTGAATCAATTGATATTCAAAATTCTTTTAAGGATCCTAAGTCTGAATTACAAGAATATCTTCAGTCACTTGGAGAAAAGCCTCTTGAGTATATTTGCAAAAAATCTAGAAATGGTTCAAATGACATTTTTGAATGTTATGTAGTTTTTGATGGAAATAAATTCAAGGATTCAGGAAAATCAAAAAAGAAGGCGCAAATGAAAGTCGCTGAAAAAATTCTTAGATCAATAAAATGAAAAACTTTTGTGGCTTAGTTTCTATTGTTGGAAGACCAAATGTGGGTAAATCAACCTTAGTAAATAGATTAATCGAGCAAAAGATTTCAATAACTTCAAGAAAGTCTCAAACTACAAGGAATAATATTTTAGGTATTAAGACAAAAGATAATTATCAAATGGTATTTATTGATACACCTGGAGTTCACATCAACGCTTCCAAAGTTATGAATAAAGTCTTAAATCAGAGTGCTCTTGGTGCAATTGAGGATGCTGATCTAATAATCTTTATGCTTCAAAGAAATAAAATAAATACTCTCGATGAACTTATTCTTGAAAGACTTAAAGGAATTAAAACTAAAAAGATTTGTGTAATAAATAAGATTGATCAAGTTGCATCTATAAATACTCTATTACCTGTTATTGAAAAACTAAGAAGTGAGAAAGATTTTGCCGAAATAATTCCTGTTTCAGCTAAAACAGGTAAAAACATACATGAACTAGAGAACATGATTTGTCAAAATCTACCTGAAAATAATCATCTTTACGACAGCGATACTAAGTTCCTTGCAAAAGAGTCATTTATGATCTCAGAAATCATAAGAGAAAAAATAATAAGATTCTTAGGCGAAGAGCTCCCACATGAAACTTATGTTCAGTTGCAAAAGCTTGAGGACAAAGAAAATATTATTAATATTGATGCTGAAATAATTGTAGCTAGAGAGTCACAGAAAGGGATTGTAGTCGGCAAAAACGGAGCTAAGCTAAAAAAAATTGGCGAGAAAGCTAGGATAGATCTTGAAAAATTCTTTAATAAGAAAGTTTTCCTAAAAACATGGGTAAAAACTAAAAAAAATTGGAACAATGATTCAGACTTTATCTCCAGCCTTGGTATAGGCAGTTTATATGACTGAATTATGGCATGATGCTTTTCTTTTACATCAAAGGCCATATGGCAATACGAGCGTTATAGCCGAGATGTTTACTTTGGAAAACGGTCGTATATCTGTAATTGCACGTGGCGCTAAAAAACCAAAATCTAAGTTTTTTGGAGTTTTATCACCTTTTTCAAAATTAAGGATTACATATCGAGGTAGGTCAGAACTAAAAACTTTAACCAATGTGGACAAAGAAGATATTTTTTCGGATAGTTTTTCAAAGCTCTCTTATACACTTCTATATATAAATGAGCTTTTAATAAAGATCCTTCCTCAAGGCGCTCCGCAAAATGAGTTGTTCAATCTCTATGACAAGTTCTTAATAGAAGTAAAATCCTGCGAAGAAATTGATATAGTCCTAAGGAAATTTGAATTAGATTTATTAGAAATGCTCGGTTATGGCATTAACTTTATAAATGAGGTTGATTCGGGACATAGTATTGAATTGAATAAATCTTATGATTTTGTTCCTGAGCTTGGCTTCAAAGAGTCTCCTAATGGACTTTTTGAAGGTAATGAGATCGTCTCTATATCAAAATTAAATTTTACGGATATAGACAAAAAAAAATTTAAATCATTAACAACAATGGCGATAGGCTATAGTCTTGACGGCGGTGATTTAAAAAGCAGAGAAATTTTTAAGACTTTAAAAAAATGATAATAGGAACAGGCATAGATATTGTTGAAATTGATCGCTTTAAGAAAATTAAAGATCTTAAAGGAATAGCAAAAAAAATCCTTCACACCAATGAACTTGAAGAATTTAATAAAAAAGCTAAAGACCAAACTATATTTCTTGCAAAAAAATTTGCGTTCAAAGAGGCATTTGTTAAAGCGCTTGGAACTGGCTTTAGAGAGCCTTATTACTTAGATAGAATTGAGATTATTAAGGATAAATTAGGTAAACCCTCTGTTGTTACGCATGAAGAAGCAAAAAAAGAATTTGAGAATTTGGGGATAACAAAAGCACATGTTAGTCTTTCAGATACAGAAAATTATGTTGTTGCATTTGTAGTATTAGAAACATGAATACCTTCATACTATTAGGACCACCTGGAGCAGGAAAGGGCACTCAAGCAGATCTTATTTCAGCTGATCTAGGTATCCCAAAAATAAGTACTGGCGATATGTTGCGATCTGCTGTGGCCTCTAAAAGTGACTTAGGTAATAGAGTTGAAGATATTCTTAACTCCGGCAAGCTCGTCTCAGATGATATTATTATTGAATTAATAAATGATCGTATCAATCAGTCAGATTGTGAGTCTGGTTACTTATTCGATGGAGTGCCAAGAACTCTAGGACAAGCTAATCTTTTTTTACAAAATGATATAGAGGTAAACAAGGTTATAGATATATCACTTGATGATGAACTAATTATTAAAAGGATGTCTGGCAGAAGATTTCATATAGCATCTGGTAGAAGCTATCATATTGAATTCAATCCGCCCAAAGCTGAAGGCTTAGATGACGAGACAGGAGAGACATTAATTCAAAGAGAGGATGATTTCCCTGAGACCGTTAAAAAAAGGCTTGAGGTTTATCATACTCAAACCAAACCATTAACAGATTTTTACAAATCAAAGGCCTCAGAAGGTATTATTAGTTTTATTTCTATTAACGGTAATCAGTCAGTTGATGAAGTTTTTAGTGAAATTAAGTCTTATTTATAAAAATGAAAATAATTTCTTATGACGGCTCTATGCAAGAAAAATCGTCAATGTCAGTCCTCCTAGAAGATGATATTAAGACAGAAATAATAGAGCACGGAAAAAAAACTAGACCTTCATGGGAAACATTTTTTAAAAAATTGCATCTTCGTCATGAAGATTTATCAAACATTGATCTTTTCCTTGTTTGCACTGGTCCAGGATCTTCTTATACCGCAGTTCGATCATCAGTTAGTTTTTTTAAAGCTTTATGCACTGGATTAAATAAGCCATTAGCAGGAATTAGCTGTGACGAACTAAGAGATTTTAGACAAAAAAATAAAGGCACTGACAAAGCTAACTCGATTGAGATGATAAATCTCGTTAAGCTAAGCGTTGATGATTATTTAGACTCAGCTCCTTCTTCTGTGAATCCAATTCATGATGAGGAGCATAGCTTTAGAGAGATGAATGTCTGATATTTTTTTAAGCCTTATTCTTGGGCTTATTCAAGGCCTTACAGAATTTCTTCCCATATCAAGCTCAGCTCATCTTCTAATCCCTTCTCTTGTATTTGGTGCAAATGATTTAGGATTAGGCTTTGATATTGCGGTTCATGCAGGAACTCTGTGTGCTGTTATCTATTTCTTTAAGGATGATCTAAAAGTTTATGCATTATCGATATTTAATTCTTCCAACAGGTATCAAAATGAAAGAAGGGTTGCTATTAATTTATTGATTGCAACAATACCGATTGTCTTTGCAGGAATATTATTTAATGACTTAATTTCACAAAGATTAGTAACTAAAGAACTTATTGCATGGTCAAATATTTTCTTTGCTTCTCTGCTTCTATTGAGTTTTTATTTATCTAAAAAAAATAAGGATATATTTCATTTATCTATACTAATGAGCCTTTTTATAGGCTGTGCTCAAGTCTTTGCATTAATTCCAGGTGCCTCAAGGTCAGGAGTGGTAATAATGGCTTGTCTATTTTTAGGATTAAATTTAAAAGATTCCTCCAGGTTTGCATTTCTTCTAGCCATTCCAACCATTTTGGGAGCATTAATCTTTTTGGTAAGTGATTCAATTGCTGATAATTTGGAAATTTTCAATGTACAACTTTTCGCTGGATTTATAACCTCTGCATTAGTTGCTTTTTTTACTATTAAGTATTTTCTTCAATTTGTTGAGCGGATTGGCATGACGCCTTTTTTTGTATATAGAATCTTTCTAGGTCTACTATTGATAATTTTGTGAAAGAAGAAGACTTCTTTTATATAAATAATATTCTTCACTTTAAGATTAGTGATAAAGAAAGTTTAAGTTTTGATTTTCTTAAAGGTAGATTATTTAATCGATTGAAGAGGATTGAGCATGAATCACTAATTAAAAAAGCTATAGGTAAAAACAAAGCTCAATTAAAAATTTTTGATGCAACGGCTGGATCATTGATTGATACTATAATTTTTTTAAAACTAGGGCACAAAGTTGTTGCATGCGAGCAAAGTAAAATTCTTTATAGGCTTTTAGATGATGCTATTTTAAGGGCAAAAAAGGAATATGATTTTTTTGAAAATCTTTCATTCATTAATTCAGACTCAGCTAAAATTATAAACTCTCATTTAGATTCAGATATTCTCTATTTTGATCCGATGTTTAATGATAGTAAAAAACACTTAAAGAGATCTGGGTTACTTCAAAAAATTGATAAGATCTTAAATATAGAAAATCTTGATGATACTAGTGAAGAGATTTTTAAAAAAGTATTCAAAAAAAATTTTAAGAAAATTATTGTCAAAAGACCTATAAAACAAAAAGCTTTATCCACAAAAATTAATTATGCAGTTAGTGGAAGGTCAATAAGATATGACATTTATAAAAACTCTTTTGATTCTTGAAAAATAAAAAAGTTTTGCTAGTATTTAAAACGTGTTAAATATTAAGACATTTTCATCATTTACTTTACTTTTTTTGCTTTTTTCATGTGGAGGTGGTGGAGGAGGTGGATCTGATCCAGCTCCATCATATCCTCTTCCAACTGTTAGCTTTTCAGCAGAATCTACAGAGGTTTTAATTGGCTCTGAAACAAATTTAACTTGGTCTTCTTCCAATGCTTCTTCATGTTCTGCCTCAGGTGCTTGGTCTGGGTCTCGAGCAACATCAGGATCTGAAACTGTAACTATTTCTGAAGTCGGAAACTCAAGCTTTACCATCACTTGTTCTGGAGAGGGAGGCAGCAGATCTGCAACAGTAACTATTGAGGGCTACAGACAGACCGATGGTGTAGTGGTGGATGGCTATATTTCCGGAGCAGATATTTTTATTGATGAGAATGCTAACTTTATTGCTGATTCTGAAGAAAATGTAACTACTTCCGATAATGAAGGTAAATTTATCATCAAATATGCTGATGGCAGTTTAGTCTCCATTGGCGGTACAGATTTAGACTCTCAAATATTGTTAAATAACCTTCTTATCACACATAAGATGACAGGCCATAGTGATTTCAAGACTATTACTCCAGTTACCTCAATTTCAGCTTTTATGCAGGATGCCTCATCTGTTAATGGAGCTCTTGGGATTGACCCAGCTATTGATATTTTTACTTTTGATCCGGTTGCTAACAAAGGCGATGGTGGTATCAATGACTATCTATATGAGAAGGGAAATCAATTAACTGTTTTAGCTTTTGCGCTCCAAAACATTATCAATGATCTCAATGCAACAACTGAAACCACTCAAGATTACTTCAAGGCAATTGCCGAAGAGATAGATACTGAATTTTTAAATACCACAACGAAAGTAGATATTGAAACTTCAACATTTATCACAAATGTTGTTAACAACATTCTTGCTGCTAAATCCATTACCATGGATGAAACTGCTAAAGCTAATACCATTAAAGCACTTGCAGGAGTATTGCCCATTATTCAAGTAAAAAGTAATGATGATCTAACAACTGCAATTATTCGTTTCAGTTTGAGTACTTTGCAAAATGATATTGTCGAAGTTGCTAATGGTTCTGCAACGGATGAACTTGTTACTAGTTACACAACAGATATTCTCAACTATATTGCTGAGGATCAAAATATAGAAAGTAATGAGATCACTCCAGATATTACCGCTACTGCCGATACGGCGACTCTAGATGAGGATGGAACTGTGACTATTGATGTTCTTGCCAATGATTCATTCATCACTTCTGCACCAATAGCATTGAGCGCAAGTGACGGGTTATATGGTGTAACAACATTGGTAGAATCATCACCTAAACAGATACTCTATACTCCTAACGCTGATTTTAATGGCACTGATTCTATTTTATATGCTATCACTCAAGGTGATAAAACTTCAGGTTCGGAAGTTATAGTAACAGTTAACGCAGTTAATGACGCTCCCTCTATTGATATTGCTTCAACTATAGAAGTTTCTGAGAATCAAACAGCAGTTACTACCGTTTCAGTTTCTGATGTAGATGAAGACGAGCTTACTTTAACTTTGGGCGGAACTGATGCTGATAGTTTCAATCTATCAAATGAAAATGTCTTAACTTTTAAAGAATCACCAAATTTTGAAGATCAATCAAGCTATTCTATTACTCTTTCTCTTTCAGATGGATTTGAAACTATTTCCAAGAATATTCAAATAATCATAGATGACGTTCAAGAAGTTTTCATAAACCCTGATGAAGTAACAGAACAAGAAGATTCTGATATTAGAATTGATGTCTTGAAAAATGATAGCTTCTCTGGAGCGAATTATGAGATATCATTTGACAATCCTGTAAATGGAACTCTTGTAATTGATGAAGATCCGGAAGCATTGGAGGAATATGGTCACCAAACACTTATTTTTTCCCCTGTT
Source organism: uncultured SAR86 cluster bacterium (assembly GCA_902622845.1). Lineage (GTDB taxonomy): Bacteria > Pseudomonadota > Gammaproteobacteria > Magnimaribacterales > D2472 > CACNXK01. The sequence continues at coordinate 25,802 of CACNRI010000005.1, read as the reverse complement.
CTAAACTGGTTTGGGGAAGAAAATATTTCATACTATCTTTCAGCTGGAGGTGAAACTCGCTCTGCTAATATTAAAGTCACATATATTCCTGTCAATGATCCCCCAGTAATAGATTCAATAACTCAGACTATTGATGTAAGCGTTGAGCCCAACTCTAATGGCACTGGAAATGTTTATGTTATCAATGGCCAGCAAGCTAAAGAATTAAAATTCAATAATGCTGTTGAGTACAGATTTGTTCATCCTGAGGAGCATCCTTTAAGGTTCTCAACAACAGCTGATGGGACTCATAATGGCGGTTCTGAGTATTTAGAAAATGTCGACACTTCAACACCTGGAGTAACAGTTATTAGCTTCAGCCCAAGTCAGACAGAATTAAATCTATATTATTACTGCGATATTCATCCAGGCATGGGTTCAATATTTGCAAAATCAGAGTTTTTGATAAATACAGATGAAAATCTTAGTGGGAGTCTCTTAACAATTGCTGCATCGGATGTTGATGATGAAACCTTATCTTTTTCTATAACTGGAGATGATGTGGAGCATTTTTCAAGAAATGATGAAGGGCAAATTTCAATAGATGTTGAGCCTGATTTTGAAAATCCAATTGATAAGAATTTAGATAATAAATATTTGTTATCACTTAATGTTTCAGATGGAAAACTGTCCACTACTCAGGAAATTGATGTCAAAATAATTGATTTAAATCTTCCAGCAACATTGACAAAAGAGTTTTCTCAAGATTGTTCAAATAATGATAACTCGAATGATAGGGATTTTGGTTCTGCATTGGCTATAGATGCAGATGCCAGCACATTCATATTTCACGGAAAGAAGAGTTACTGTAAAGATAGTTTTCAATATTCTCAGGTAACCGCTTATGAAAAAGTCAATAATCAATGGAAATTAATGAATTCTTTAGAATATATGGCTACTTATCAAGAGCCTCGTAATCCTATATATGCTGGACATGATTATCACATCTCTGATGATGGATTAAGGTTTGTAAAACGACGAAACACATGTTTAATTCCTTATGATTACAATACGAGATATAGCGGTGTTTATAATTGGAATTCCGTTGAAGAAAGAGGGGGAGATAGCTCCACTATAACTGCTCAAAATGGATGTCGAGGTAGCGGTGGGACTGCCATGAGTGGTGACGGAATGTGGATGGCAGTATTTGATAACTTTGGCACAAATCAATATGGCGCTCCAACAAATTCTAGACTTAAAATACATTTTCTTCAAAAAGGAGATAATGTAATAGCTCCAGCTGAGAAGTTTACTCTTGAGCAAAATGAATCACTTCTCGGTCAGGCTGTTATAAGAGATGTTGCATTTAGTTATGATGGAAAGGTAGCTGTATTATCATTTGCATCTTTAGAAATTGCCAATAGTAGTTCTGGAGGTCATTTTAGAGTTTTGGAGAGAAATGACCTTGGAACATACGAATTCATTGGAGATAGAGTATTTTATTGTGAAAATGATTTTTTTAATGGCTTTGTTGGTGATGATCACCCCATACAAATTAGTTCTGATGGAAAAACACTCACAATGTCTGCATATTTTGGAAAATATGGTAGCATGCAATCAATAAATTATGGCTCAGTCTGCGTTTATGAAAAAACAAATAATGAATGGAAGCAAAAAGGTACCCTGTTCGATGGCCGTGATTTAAATCCTGATCCTGATGTCGGAGGTAGGCTATTAGTTAATACTCAGTTGAGTGGAGACGGTAAAAGACTTGTTTTTTCATATCAGCCAGGATCCGATATCAACAATAGAGCTTTTAAAATATATGATTGGAGTATTATTGATAATGATTGGAAACAATCAGGTCCTGATATCCTATTCGGTGAAGATGGATTTGATATTGATGATGGTTTTAATAATTATAAACTCTCTAGAGACGGAACGACCTTAGCAGCGTTAGTAGCTGATTCAAATTCAGAGCGAAGAGTAAGACTATATTTCCTACCGAAAAATTAGGACATTCTAAATTGAATTCATCTTTAGATGGTGCCCCATATCTGAGTTGAACAGATACTCCCGAAGGAACGCGATTTTGAGTCGCGCGCGTCTACCAATTCCGCCAATGGGGCAAGTTGCTAATTGTAGCTAACTATTCATTCTTTTAAAATTACTGAGTAATGAAAACAATAGAATTTGACTACAACTTGCCGGAAGAGTTAATTGCAGCTTATCCAAGCAAAGATAGAACTAAAAGCCGGCTTCTAATTGATGCAAATCCTGAAGAACATAGAATTTTTTCAGAGATAGGAAAGTTTATAAAAAAAGATGATTTACTAATTCTTAATAACACCTCTGTTTTACCTGCAAGACTGTTTGGAAAAAAAGAAACCGGTGGAGAAGTTGAAGTTTTTCTTGAGAGAATTATTGGCGAGACCACAGCGGTTGTTCAAATTCGCTCTTCAAGATCTCCTAAGCCAGGCACAGTTATAATCGTCGAAAAAAATGAGCATCGACATAAACTGTTATGCAAGGAGCGCAAAGAGAGTTTCTTTATTGTTGATTTTCAAGATGATCCAAAAAAGATTTTTAATTCTTTAGGAAATACACCCTTACCACCTTATATAAAAAGAAAGATTGAGATCGACGACAGATACAGATATCAAACGGTCTACGAAAATAAAGATTATCAAGAGTCAGTAGCCGCTCCCACAGCTGGACTTCATTTTGACAACTCATTATTAAGAAAAATAGAAAAGATTGGCGCAAAAATTAGGTATATTAATTTAACAGTTGGCGCAGGAACTTTTCAGCCAGTAAAAGCAGAAAATATAAAGGATCATAAAATTCATAGTGAATATATAAGTGTTTCAAAGGAGCTTGTTACTGAAATAATGAATACCAAAAAGATTGGTGGAAATATAATCGCAGTTGGGACGACTTCTTTAAGAGCTATAGAAACTGTTTTTTCAAAGAAATTAGATCAATTTGATGGCTTAACAGATATATTTATTTATCCGGGGTATGAATTTAAAGCTGTAGATAAGTTAATTACAAATTTTCACTTGCCAAAATCAACCCTATTGATGCTCGTGGCTGCATTTATTGGTTTTGATAGAATGAAAGAATTATATGAAATAGCTATAAAAAAGAAATATAGATTTCTTTCTTATGGAGATGCAATGTTTCTTACTAAAAAATGAAATACAAACTTTTGAAAAAAGATGGATACGCTAGAAGGGGTTTCTTAGAACTTCAACATGGCAATATTCAAACACCAGTATTTATGCCTGTTGGAACAAATGCAACGGTCAAGGGCTTGACTGTAGAAGATCTTGAAGAAACAGGCTCACAAATAATTCTTTCAAATACTTATCATTTAATGCTTCGTCCAGGTGATGAGATCATAAAGCAGCTTGGCGGCCTTCATAATTTTTGTAATTGGCAAAAACCTATTCTTACAGATTCAGGTGGCTTTCAGGTTTGGAGTTTAGGCGATCTTGCAGAAGTCTCAGAGAAAGGGGTAAGTTTTAAATCACCTTATGATGGAAAGAATATATTTATGAGTCCTGAAGATTCCATTCAAATTCAAGAAAATCTTGGTTCGGATATTGTGATGGTATTTGATGAATGTACAAACTATCCATCTCCAAAGAAAGAAGCGCAAAAATCTATGGAGCTATCAGCAAGATGGGCAGCTAGATCAAAAGATGCTCATAAATCACAATCAGCATTATTTGGGATTGTGCAAGGAGGAATGTATGAAGATTTAAGAGAAGAGTCACTAAATCTCACCTTGGCATGTGAATTTGATGGCATCGCAATTGGAGGATTAAGTGTTGGCGAGCCTAAAGAAGAAAAAACAAAAGTTCTTAAACATTTAGCAAACATTCTTCCAGATGATAAGCCAAGGTACCTAATGGGAGTAGGAAAGCCTGAAGATATTGTTGAAGCAGTCTTCTATGGTGTGGAAATGTTTGACTGCGTCTTGCCGACAAGGAATGCAAGGAATGGACAACTCATAACAAGCACAGGCGTGATTAACATCAGGAATGCGAAATATAAAAATGATGATTCACCGATAGATGAAAATTCAGACTCTAAGGTTTGTAAAAATTATTCAAAAGCCTATTTACATCATTTAGATAAAACTAATGAAATGTTAGGATCAATGCTTGCCAGCTATCACAATATTTATTATTACCATGAGCTTATGAAGCAAATTAGGCAATCGATTGATGACGATATATTCGTAAACTTTGCAAAAGACTTTTATAATAGTCGAAAATTACCAATTCCAGATTATTTGGAGGGCTTATAAATGGAATTTTTCCCACTATTATTTTTACTTTTTTTATTTGCTTTGTTGTATTTCACAACAATAAGGCCTCAACAAAAACGCCAAAAAGAAATCAATGCAATGCTTGATGCGCTTGAAAAGGGTGATGAAATATCAACTGCAGGTGGAATTCTTGGAAAGGTAAGAAATATTAAAGGCCCTTATGTAGCAATTGAAGTTAGCGAAAATGTAACTTTCAAGATTCAAAAGACTGCAATTGCAAATACTTTACCTAAAGGAACTATAGATTCCATAAATAGATAGTTTATGAATAAATTTCCGACATGGCGCTACTTTGTAATTATTGCAGTGCTAATGCTTGGGATACTCTATGCTTTGCCTAATCTTTATCCTGCTCAACCGGCAATTCAGGTAGCTTATACAGATTCATCTAAATCTGCAGATCAATCCTTGCTTAATACAATCCGAGAAGAAATCGCTAAGCAAGATATAGAAATCCCAGAAATTAATCTTAAGAATAACAACATTGTTGTTCAGTTTTCCTCTGTCGAAGATCAACTTGTAGCTAAAACAGCTCTGCAAAAAGCTTTACTAGATAAAGTTATTGTTGCATTAAAGCTTGAACCTACAACTCCAGATTGGTTAGCATCAATTGGAGGACGACCTCTTAAACTTGGTCTTGATTTATCAGGTGGTGTTCATTTCTTATTAGAGGTAGATGTAGAAACAGCTTTAGGTGATAGAGTTGATGGTCTTTTAAACTCTTACAGAAAGAAATTCAGAGCTGAAAATATAAACTATATTTCTTCATCAATTTCAGGTGATCAGGTAACGTTTAAATTCAAATCAAGTGAGGATTATGAAAAAGCATTAGATATATTTCTAACAGACACTCTTACTCCTACTGGGTTTCAATTTGATTTAGTTGAGCAAAGTAATATCTCAACTTTAAAGGTAAGTTATTCAGAGATTGCTATTAAAGAGTTAAGGGATTACGCCGTTAAGCAAAACTTAATGACGCTTAGAAACAGAGTTAATGAACTAGGGGTATCTGAGCCTATAGTTCAACGACAGGGGGCAAATAGAATTGTTGTTGAATTACCTGGTGTTCAAGATACTGCAGCCGCAAAAAAGATTATTGGTAAGACGGCAAATCTTGAATTTAGACTAGAAGCAAAATCAAATGCATCACGTCTGAGGAAAACTGAGTTTGAGTACAAAGATGAAAGATATGGGACGGCATTTTTAGAAAATGATGTGATTGTTGCCGGAGACCGAGTAACAAATGCAAATACGGGTTTTGATGAGAGTGGTTTTGCACAAGTTAACATTACCTTAGATATGCAAGGTGGAAGGGCTATGCAACGAGCAACAAACGGTAATGTTGGCAGAAGATTAGGTGTTTTATTCGTTGAACAGAAGAGTAAATCTACACTTGTTCAAGATGAGTTTGGTAACGAGGTCATTGAGCAAACTTCATACATCGAAAAAAATATAATTAGTCTTGCAACAGTTCAATCTGTTTTAGGAACAAACTTTAGAATTACTGGTGTTGGCTCACCACAAGAGGCGAGCGAACTTGCGCTGCTATTAAGAGCCGGTGCCTTGGCTGCACCAATGAAATTTGTTGAGGAGAGAACTGTAGGACCAAGCCTTGGTAAAGAAAATATTGAACTAGGCATGAGATCAGTCATGTTAGGGTTCTTGATGGTGATTCTTTTTATGGGCTTTTACTACCGATTATTTGGATTAGCAGCAAACGTAGCGCTTGCTTCTAACCTTGTTCTTATTACTGGGATTATGTCATTGCTCGGTGCCACACTTACATTGCCAGGTATTGCCGGAATAGTTTTAACAGTTGGTATGGCTGTAGATGCAAATGTCCTAATCTTTTCAAGAATTAGAGAAGAGTTGAAAGGTGGCAAAAATCCACATCAAGCAATTCAGGATGGTTTTTCAAGGGCATTTATAACAATCTTTGATGCCAATGTTACTACTCTAATTGCAGCATTAATTTTATATGCAATCGGCACGGGCCCAATTAAAGGATTTGCTGTTACTCTTTCAATTGGAATTATTACTTCAATGTTTACTGCAATAATGGGCACAAGGGCAATTGTTCAATTAATTTATGGATCTAGAAATATCAAGGAGCTTAGAGTCTGATGAATATTAATTTCATGCGATTTAGAAAAATTGCAATTACTATTTCATTAGTCATGTTTGTAGGCTCAATTGGTTCAATTTTCATGAAAGGTTTGAGTCTTGGTTTAGATTTTAGCGGAGGAACACTTGTTGAGATTCAGTATGAGGATTCGGTGGATCTTCAAGAAATTAGAGGTGTTTTAAGTGAAAATGGCTATGAAGATTTTCAGGTTGTTAATTTTGGTTCTAGTTTAGATGTTCTCATAAAAATTGCTGATCAACCTGGTAACAGCTCACTCGGTGATCAAATATTCGCTTTGTTATCTTCAAATAGTTTTGAAGGTGAACTTAAACGAATTGAATTTGTTGGCCCTCAAATTGGCTCAGAGCTAAGAGATCAAGGCGGCCTAGGAATGCTTGTTGCTCTTGGAATGATATTGCTCTACGTTGCTTTTAGATTTCAATATAAATTTGCGTTGGGAGCTGTGGCTGCTCTCGGACATGATGTAGTAATTATCCTAGGTTTGTTTTCAATTTTTGCATGGGATTTTGATCTTTCTGTGTTAGCTGCTCTTTTAGCTGTAATAGGTTATTCACTTAACGATTCAATAGTTGTATCCGATAGAATAAGAGAAAACTTCAGATCAGAGAGGGCTTTAGACTCTGAGGATTTAATAAATCTTTCTCTTAATCAAACTCTAAGTAGAACAGTGATTACGTCTTTAACAACTTTGCTAGTTTTATTTGCTCTATTTTTCTTTGGTGGTGATGCTGTTAGAGGATTCAGTCTGGGTCTAATTATCGGGGTTCTTATTGGAACCTACTCATCACTTTATATTGTTACAACAATACTTATTTCATTAAATTTATCTCAAGAAGATATGGCTGTGCCAGATGTTGAGGGTGCAGAATTTGATGATATGCCTTAAGCCTTAGTTTCTAAATTAGATTCAACAGCCTGAAGTATTGGCTTAAAACATTTTGGCGAACAACAAACAATATTCTCGCTGCCATGATACCTTGGGTTTCCATGAAAGTCAGAAAGAAGGGCACCAGCTTCCTCAGCAATAACTATTCCTGCAGCAACATCCCATGGTTTAAGGCCATTACCCCAGAAACCATCTAACCTCCCAGCACCAATATATGCTAGATCTAGAGCAGAGCATCCTGTTCTTCTGATAGTAATTTCATTTTTATAAAGCTCCATAAAAGTTCCGAGCAAGTTATATTTATAATTTTGCTCTGGAGTGCTTCGTGAACTACAACTTAATAAAGCATCTGTAAGATTTTTTTGATCACTTACTCTAATTCTTTCTCCATTTAACTGAGCACCTTTGCCCTTGGATGCAGAAAATTCTTCTCTTCTTGTTGGATCTATTATGACTCCATGAGTAGGGACTCCATCCACAGAGGCACATAAAGAAATACAATAATGAGGGAACCCATTTATAAAATTTGTAGTTCCGTCAATTGGATCAAGTATCCAGGTCACATTTGAGTTATTAATTTCCTCACCTGACTCCTCGCCTAAAAAATTATGTTCAGGATAGTAAGATTTTATGTCCTCAAATATAATTTGCTCAACTCTTCTATCAACTTCAGTCACATAATCAGTAGATCCTTTTTTCTCAACTTTAAGCTTATGAAGTTTTTTAACGGCAAATTCTAACTCTACCGCTCCCTTTCGAGCAGCCATAAGTCCAATATTTAACAATGCTGGTTGATTCATCTCGCATATTGTAATGGAAATATTCATAATAACGATATGAATGACATAAAAAACCAGATTGATATTATTTTAGTTGAGACCTCTCATCCGGGGAATATAGGCTCTGTTGCCAGAGCTATGAAAACAATGGGACTTAGCAACCTCATATTGGTTAACCCAAAAGAATTTCCAAGCAAAGAAGCATTTATGCTATCTGGCAATGCTCAGGATGTAATTGAGCAGGCTACTGTAGTCAATACTCTTGAGGAAGCTATTAAAGACAGTACTAATATTTATGCTACCTCTGCGAGAACTCGAACCATCTCTTGGCCAATCATTACTGCAGATGAAGCTGGTATAGAAATAAATAAGAACGTCAATAAAGATTCAAGAACATCAATAATTTTTGGAAGAGAGGATAGGGGCCTGACTAATGATGAATTGCAAAAGGCTAATAAGCATATCTTGATTCCATCGAGTGATGATTATCCAGTTTTAAATATTGCAATGTCTGTTCAAGTAATCGCTTACGAGATTTTTAAAAATTCTGATATTAAAATTGATACTGAGTGGCAAGATTATCCAGAACTTAATTCTGAGGAATTAACAATGTTGATAGATCACTTCGTTGATACAAGTTATAAACTTAATTTGTTTGATGAAGAGAATGCAAAAAAAATTCTCGTCAGAATTAAAAGAATGTTTACTCGATTAAAACCTGACAAAATGGAAGGTAATTTTCTTCGTGGATTTCTAACAAGAATTAATAAGAAAATTAAGTAATCTATATTTGAAAGAAGCTTTTAAATGATTATAATTACGGCTCCTGTCCCGTTCGTCTAGAGGCCTAGGACACCGGGTTTTCATCCCGGCAACAGGGGTTCGACTCCCCTACGGGATGCCAATTTCTTAAAAAGCCCTTTAAATAGGGCTTTTTTTTCTTAATTGTCACAAATAGAGTATCTTTTGAAAAAAGATATGTGTAATAATAAAACTTAAGTTTTTATGGAGAATCTATGAAAAATTTTTTATACCTACCTGTTTTATTACTAATAATTTCTGGATGTGATACTTACTCTTATTACAAAGTTGATGGTGATGTTGTCAGTCCAGATGCATATGAAAATGCTCAAATTGCTGAGAAGTTTATTGATCTTGTGCTGAATGATCCTGATGAGGCCAAAAAGTTAGTTCATGAAGATTTTACTTTTAGATATATGGGGAAGATACCTATATATGCTCAAGGTAGTGTTGTTATAAAGAGCTCTTATGATAAAGAGGCATATTTTAGCGAGTTTCTTAATGTCGTTGGTCAGCTTGTCCCAAATGGGATAGTCCTCACACCTGTTGATGTAATTGCTGATACGGATAGTGCGGCAGTAATTATGGTTGGTGATGCTGAAGGTGCCTTTGGTGAATATGATAATGAGTATGTGTTTACCTATAAATTCAAAGATGGAAAGATAATTAGTGTTGACGAATACAATAGCGATATTTTAGTTGCTCGTAGCTTATATGGTAATACTTTGTTTCCAAATCAAAGTGAAATATTAATTGAGTATGTTTGGCAAACAAAAGGTCCAGATTTTTCTCAAGAGAAATTAGAAGACCTAACAGCTCAATGGAATAAAAAGATTGATTCAATGGGCTGTCAAATGGATGGCGCTAATATAATAACTCCTAAAGAAGACCAAGAGAACTTTGATTTTATTTGGATGATGGTATGGCCTTCAGAACAGGCTAGAGATGCTTGTTGGAGTGACTGGTTAGAAAATCATGATGCTGAATGGAGAGAGACAATCAGTGGAGTTTGGGATTATAGTTCTGAAAATGCTTTTTTGTTTAGCTCAGAAATAGGAAGATTACCTAAGTCATGGAGCACATCAGATAGTTTTACCCATAGTTATTTCTTTTGTAACTTCAATGAAGGATCAGATTTCAATACTTTGCATGATTACAGAGCAGACTTAAATTCGATTACAACACTTTCAGATAACCATTGGTATATGTTGCTTGATCCAATGTTTGATCCTGATCCAAGACCAGATTTTGTTTGGTTAGATATTTGGCCAACAGATGAGGCAAGAGAAAGTGATCTTGCGATATGGAATTCAACAAATCTACCTGCTAAGGCCGCTGAAATGGTAACTTGTGGAGAGTCCATTGATGCCACAATGTTTGATGGTGTATCCATTAGATAAATAATTGAGGTATATGAAATAAAACTTCTTCAATGGAAAGTTGGAAACAAAAAGGTGTTTTATTTTTAGTTTCTTTTGGAGTCTCGTTAGGCGCTGATTTTGATATCAATAATTCACTTATAGAGTTTTACGGGAAATCTGATAGTAGAATTAATATTGTTATCAAAGACAATATAGATATTGAAGGAAAAATAACTTCGGCTGGGTCTGTTGCCCTAAATGATAACAAAGCCAGTTCTAATGCATTTTTAATTCAAAAACTCATTGATGCAAATTTTAATATTGCCGGCAAAGCTAACCTTTCAGAATGGGCAAATTTTAGGAGTGAAAATTCTGTTAGTGGTTGGTCTAGTAAAGGCGGTCAAACTACTCATGTACTAAATAGCAAATATAATCCATGTGGATCAAGTTCAGGATCTGCTGTAGCTGTTGCTTCTGGATTGGTTGATATTGCAATCGGAACCGAAACAAATGGATCTATTTCTTGCCCATCGTCTATTAATGGCATTATCGGATTTAAACCAACAGTCGGTTTGGTAAGTAGATCGGGAATAATTCCAATTTCCTCATCACAAGATACTGCAGGCCCAATGGGCAAAACTTTGGAAATTGTTGCAAAGACATTAGAAGTAATTTCTGGTTATGATCCAAATGATAAGGCGACCTCATATATTCCTGAAGATTTTAATTTCAATTTTGTGAGTGTAATCAACAATAAGAGGCTTGATGGTATTCGATTCGGATTACTTAATGCTGATAACCAGCACCCACAAGTGATTGAGTTTCATAACGAAATCAAAGCGGTAGTAAAAAAACTCGGTGGTGAAGTTATTGAAATAAAAGATGATCGAATTTATCCAGATGAAGCCGAATATTTTATTCTTTTATATGAATTTAGAGTTGGTCTAGAGAAATATCTACAAAGCTCATCATCCAAAATGCAAAATCTCAATGATTTGATCATATTTAATGATGATAATAAGAATACTGTTATGCCACACTTTGGCCAAGATATTTTTTTTCAATCCTTAGAAAGTGATAGTTACATAAAATATATGTGGTCAAAACATAAAGTAAGTAATTCATACAAAGAGACCTTGAGACTTCTTGAACAGTATGAATTGGATGCTTTTATTGGTCTTACAAGAGGACCAGCGTGGAAAATAAATTATGATGGCGGCGATTGGCCAGCTATGCAGGAAACTCTCAGATTTAGTAGTGGTGGATTCGCAGCACATAATGGAATGCCCCATATTACAATTCCATTTTTTAATATAGATAATTTTCCAGTGGGTATTTCTATTATTGGCAGGCGTTGGGATGATAGAGAAATTTTGAAGTTTGCTGCTGCAATTGATTCAAAACTAACCGATAAATCCACAATAATTGATGTTAGATCATTAGATGAAGTAAAAACTGGGATTATTCAAGATGCAATTCACATTGAGTGGACTGATATAGAAAAAGAAATAAGCAATATAGATATTTCAAAAGATCAATCAATATATCTCTATTGTAGGAGTGGTAACAGATCTGGTAAAGCAACTGCAATTCTTGAAAAAATGGGATTCACAAATGCAAAAAATATTGGCGGTATAATAGAAGCTGCAGAAAAACTAGATAAGAAAATAGTTAAATATTCAGAATAATTAATATCAATAAGTGTTAAAATCATCCCATGAAATCTGGTAAAGATTTTGATCCTATCGAAACAAGAGAGTGGATCGAGTCACTTGATGATGTAATTGATGATCAGGGAACTGAAAGAGCATCATTTCTTTTAAATGAGTTAGCTAGACACCTTATGGATAAGGGGGCTGTGCCTTCTTATAATTTAACAACACCATTCAAAAATACCATCTCTCCTGAAAATGAGGCAATGATGCCAGGTGATCTTTTTATGGAGAGAAGAATTAGATCACTAATCAGATGGAATGCTCTTGTTACTGTATTAAGAGCAAACAAAAATGATGACGAACTTGGCGGACATATTGCTACTTTTTCATCAGCAGCAATGCTCTATGACATTGGCTTTAATTATTTCTTTAGAGGGCAAGAAAGCAAAAATGATGATTTAGTATATTTTCAAGGACACTCTTCACCAGGTATTTATGCAAGAAGTTTTCTTGAAGGGCGTCTAAGTGAAGAGGATTTAGATAATTTTAGGAGAGAAGTTGATAAACCAGGACTTTCTTCTTATCCACATCCATGGCTGATGCCTGACTATTGGCAATTCCCAGTCGTTTCAATGGGTCTTGGACCTATTTCTGCGATCTATCAAGCTCATGTTATGAAGTATCTTCATGCGCGAGGATTAAAAGATTTAGGTGATAGAAAGATTTGGGGATTTTGGGGTGATGGTGAAATGGATGAACCTGAATCATTAGGAGCAATCGGTTTAGCTGCAAGAGAAAAATTAGACAATTTGATCTTTGTTATAAATTGCAATCTTCAAAGACTGGATGGCCCTGTAAGAGGAAATGGAAAAGTAATACAGGAATTAGAAAGACAATTTAGAGGATCTGGCTGGAATGTTATCAAAGTTGTTTGGGGCCGACTTTGGGATCCTATTATGGCTAAAGACAAAGGCGGACATCTTCAAAAAATAATGGATGAAGTCGTTGATGGAGAAATGCAAAACTTTAAAGCAAAAGGAGGAGCATACACCCGCGAAAACTTCTTTGGTAAACATCCCGAGGCGCTTAAGTTAGTTAAAGGTCTATCCGATGAAGAGATCTATAAATTAAATAGAGGTGGCCATGATCCATATAAGGTTTATGCCGCCTATCATGAAGCAGTGAACCATAAAGGAGCGCCTACAGTTATTCTTGCGCTCACAACAAAGGGTTATGGTGTTGGGTCAAGAGAAGCAGACAATACGACCCATCAAGTAAAGAAACTTTCCCTTGAAAACATTAAGATTTTTAGAGATCGATTTGATATACCTGTCTCTGATGATGAGATAGAAGATCTTCCTTATGTAAGGCCAAAAGAAGATTCTCCTGAAATAAAATATCTTAAGGAGACAAGAAAAAAACTTGGTGGATCAGTCCCGCAAAGAAGAGAACACTCTGAAACTCTTAAACTTAAAAATAAAGATGCCTTTAAAGTTCTTCACGAAGGCAGTGGTGAAAGAAAGGTATCAACTACAACAAATTGTGTTCGGATTATGAATAACCTTATCAAGGATGAAAACCTTGGGGAGCGAGTAGTGCCAATAGTTCCTGACGAGGCTAGAACATTTGGTATGGAAGGTATGTTTAAGCAAATAGGAATTTACTCCTCAGAAGGACAGCTATATGAACCAGAAGATGCTGATCAAGTTATGTGGTATAAAGAATCCGAGACTGGAGTAATGCTCGAAGAAGGAATCACTGAGGCCGGATCTTTCGCTGCTTGGACAGCATTAGCAACCTCATATTCTAATCATAATTTAACCATGATTCCCTTCTATGTTTTTTATTCAATGTTTGGTTTCCAAAGAATACATGACTTAGCATGGGCTGCAGGTGATGCTCAAGCTAAAGGTTTTTTAATAGGTGCAACATCAGGAAGAACAACATTAAATGGAGAAGGTCTTCAGCATCAAGATGGCCATAGCCATATCCTTTCATCAACTATTCCAAACTGTAAATCTTACGATCCCGCTTATGGTTATGAGCTAGCTGTAATTATCGAACATGGCTTGAGGGAGATGTATAAAGATAAAAAGAATTATTTTTACTATTTAACTGTTACTAATGAAAGATACGTTCAACCAACAAAACCAAAAGGCAAGGATGTTGACAGCAATATCATTAAAGGAATGCATAAAATTTCTAAAACTAAAAAACCTCAAATAAGACTGCTTGGTTCTGGAGCTATCTTAAATGAGAGTATTAAAGCAGCTGAAATATTAAGTGGTTTTGCGATTGAAAGTGAAGTTTGGAGCGTAACCAGTTTTAATATGCTCAGAAAAGATGGAATGGAAGTTGAGAATGAAAATATTAAAAATCCGTCGAACCAAGTAAGAGAGTCTTTCGTAGCTAAATCCTTTTCAGAATATGATATTCCAACAGTGGCATCAACAGATTATATGAGAGCTTATTCTGAGCAAATAAGACCATATATAGATTCTTCCTATTACACACTTGGAACCGATGGTTTTGGCAGAAGCGATAGCAGGGCAAAGTTACGAGAGTTTTTTGAAGTCGATTCAAAGAGTATTGTTATGACTGCAGCTTATGCACTTCACAAAGAAGGGCAGCTTAATAAAAAGGAACTTCAAAAGATTTATAAAGAAATCAAAGTAAATAAAAATAAGATGTCACCTTGGAATACATAAATGAAGCAAGTAATTAAAATTCCAAGCTTAGGAGATGCAGAAAATACTGAAGTTATTGAAATCTGTGTTAATCCTGGTGACAGTGTTGGTTCAGAAGATTCGATCGTTGTTCTCGAATCTGAAAAAGCTGCAATGGATGTTCCCGCATCTAAAAATGGAGTTGTTAAAAAGGTTCTCGTAAAAATTGGGGATGAGGTAAAGGAGGGAGATGACTTCTTAGAAATTGAAATTACTGAAGAAGAGATTAAAGAGGATGATTCCGATAAAGAAGATGAAAATGATATTCAAGAAGATGATAATGTTGGAACAGAAGAAATTATCGAAAAGAAAAAAGTTGAAGAAATTATCGAGGAACCAAAATTTGAATCTTCTGTATCTGGAATATATGCAGGTCCCGCAGTAAGAAAATTAGCACGTGAATTTGGAATTGACTTAAATAAGGTAATTGCCACGGGCCCAAGGAATAGAATTCTCAAAGAAGATCTTCATAAATTTGTTAAATCAAAACTTGAAGGCTCCTCAGGTGGAATACCTAAGATGCCAAGCATCGATTTTTCTGAGTTTGGTAATGTCGAAGAAATTGATTTAACTAAATTCCAAAAAACTTCAGCGCTCAATCTTCAACAATCTTGGATAACAATACCTCATGTTACTCAGCATGATGAAACTTCAATCGATGAACTTTTAACTTTAAGGAAGTCTTTAATGGAGAAATTTAAGGTCAAGGTTTCACCCTTAGCTTTTTTTGCTAAAGGTATCTCTAAGCTTCTTGAGGAGTTTCCATTATTCAATGCTTCAATAGATATGAATACTATGAAAATTATAAAAAAAGACTTTATTAATCTTGGTATTGCTGTTGATACACCTCAAGGCTTAATTGTTCCAAATATAAAATCAGCGAATAAGATGTCCATAAGAGAAATATCTGATGAAATAGCTAGACTTGCAAACCTATCTAAGTCAAGAAAGATTAAAGTAGCAGATTTGAAGGGATCTACTTTTACAATTAGTTCACTTGGAAGTTTTGGCGGTAAATTCTTTACACCTATTATTAATCCACCAGAGGTTGCAATATTAGGTATTTCAAAGAGCTATAATTCAGTATTATTAAAAGATAATAAACCAATAAGTATTACTAATCTTCCTATATCTCTTTCTTATGATCACAGAATCATAAACGGTGTTCAGGGTGTTGAGTTTACCTCAAGATTTTGCGAAATTCTTTCAGATATCAGTTACTTCGAGGAGAGTTTTTAATTTTTGCTTCCATAGTTCCATCATCTTTAATTTCAATTATGAGGGGTTGCCATTCCTCACCTCTGCAAAATGAACGCAAACATCCCTCCACCTTTAAATTCCCACTTGGCTTGAAATATAAATTTGATTTATATGTTCTTCCGCTTCTCGGATCATATATTTTTCCTCCTTTAAAAGTTTTTTGATCATTACTATTGATTTGAAACTCGCTCAGTAAATCAACACCAACTAATGTTCTTTCTCTAAGAGATTTATTTTTGTTATTTTTATCAAGGATCGAATTTGGATCAATGCCATCCTCTACAAAAACTGTAATAATCTTTCCACAAACTAGATTGTTACAATTTTCAATCTTCACTATTGATCCTGAAGTAAGCCAATATCCAAAAATTCCTTCATCAGAAGATATGTAAGCAGAACAAAGAGTAAAAAAAGATATAAAATATAGTTTGAACATTATTTTTAAAAAAAGTTGAAATATCTTAACCTTTTCTCCAAAAAATATAAAAAAGTATTAGCCTTTGATGGCGGTGGCGTTAGAGCCATTATGGGTGTTTATTTCTTGAAGAGATTAGAAGAGGAGTCATCAAAAAGTATTTTCGACTCTTTTGATTTATTTATAGGAACCAGCGCAGGTGCAACTAACGCACTTATGTTAGGTATGAATGGATGTAAGATCGAAGACCTTGAAAAGTTTTGGACTGTTGAAAACCTAAAAAAGATTATGAATCAGTCTTTCATAGATAAAACTTCAATATTTCAAACAAGACCGAAATACTCAAATGATGGAAAAAAAGAAATTCTTTACAGTTTTTTTGAAAATAAGAAAATCGGACAGTCATTAAAGCCTGTTGTTGTAACCGCATATGATTTAGAGGCAAGGAAACCAATACTTCTTTCAAGTTATGCAGATCCAAAAATCCCAGCAGTGCATGCTGCCAATGCTTCAAGTGCTGCTCCAATTTATTTCCCAACAGCAAGTATGGAGGATGGAAGATGGTTGATAGATGGTGGGATTGCTACAAATAATCCTTCTCTGATTGGGTATGTTGAGGCAAAAAAATTATTCTCCACTGACAATATAAAAGTATTAGGTATCGGTGCAGGACTCAACAAAAGAAAAATTAGTGGAAAAAATTCAAGAAATTGGGGCGCTTTAGGCTGGTTAAGACACGATATTTTGGGAATAATGCTTGAATCAAGTTTACAAAATGAAATCTTAAAAGACCTAATTGGAGAAGATTATCTACGAATAAATTCACCAATCGGCAATGTAAATCGCCGAATGGATGATATTTCTGAAAAAAACTTAATAAGAATTAGGGCACTTGCAGATGATTGGTGGAAAAAATTTGGAAAAAGATCTATTAATTTTATAAATTCTTAAAGTATCTGTATTACATTACTCAAAACTGTTGTACACTCACGATTCATTTTATTTTTTTAAGGACATCTATGAATATTTACGTTGGAAACCTTCCTTGGTCTATTGATGATCAGCAGCTTGAAGATCTTTTTAAAGAGCATGGTGAGGTAACCTCAGCAAGAGTTATAACTGACAGATTTACCAAAAGATCCAGAGGATTTGGCTTTGTTGAAATGGAAACTGGAGCAGAGGATGCAATTCAAGCCCTAAATGACTCTGAAGTTGAAGGAAGAAAGCTCGTTGTTAATGAATCTAAGCCAAAAGAGGATAGATAGTCCAAAATCTCAAGTATTCCTTAAAACTTGACATATAACCCTTATTTTTATTCAATTGGGTTAGTTTTCACTCACATGTTAGGGGATTAAATGAATATTAGAAACTTACTTACACTTTCATTGGTATTTTTTATGATGCCAAATTATATTTTTGCGCAAGATGATGAATCTGCAGATGTTGAAGAGGTTATTGTTACAGCGACAAAAAGAGAAACAAATTTAATGGAAACACCATTAGCCGTATCAGTTATTACTCAAGAGCAAATGGCTCTTCAAGGCCTTTCAAGAATATCTGATCTATCTTCATTGGTTCCAAACCTTGTTGTTGGAAATTCAGGGGAAGACTCAGGTGTTTCTATTGCAATAAGAGGGATAAGTTCAAACAACTACACTGAACTTGGTGATCCAAGCGTTGCAATACATGTAGACGGAATGTATACACCTCGAGCCCAGGCAGCTCTTGCTCTAGCTCATGATATTGAGCGAATTGAGGTATTGAGAGGTCCTCAAGGCACACTGTTTGGTAGAAACTCAACATCTGGTGCCGTAAATGTAATTTCAGCTAGACCTAAATTTGGTGATGAAATATCAGGAAGAATGGGATTAAGGCTATCAGCAGATGGAAGAAATATGACTGAAGTCGATGGATTTTTAAATATCCCAATTAGTGATGAAGTGGCTTTTAGAGCCTCCTTCAAGTCATCCCTAGCTGACTCCTTTATAAATCAAACTGTTGATAGATATGACTGGTCACTTGATTACAACAGAGATGGAAAAATTGGTCAAAATGTTTCTGGTCCTGGTGGTCCTGATCAGGGAACTGTTACATGGGCTGATGGAAGAGATATTGTTGCTGATGGGATACCGAATGTTGACCAAAGAAGAGCTAGAGATGTCAATGCAAGTGATGCTTATTATAATATTGATAATGAAGCTATGAGACTCGGGATGCTTTATGCTCCAGTTGATAAAGATTTTGAGTGGTATTTATCCCTTGATTCGTTTCAAGATAATGGTGCAGGATCAATTTATTTGAAAGACTGTGAACAAGCAGAACTCTCAAGAGGATTAGATTATGACTTCTCTTGTGATACAGGGCCGAATGACCCATTTCATGCAGCAATTAATAACCCTGGTGAACTAGATCTAAGTATAGAAACAATAAGATCTGAGCTTAAATTTAAAGTAAATGATGATGTTGTTGGTGAGCTAAGAGTTGCTGTTGGAGAACATGATAGATTTCAGATTTATGACGGCGATGGCGGATTTCACACATCTCCAACTCATCCAGCATACGGTTTTGTTAGAAATAATGCAGATTCTATGATGATGAACTGGAATGCTCTTAGAGGTCATTTTGGAGGTTTATTTGGTTATCAGTATGGTTGGGGGCCAAGAGTTGAAGGGTCAAACGGTACTGGATTCAATGGTGACGCATATTTTCAAAATACAGCATGGGATATGGGCTATGATAACTGTCAAATGGGTTGGGGTGGTTCAGTAGAGTCATCTTTTGCCTACGGTTGTCAATATTCATTCTGGATGCAGGATTTGGATGCAGTAGCAGGTCTGCTAGGATTAAGTCCAGGTAATGCAGCTGCAGCTTTAAATAATGCAGTCAAACCAATGTGGTTTGATGAGCTATACCGAACTATCCAAAATAATAAATCTAATGTACTTGAATTTCAGCTAAAGTCTGATGGAGATGGAGACGTTCAATGGGTTGCAGGTATTTTCCATATGGAAGAGGAAACCTACACAAGGTTTGATGTTGAAATGCCTTTCTTAGGACCGATTATAAGACCACTTCATGAAGTTTATCTTCAACCTGAAAGAACAACTGAAACTTCTGCTATTTTTGGACAATTAGACTATGAGACAGGTCTTGATGGTTTAAATTTAACAGTTGGCTATAGACATACATGGGACGAAAAAAGAGATGTTGGCGGCGCTACATACAAAACCTATGGTTACTTTGATAATGCAAATGCTTATTGTAATGGGGGGCCATGCTTCTGGTTTGAAAGCTATGACTTTGTTGGTGATACAACTCTCACTGGCTTTGATGGCGTTAACTTTACATTTTCTCCATGGAATCAATATTATCAATCAGATGATCTTCTCCCAAATATGGGTATAAGTGGAAGTGATGATCTTTCTGCATTTACTGCAAATGCAAGAAATGATTATGATGCAAAATGGGATCAAGGCACATGGAGACTTGGTGCTGATTATGTTGCAAATGAAGATCTGTTCCTTTATGCATCAGTTGCAACTGGTTATAAGGCTGGTGGTTTTGGAGACAATGTTGATAGAGGTGATGGTGAGTTTATTAATTTTGAATATGATCCAGAATTTAATACAACATATGAGTTAGGATTTAAATCTGTCCATCTTGATGGAGATTTAAAACTTCTTGGAAATGTTTTCTATAGTGATTATGAAGACATGCAAAGAACTTTATTTGGATTCGTTGGATATAGAGAGCTTGATGGCCAGGCTATTTATACACTTATGACAAAAAATGTTCCAAACTCAACAATTCAAGGTGTAGAACTAGAGTTTGACTGGAAACCTTATGAGGCCGGTAGATTATTTGGTTGGGTATCAATGCTTGAAACTGAAAATGGAGCTTCAAGCTCAGCTGAAGCAACACAAGACGGATATCTATGTATGGAAAGAGCACTTGTTGGAGTCGATCCTTGTAATGCAGATGGCACAATTGACCTAAGTGGAAAACACTTGACGTGGTCACCTGAGCTCTCATGGAATCTTCAATTTGAACATAATACTTATACAGGTAACGGATTCAGAATAATGAATGTAATCAATATTAATTACACAGGTGAAATGTTCTACAACGAGAGTAACTATGACTCAGAACCTTTTCATAGTGGAAGAGATGACCTTCATACTGTCAATACGAGCATGGTATTCATAAATGAAGCAAATGCTTGGGGCTTAGAATTTTATATTCATAATGCTACTGATGAGCTAATCAAAACTGATTCATATCCTGCTAACGCTGGTTTTGTTAAAGCAATGTATGCTCCTCCAATGGCATATGGAGTTAGATTCCAAAAAGATTTCTAATTTATAAGCAATCTTAAAAAAGAGGAGAGCATAGCTCTCCTTTTTTTTGAATTAAATTTATAATACTAATATGGGAAATGCAGCGAATTATATAAAGAAATGGCATGAAGTAATTCTTGAAGGGAAAATGGAGCTTCTTGATAATCTTCTTAATGATAATGCTACTTTTTACTCACCCGTAGTTTTTACACCACTTGAAGGCAAAGAAATTACTAAAATGTATCTAAGCGCGGCTGGTCTTTCATTCAACATGGACAGCTTTAAATACACGCGAGAATTGAATGATGGTAATCACTCTGTTTTAGAGTTCGAGACGACAATTGATGACATAAGTGTAAATGGGATAGATATGATTGAGTGGGATGATGATGGCAAGATACTTAATTTTAAAGTCATGATTAGACCATTTAAAGCAGTTGAAATCGTAAGAGCAAAAATGGTTGAAGCTCTTGAGCAGATTTAGTTGAATCCTTTATTTTATCAAGCAGCCTACGGTGATTGGTTAGTCAAATTAGGTACAGGCATTGAACATGGAAAAGTAGACAATACTGATTCTAAAACCGATGTATTAATATTTACAGAGATTAAATATCGACTTAATTAGCCCTTGCCGCTTCGTTATAGGCAGATATTAGTATTTGCCAATCGGCCGGTTGCCAATAAATATTATGCAATCGTTTTTCTTTTTCAAACGATCGCTTTAAGCGCGCCATGTTTGAGTTTTTCCAATTACTGCCTTGTCTAATTCTGCATTTATCAAAATCAATTAACCAAACCTCGTTTTCCATATCGAGCATAATGTTGTGGATATTTAAATCATGGAGATAAATCTGATGATGATGAAATTTGGCAATGGCTTGCCCAATTTTTTTCCATACATCAGCGGTTAAGCTGTTTGCTAGTAAAATATGATGTAAGTCTTTAGCGCTAGAAATTTTTTTTAAAATGATATCGGCTTGGTAATAAAAGCCTGTCTTCGTCAACATCGCTGCGATCGGAGTTGGACAATTTAAATCCATCTTTTTCATGAGCTGTAGAAGCTTAAATTCTTGCCATGCTCGTGATTTTTCAATACCTGTATACATATATTGATCACTTAGTACTTTTCCAATCAAGCCGCCGCGACGATAGTGCCGTAACACATATTCATTTTTGTTATGTTGAAAAAAGTAGGTGGTGCCTCGGCCGGTTGCCTGTCCTGTTATGGCATTTTGTGTCCTCCAATATTGACCCGTGAACATTTTTGGGACAGGTGCAGGGAAATGGCCTGCATCAAACAACATGATGTGGGACTTAACTTCTTTTTGTTGTATGTATGCCATGTAACTATTTTTGGCTTAAACGGATATTACTTCGCACTTTAGAAAAATGAGAATTTTCAGTATAACGTCCTTTTGTAACATGATGAATATGAAAAACACCATCAATATGTTTAGGCTCACCATCAGTGCCAAGTAGCCAGCGAAAGGCGGTGTCTTCATAGGTTTTACACCAACGGTCAGATTCAGTTTGAAATATTGACAGTTTTTCACAATAACCGATAGCACGAGCAACGTCACCATGAACAATTTGAAATGGGCCGCGTGCTTTATCACGGGATTTATCTCGCTCGTATAAACTGAAATTTTCTGTATCTATATCGATAACTTGTGGTTGGGCACCTTTTGACAACAATGGGTCATCATCTTTTAACATCTCAGTGATTTTTTCTTCTTTAGGAAAAAACAATGAACCTTTCTCGCCTTGCAAACTATCGGCGAGTGAGTCTAAGCAGTTCTCATGAAAGATAATGTCGCAATCTGTAAACCATATCCAGTCAGCTTCTGTTGACCGCGCAGCCATATTTCGGCCTATGGCACGTCTAAACAGCTTTCCTTTAGAAAGTGAGTGAAAATTCCAAGTGATATTTGGCATGGTTATTTGACTAAAGAAGTCCAATGTAGCCTTTGTTTTAGTATCTTCTTGAGCATAAAAAACAGTCACAGTTAAATTTAGTTTTGTTGGTGGATAGTTTACAAAGGAACTTAATTGATAGGTTAACATGTTGGCATAACCCCAACAGTGACTAACAATTTCTAAATCAAACTTTCCTTTTACTGCCTTGCGATCTACTTCAGCAGGTATTTTTTCGCGAAACAATGACTGTGGTAAAATACGACCAAACACTAAACGATATGCTTGTATAGCAAAGCTATTAAAGACATTTGGTGAAAATGTTTTTGTTTCTCTCATGATAAATAAAGAAGCCCACTCATTTCTTAAAAATCTAATAAAAGTTCCACAATTCTAATCATACCAAAATGATGAGCAATGATGAGTTTTATGAATCTCTTTCATAACTAAACTTTTTACAATTCTGCTTGAAAGCCCATTCCATTGCAGTTATATTTACTACCCACTTGTGATGCGGGAATAGCTCAGCTGGTAGAGCGCAACCTTGCCAAGGTTGAGGTCGCGAGTTCGAACCTCGTTTCCCGCTCCAATTAACAATCATTACTTATGAAAGAATTATTTCCTTACCATGGTGAAAAAATACTAGTTACTAAAGAGATGTGTGACCACAATGGTCATATGAATACTGGATCATATACCAGATGTTTTGATGGATGTTGGGGCCAAATGTACACAGATATGGGTTTTGATGATGAGTATTTCAATAATGGTTATTCTTCATTTACGTTAGAGGAAAATTTAAAATACTTTAAAGAGTTTCTTGAAGGCGATTCAATATATCCCTCTTTTAGAATTGTTGGCTTAAATAGGAAATGTATCCATATATTAGGATGCCTTTTAGACTCAGAAAATAATATATGTACTGTCTATGAGACTGTGTTGGGCCATATTGATATGAATTTACGTAAAATAATCGAAATGGATGATTCTTTCTTTCAATCAATATCATCTTTAAAGCACAGTCATGACAATCTTGGCAGTATTCCATTTGATTTGAGATTGGCAGTTAAAGAAAGCGTTTAATACCTCTGATAAAATATTAATATGGAAAACTATATAAAACGCGGCAGTCTTAATATCCATAATACTATCGATGCATTTCTTGATGATGAGGTGCTCTCGGGACTTGATATAACCCCAGATGAGTTTTGGAGAAAATTTGAAAGACTTTTAGAGGAATTCCATCAAAAAAATAAAGATTTATTGTCCAAAAGATCTTCTTTGCAGGATCAAATCTCTACTTGGCATAAAAATAATGACTTCAAATTAAATGAATATAAAAAGTTTTTACAAGAAATAGGTTACTTAGAAGAAGTACCAGCAGATTTTACAATCACAACCATGAATTCGGATCCCGAGATCTCGAGTATTCCAGGACCTCAGCTAGTTGTCCCTATTATGAATGCAAGATTTGCTTTGAATGCAACAAATGCAAGGTGGGGTAGCCTTTATGACGCACTATATGGAACGGATGTTATTTCTGAAGACGGAGGTGCATCAAAAGAGGGCGCATATAATGAAATAAGAGGAGATAAGGTTATAGATTTTTCAAAACAATTTTTAGATGATTGTTTCCCAATTAGTAATCTTAGTTATCAAGACATTAAAAAAATTTCAATTAAGGATCAAAGATTACTTTTTCATAGTGAGCAAGATCAAATTACTTATCTAAAAAATGAAAATCAATTCAAAGGATTTAATGGATCTCCTGAAAATCCTTCAGGGGTTCTATTAGTTAACAATAATCTACATTTAGAAATTCAAATAGATCCCAATCATCCTGTTGGTAAGACTGATAAAGCAAATATTAAAGATATTCTTTTGGAATCTGCAGTTTCAACAATCCAAGATTGCGAAGATTCTGTTGCAGCAGTTGATGCTGAAGATAAAGTAATTGCATATAGAAACTGGCTTGGCTTGATGAAAGGAGATCTTTCAGAAACTTTTGAAAAAAATGGAAAACAATTAACAAGAGTCTTAAAAGAAGATAGAGAATATTTAGATACTAATGGAAATTCTTTCTCTCTTCCAGGAAGAAGTCTTTTGCTTATTAGAAATGTAGGTCATTTAATGCAGAATCCTTCAGTAATATTAGATAACGGCGATGAGGTTTTCGAAGGAATTTTAGATGCTATGTTTACGATATGTATTGCGTTATATGATCTAAATCAATTAAATACATTGTCTAATTCAAGGAACAAAAGTATGTATATTGTAAAGCCAAAAATGCATGGTTCTGAGGAGGTAGCTTTTACGTGTGATTTATTTGATGCAGTTGAGAGATTATTTAATCTAGAAAAAAATACTGTAAAAGTCGGAATTATGGATGAGGAAAGAAGAACCACTATCAATCTAAAGGCCTGCATTGAAAAAGCTAAAGAAAGAATAATTTTTATAAATACTGGTTTTCTAGACAGGACAGGAGATGAAATACATACGAGCATGGAAGCAGGTGCTATGGTTCCTAAATCAGAAATGAAAGCTCAGTCGTGGATAAACGCTTATGAGGATTGGAATGTAGATATTGGTATAAGTTGCGGATTAAGTGGTAAAGCTCAGATCGGAAAAGGAATGTGGGCAATGCCGGATGAGATGAAAGAAATGGTAGAGACCAAAATAGCTCATCCGTTATCTGGTGCAACATGTGCATGGGTTCCATCACCAACAGCAGCAACGCTTCATGCAATGCATTATCATCAGGTTGATGTGCTATCAAAACAAGATGAGCTATCTTCAAGAGAACAAGCTGATTTAGATAAGATTTTAACTATTCCTCTTTTAAAGAAGGATATAGATGAACAGACAATTAGGAGTGAGATAGCAAACAGCGCTCAAGGTATTCTTGGTTATGTCGTTAGATGGATTGATCAGGGCATTGGATGTTCTAAAGTTCCAGATATAAATAATATTGGGCTTATGGAAGATAGGGCAACATGTAGGATATCAAGCCAGCATATTTCAAACTGGATACATCATGGTATTTGTTCAGAGGAAGAAGTAATTGATATTTTTAAAGAGATGGCATTAGTAGTTGATGAACAGAATAAAGAAGATCCAAACTATCAGAAAATAGGATCAAATTTTTCTGGATTTGCGTTTCAAGCCTCTTTAGATTTGGCAATAAAAGGAGCTTCTCAGCCAAGC
>CACNRI010000004.1 GCA_902622845.1 uncultured SAR86 cluster bacterium | reverse complement strand
AATTAAAAATCCAAAAACAAAGGAAATGGTAAGTTTCTTATCTAAACTATCGTTAGAGAATGTACTAATTATCACTGATGAAATTGATAAGAATTTACATTTAGCATCTCGAAACATTCCTCATGTGAACGTTGTCACAACCGCTGAAATTAATCCGGTTATGTTGCTTAAGCCACATAAGGTTGCAATTACACCTGCAGCTTTTAAGAAGATAGAGGAGCTTATCTAATGGATATGAAATTATATAAAGTTATTAAAGCCCCTCATATAACTGAGCAATCTTCTCAACTCAGCCAAGATTTAAAGCAAATTGTCTTTAAGGTCGATAAAGGAGCTAACAAAAGAGAAATTAAGAAAGCTGTAGAAAATCTTTTCAATGTAACAGTTGTCAAAGTAACAACTTCAGTTGTTAAAGGTAAGACTAAAAGAAATAGATTTGGAGTTTATAAAAGATCTAATTACAAAAAAGCCTTTGTGTCTTTGAGTCCTGATTCTGATATTCAATTCGAGGGAGTGAACTAAGATGCCTGTTCAAAAAGCAAAACCAACTAGTCCAGGCAGAAGGTTTGTTGTCTCTCTTAAGAAGAATAATTTGCATAGAGGCAAACCTTTCAAAGGACTCATAGAACCAAAATCTAAGAAAGGTGGAAGAAATAATAATGGAAGAATAACCGTAAGGCATCAGGGCGGAGGTCATAAGCGTCATTACAGAGTAATTGACTTTAAGAGGAATAAGCTTGATATACCAGCTATTGTTGAAAGAATTGAGTACGATCCAAACAGATCAGCTAATATTGCTCTTCTTAAATATGCTGATGGAGAGAGAAGGTATATTTTATGTCCAAGTAAAATGGAAATAGGTACGGAAATTATTTCCTCCGATAAAGCCGATATTAAGGATGGTAACTCGCTTAAATTAAAGGATATTCCTCTTGGCACAAATATACATTGTGTAGAAATGAAACCTGGTAAAGGTGGACAGATAGCAAGAAGTGCTGGGACTTCTGCAAGACTTGTAGCAAAAGAAGGAATCTACTCAACCTTAAGATTACAATCAGGAGAGATGAGGAAAGTTCTTTCTGATTGCAGAGCTACTCTTGGAACAGTATCCAATCAAGAGAATAATCTTAAGTCTATTGGAAAAGCTGGAGCAAACAGATGGAGAGGAAAGAGACCAACTGTAAGAGGCGTAGCTATGAACCCTATTGACCACCCACATGGTGGAGGTGAGGGAAGAACATCAGGTGGAAGACATCCTTCTACTCCATGGGGTGTTCCAACTAAGGGATACAAAACTAGAAAGAATACGAGATCTGATAACTTAATTGTCAGAAGAAGAGGTAAGAGGAACTAATAATGCCAAGATCACTTAAAAAGGGACCATTTATAGACTTATCTTTGCAGAAAAAGGTAGATGCTGCGATAGCTAATAATGATAAGAAGCCTATAAAGACTTGGTCAAGAAGATCCATGATCTCGCCTACAATGGTTGGTCTTACGATCGCTGTTCATAATGGAAGACAACATGTTCCCGTTTACATAAATGAAGACATGGTTGGTCATAAACTCGGTGAATTTGCATTAACTAGAACTTTCAAAATGCATTCAGGAGATAGAAAGGCAAAATAATGGAAACTAGAGCATATTTAAAAGGAACCAGATTATCGCCACAAAAGGCTGGTATTGTTGCGGATGTAATCAGAGGTAAAACCATTCAAGAAGCAATGGACTTCCTTTCGTTCAGCAAAAAGAAAGGCTCAGAAGTTATGAAAAAATTACTTGAGTCTGCAATTGCGAACGCTGAGCATAATGAGAATGCTGACATAGACAAACTTTTTGTTAAGTCAGTAATAGTTAATCAAGGATTGAGATTGAAGAGAATGAAACCAAGGGCAAGGGGAAGAGCAGACAGAATTATAAAGCCAACTTGCCATATAGAAATTATTTTAGCGGACGGAGAAGCTTAATGGGTCAGAAAGTACATCCAACAGGAATGAGACTTGGAATTATCAAGAAGCATAATGCTAATTGGTATGCAAAAGGTAAAGATTATCCAAAATTCTTAAATGAAGATCTTAAGGTAAGAGAGTTCATTGGTACTAAGCTTAAATTCTCATCAATCAGCAAAGTTGAATTAGATAGATCTGCTCAAGCTTATGTTGTGAATATCCACTCATCGAGACCGGGAATAATTATCGGTAAAAAGGGTGAGGAAATAGAAAATCTTAAAAAACAAATTAAGAAAATTGTTAATCTTCCAACGCAAGTAAACATAAAGGAAGTAAGAAAGCCTGATTTAGATGCAACAATACTTGCTGAATCTGTTGCCCAACAACTTGAGAGAAGAGTCCAATTTAGGAGAGCTATGAAAAGAGCTGTCCAAAGCGCATTAAGACAAAGTGCTAAAGGTGTAAGGGTAGAAATCTCTGGAAGGTTAAATGGTGCTGAGATTGCCAGAACTGAATGGTACAGAGAGGGAAGAGTTCCTCTTCATACTTTAAGAGCTGATGTGGATTATGGAACTGCTGAAGCCTTAACTACATATGGGATTATTGGAATAAAAGTATGGGTCTATAAGGGCGAAATTATTGGAGATCCAATTAAAGAGGGAGTGAGCAGTTAAGTATTATGTTACAGCCAAAACAAACAAAATATAGGAAAATGCACAAAGGCAGGAACAGAGGTCTTGCTCAAAATGGTAATACTATTGCATTTGGAAGATTTGGACTAGTTGCACAAACTAGGGGAAGAATTACATCTCGTCAAATTGAGTCTGCAAGAAGAGCCATGACAAGATATGTAAAGAGGGGTGGAAACATTTGGATACGAATATTTCCTGATAAACCAATAACAAAGAAACCACTTGAAACCAGAATGGGTAAGGGTAAAGGAAATGTTGAGTATTGGGTTGCTCTTGTTCAGCCAGGAAAGGTTTTGTATGAAATGTCTGGTGTTAGTGAGGAAGTTGCGAGAGAGGCATTCAGATTGGCTAGTGCAAAACTTCCAGTTAAGACTGTATTTAAGGAAAAAGAGAATTAAAAATGGCTAATAAAGAATTAGATAAGTTAAGAGGTATGTCAGTTTCTGATCTCAATAAGAGTCTTGAAACTATATATAAAGATCAGTTTGAAGATAACTTAAAACTTAAGACTGGCCAGCTAAATGAAACACATAAAATTAGACTAAACAGAAAACAGGTGGCAAGAATTAAAACGGTTATATCTGAGAAAAATAATGCAGGTGATGAAAATGGAAAATAAGAATCCAAGAATATTATCAGGGGTTGTTGTAAGCAATAAAGCTGATAAAACTATCACCGTTAAAGTGGAAAGAAAAGTTAAACATCCTTTATATGGAAAAATAATGAGGAGATCAACTAAAGTTCATGCTCATGACGAAAACAATGTTGCAAATATCGGTGATTTCGTTTCAGTGAAAGAGTGTAAGCCTTTTTCAAAAACAAAGACTTGGATTTTAGAGGAATCAGATGCAAGCGGAGGCGATTCCTAATGATACAAATGCAATCAATACTTAACATTGCTGACAATAGCGGAGCTAGATCTGTGATGTGCATAAAGGTCCTTGGAGGTTCCAAGAGACGCTATGCAAATGTCGGGGACATTATTAAGGTTGCTGTTAGAGAAGCTATACCCACTGGTAAAGTAAAAAAAGGACAAGTGGTAAATGCTCTTGTGGTAAGAACAAAGAAAGGAGTAAGAAGAAGAGATGGATCATTAATAAAGTTTGATGAAAATGCTGCAGTTCTTCTCAACCAGCAAAACGCACCTATTGGAACAAGAGTTTTTGGGCCAGTTACTAGAGAGCTAAGATCTGGTAATTTTATGAAAATCTTATCACTTGCACCGGAGGTCCTCTAAATGAAAAGTAATGTAAGAACAAGACTTAAAACTGGTGATGAGGTTGTAGTTATTGCGGGTAGAGATGTGGGCAAGACTGGAACGATTACAAGCATCAAGAAAAATAAAGCTTTTGTTACAGGCATTAATATTGTGAAAAAGCATACCAAGCCAAATCCACAGTTAGGGATTACTGGCGGGATCGTTGAGCAAGAATCACCAATTGATTTATCAAATATACAAATATGGGACTCAAAAACAAAAAAAGGCTCAAGGATCTCAATGAAAATAGATGATAAGACAGGGAAGAAAGAAAGACTTAACAAAAAAACAGGAAAAGTAGTATAAAAAATGGCTAGTTTGCATCAAAAATACAAAGACGAAATTGTGCCTATACTCAAGGAAAGGCTTGGGGAAAGCAATGTTATGGCTTTACCAAAACTCACAAAAATAGTTATCAACATGGGTGTTGGACAAGCTGTAAATGATAAGAAGCATCTTACAAACGCTGTTGATGATCTTCAATCAATTTCCGGTCAAAAACCACTTGTAACTAATGCAAGAAAATCAGTTGCAAGTTTTAAAATCAGAGAGGGTTGGCCTATGGGATGTAAAGTTACTCTGAGAGGAAAAAGAATGTATGACTTCGTTGAAAGGCTTATCAACGTTGCTATTCCTAGGGAAAGAGACTTTAGAGGACTAAATCCAAAATCATTTGATAAACAAGGAAATTATAGTTTTGGTATTAAGGAACAAATAATATTCCCAGAAATAAACTATGACAATATAGATCAAATTAGAGGTATGGATATTTGTGTTAATACATCAGCAAACAACCCTGCTGATGCAAAAGTTTTATTGGAAGAATTGAACTTCCCATTTAAGAAGTAGGAATTATGACTAGAAAATCACTTATTGCGAGAGAAAATAAAAGAATGAAAACGGTTGCTAAATATGCAACTAAAAGAGCTGAACTCAAAAAAACTTTCTTAGATATGAGTAAGACAGATGAGGAAAGATTTGAAGCATATAGAAAATTACAAAAGCTTCCAAGAAATGCTAGCCCATCAAGAGTTCAAAGAAGATGTTCAATAACTGGTAGGCCACATGCTGTATATAGAAAGTTTGGTCTGAGTAGAATTAAATTAAGGGAAGCCGCTATGCGTGGTGATATTCCTGGATTAGTTAAATCAAGTTGGTAAATATATTATGAGTTTTCAAGATCCTATATCAGATTGCCTTAACAGAATAAGGAATGGCCTCATGAGAGGTAAAGATTCTGTTATCGTTCCTTATTCTAAGATAAAGCATGACTTAGTTAATGTTTTAATTGAGGAAGGATATTTAAATTCTTGTGAAAAGATTGATAATGGTGGCAAGGATGAGATTAGTGTCAACCTCAAATACTTTAATGGAAAACCTGCTATTAAAGATCTAAAGAGAATTTCTAGACCAGGTCTAAGAAAATATTCAGGCACTAAAGATCTATCCAATGTAAAAGCTGGTCTAGGTATTTACGTTTTATCTACGAATCAAGGCTTAATGACTGACAGAGCTGCAAAAAGCAAGAATGTTGGTGGTGAGATTTTGGTGGAGGTTTTTTAAATGTCTAGAGTTGCAAAACAACCTATCACTATTCCAGAAGGCGTCAAGGTTGAGCTGAATGAAAATTTAGTTTCAGTCTCAGGCAAAAACGGTTCTATGGAATTTGAGCTAGTTAAAGATGTGACAGTAGATATTTCTGAAAACGAAGTCTTAGTTTCATATGGAGACTATCAAGAATCAGTTGCTATGGGCGGAACCACAAGAGCTATCTTAAACAATATGGTTGTGGGAGTTTCCCAAGGCTTTGAAAAGAAATTGGAGTTAGTTGGAGTTGGTTATAGAGCAAAAGCATCAGGGAAGACTTTAGATTTAACTTTAGGTTTCTCTCATCCAATTAAATATGAGCTTCCCGAAAGTGTTAGCGCAGAAACTCCATCACAAACAGAAATAGTCCTTAAAAGTCATGATAAGCAAGTCTTAGGGCAAGTTGCTTCAGAAATTAGGGCATTTAGACCACCTGAACCGTATAAAGGAAAAGGTGTTAAATATTCGGATGAGAGAATTAAGAGAAAAGAAGCTAAAAAAGCTGCAGGTGGTGCCTAATGAGTATTAAGAATGAATCAAGGCTTAGAAGAGCTAAAAAAACTAGAATGAGAATAAAATCTCAGGATCTTCCAAGGCTTACTGTATTTAAATCCTCTCAGCACATTTATGCACAAATTATTGATTCTAGTGGGGCAAAAGTCTTAGCTGCAACCTCAACGCTTGATAAGAGTATTAAATCAAAAGGTAGAAGCGTGCAATCTGCTAAGGAAGTGGGAGAAAAGATTGCAGATTTATCTATCAAGAATGGCATTAAGAAAGTTATTTTTGATAGATCAGGATACAGATATCACGGAAGGATAAAAATGATTGCTGAGGCAGCAAGAGAAAAAGGTTTGGAGATATAGCAATATGGCAAAGGAAATGGCAAATATGAACCAACAAGGAGATTTACTTGAAGAAAAGCTAGTTCAAGTGAACAGGGTTGCTAAAGTTGTAAAAGGTGGAAGAATTTTTGGCTTTACTGCACTTACCGTTGTTGGGGACGGCAAAGGTAAGGTTGGTTTTGGCAGAGGTAAAGCTAAAGAAGTTCCAATAGCAATCCAAAAAGCTATGGAAAATGCTAGAAGAAGTATGGTAGATGTTGAGTTAAATGGATCTACGATTTGGTATCCAGTGAAAGCTAAACATGGGTCTGCAAATGTTTACATGCAGCCTGCTGCAGAAGGTACAGGTATTATTGCAGGTGGTGCCATGAGAGCAGTTCTTGAACTCGTTGGAGTCCAAAATGTTCTAGCTAAATGTTACGGTTCAACTAATCCTGTTAATGTTGTTATGGCTACAATAAATGGCCTCAAATCAATGGAATCTCCTGAAACAGTTGCCGAAAGAAGAGGTAAGAAAGTAGAGGAAGTGCTATGACTGCAAGCAAAACTATCCAAGTAAAACTTATAAAGAGCGGTATTGGCAGAATAAAGAAACATAAGCTATGTATTCAAGGGCTAGGATTTAAAAAATTGAATCAAGTTGTAACTGTTGAAGATACACCAAGTAACAGAGGAATGATTAATAAGATTTCAGATATGGTTGAGGTAGTTGGATAAGATGACTAAAGAAAATAATACACTTTCCCTAAACTCTCTTGCTAATGATGGCACTAAATCAAATAGAAAACGTGTAGGAAGAGGCATTGGTTCAGGTAATGGGAAAACAGCTGGAAGAGGCCACAAGGGTCAAAAATCTAGGTCTGGAGGATCTATACCTAGATGGTTTGAAGGTGGACAAATGCCACTCCAGCAAAGACTACCAAAATTTGGTTTTTCTTCTAGAGTGAACAATCTGTCAACAGATATTAATTTAAGAATGCTTGATGGAATGAAGGAAGTAAGTTTAGAGATTCTCAAAGAGAAAAAGCTTGTTAATAAAAAGATTAATAAAGTAAAAATCTATGGTGATCATAAGCTTTCAAAAGCATTAAATGTAAATGGCTTAAGTGTTACTAAGGGCGCACTTAAATCCATTGAGGAATCTGGAGGCAAGGTTAGCTAAAAATGGCAAATACTAGCATGTCAGATTTATGGAAAAGGATTAGGTTTGTAATCCTAGCAATAGTTATATATCGAATTGGTACCCATATTCCAATTCCTGGTATTGATCCTCAAAGATTAGAAGACTTATTTACTCAAAATCAAGGAACCATTCTTGAGATGTTTAATTTATTCTCTGGTGGAGCTTTAGAGAGAATGAGTGTTTTTGCTTTAAATGTAATACCTTATATTTCCTCTGCAATTATTATGCAGCTATTTTCTAACTCAATACCATATTTGCAGGAGCTTAAAAAGGATGGTCAGGCGGGAAGAAATGCAATAACTCAATTTACTAGATATGGAACAGTTTTGCTTGCTCTCATTCAAGCATCTGCACTAGCATTCACTCTAAATGCATCTGGTCTTAAATACTTAGATATACCATTCATATCTTTCTACATATCTACAGTAGCTTCTGTAGTCGCTGGAACAATATTCCTAATGTGGTTAGGAGAACAGGTTTCGGAAAGAGGAATTGGAAATGGTATTTCCATAATTATTGCCATAAGTATTTTGTCAGGAATGCCTGGAGCTATTGGTCAAGCTCTTGAGCAATCAAGACAGGGTGATCTAAATATATTACTTCTTATTGGCATAGGTGTGTTAGCTATGGCAGTTATTGCGGCAGTGGTATTTATAGAAAGAGGCCAAAGAAGGATTACTGTTAACTATGCACAAAGGCAACAGGGCAGGAAGATGATGCAAGCACAAGCAAGCCACTTACCTTTTAAGGTAAATATGGCTGGTGTTATACCAGCTATATTCGCAAGTACTTTCTTATTGTTCCCTCAATCGTTAACTCAATGGTTTGGTCAAGGTGACCCATCCGGATTTTTACAATCACTTACTCTTGCGCTTAATCCTGGGCAACCGCTATATGTATTGGTATTTTCGGCTCTAATTATATCGTTCTGCTTTATTTGGCTGGCTCTTACATTTAATACTCGAGAAGTAGCAGATAATCTCAAAAGATCAGGAGCTTACATTCCAGGCATAAGACCTGGTGAGCAAACTTCAAACTACATTGATAGTGTATTAGCTCGACTAACAGTTTTTGGAAGTATCTATCTAACACTAATATGTTTAATGCCACTAGCTTTAATTAACTTTGCTGGAGTTTCTTTTTATTTGGGTGGAACTTCAATCTTAATTATTGTAGTGGTTTTAATGGATTTCATGTCTCAAGTTCAATCTCATATGATGTCTAGTCAATATGCATCTGTTATGAAGAAAGCAAATTTAAAGAATTATAGAAGGTAACTATGAAAGTAAGAGCATCAGTTAAGAAAATTTGTAGGGACTGCAAAATAGTTAGAAGGAAGGGTGTTTTATTTGTAATTTGTAAAACTGACCCAAAACATAAGCAAAAGCAAGGTTAAATATTATGGCAAGAATAGCAGGTGTAAACATTCCAGAAAATAAGCACATAGAGATTTCTCTTACTCATATTTTCGGAATTGGAAGAAAGAGGGCGCAAGATATCTGCGATGCCTTAAGCCTTGAATATTCGAAAAAGGTTTCTGATCTTTCTGAAGATGAGCTAGAAAAAGTAAGAGGAGAGGTTGCAAAATATACATTAGAGGGAGACTTAAGAAGAGAAGTCAGCGTAAACATAAAAAGATTAATGGACTTAGGAACCAACAGAGGTATTAGACATAGAAGAAAACTTCCAACTAGAGGTCAAAGAACAAAGACTAATGCAAGAACAAGAAAAGGCCCTAAAAAGCCTATGAGAGGATAAAGAATGGCTAAAAGTAAAAAGACTAAAAGAGTAATAAGTGAAGGAGTGGCACATATTCACTCTTCATTTAACAATACCATTATCACTATTACTGATAAGCAGGGTAATGCTGTATGTTGGGCTACCTCTGGTGGGTCAGGTTTTAGAGGCTCAAGGAAGAGCACACCTTTTGCGGCTCAGATTGCTGCCGAAAAAGTAGGAACTGTTGCTAAAGAAGATTTTGGTATGACAAGTTTAGATGTAAAAGTTAAAGGCCCTGGAGCTGGAAGAGAATCTGCAGTTAGGTCATTAAATGCATGCGGACTGAAGATAAAGAGTATTACTGACGTTACACCTCTTCCTCATAATGGATGCAGGCCACCAAAAAAGAGAAGAGTTTAGGAGAGAATAATGGCTAGATATAGAGGACCATCATTAAGGCTTTCGAGGAGAGAGGGCACAGATCTTTATTTAAAGAGCGGTGTAAGAGCTGTTGAATCAAAATGTAACATGGAAACTGCACCAGGAGTTCATGGACTCAGAAGAGGTAGGTTGTCAGATTACGGATTACAGCTTAGAGAAAAACAAAAAGTAAGAAGGATGTATGGAGTTTTAGAGAAACAGTTTAGGAATTATTATAAGAAAGCTGCAAAGTCTAAAGGTAATACAGGTGAAAACCTCTTATCTTACCTAGAACAAAGATTAGATAATGTTGTTTATAGAATGGGATTTGG
Organism: uncultured SAR86 cluster bacterium; assembly: GCA_902622845.1. Lineage (GTDB taxonomy): Bacteria > Pseudomonadota > Gammaproteobacteria > Magnimaribacterales > D2472 > CACNXK01. Next base: position 150,990 of record CACNRI010000004.1, on the reverse strand, counting down.
ATGCACTCGTGCAGAGTCAAGACAACTTGTTTCTCATAAAGCAATACTTGTTAATGGCAGTACAGTTAATATACCTTCATACCAAGTTCAGCCTGAAGACGTTATTGAAGTTAGAGAAAATAAGAAGGGACAATTAAGAATCCAATCCGCTTTAGACCTAGCAGCACAAAGAGAAGAGTGCAATTGGCTTGAAGTAGATGCAAAGAGTTTTAGGGGCGTATTTAAATCAGTACCAGATAGAACTGATCTAAGTACAGAAATAAATGAAAATCTTATAGTTGAGCTTTATTCAAAATAAGAGGGTTAGAGGTAATTATGCAAATATCAGTAATAGATTTATTAGTACCAACCGAGATACAAGTCGAAAATGTTTCAGATACTGTATCGAAGGTAACGCTAGAGCCGCTTGAGAGAGGTTTTGGTCATACGCTAGGTAATGCCTTAAGAAGAATTCTTCTTTCATCAATGCCTGGTGCTGCTGTAACAGATGTTGTGATCGATGGTATTTCTCATGAGTATTCAACAATTGAGGGTGTTAGAGAGGACGTAATAGATATTTTATTGAATCTTAAAGATATGCCAGTGAAACTGATTGAAGGAAATGAAGCAGAGCTTAAACTATCTGTTGATGGGCCATGCGAAGTAACATCTTCTTCATTTGAGGCTCCTGGAAATGTTGAGTTAACAGATGCCGATCACCATGTTGTTTCACTTGTAGATAAAATTAAATTAAATATGTCAGTTTTTGTAAGAACTGGAAGAGGTTATGAGCCTGCAGATATTAGAGATGATGAAAATAATACTGTAGGAGGTTTAAAAGTAGATGCTTCATTTAGTCCAGTAAAAAGAGTTTCTTATTCTGTAGAGAATGCAAGATTTGAGAAAAGAACAGACTTAGACAAATTAATACTTGAGTTAGAGACTGATGGGACTATCGATGCAAAAATGGCTATAGAGCATTCTGCAACTATAATGCAACAACAACTTGCAGCCTTTGTTGATTTAGAAGCAATTGCAGAACAAGAAGCTAAAAAAGAGCAAAATGACTTTGACCCACTACTCCTTAGGTCTATAGAGGAACTTGAGCTAACTGTAAGGTCAACTAATTGTTTAAAAGCAGAAAGTATTTTCTTAATTGGTGATTTAATTCAAAGATCTGAATTTGATCTTCTAAAAACACCTAATCTTGGTAAAAAGTCTCTTAATGAGATTAAAGATGTTCTAGCTTCAAAAGGACTTTCTTTGGGTATGGTGTTAGATAACTGGCCACCGATGGGTTAAAAAATGAGACACCAGAAATCAGGCAGAAAATTAAATAGAAACTCAGCACATAGAAAAGCTTTGTTTAAGAACTTATCTCTTGCTCTAATAGAGCATGAGATTATAAAAACAACTGTTCCAAAAGCGAAAGAGCTAAAGAAATATCTTGAGCCTTTGATTACTGTTTCTAAAAATGATTCAGTAGCGAACAGAAGAAGGGTGTTTGATAAGCTTAGATGTAAAAAATCAGTTGGAAAACTATTTGAAGAGATTGGTCCAAAATCGTTTTCAAGACCCGGAGGCTATCTAAGGATAATTAAAGCTGGCTTCAGGCCTGGTGATAAGGCTGACATGGCTTTTGTTGAATGGGTGGATAGATCGAGTGAAGATGCTGAAGCCGAAGTACCTGAGTTGAAGGAATCTGAAGTTAGCTAAGCATCCCTTTAAGGTATTTCCCTGTAAAAGATTTCTTATCTTTTGAAACTTTTTCTGGTGTACCACAAGCAACCAACTCTCCGCCCTGACTTCCTCCTTCAGGACCTAAATCAATAATCCAATCTGCTGTTTTAATTACATCTAAATTATGCTCGATAACAATGATAGTATTTCCTTGCTCTTTTAACCTATGTAAAACCTTCAATAGAAGCTCAATATCATGAAAGTGAAGTCCAGTTGTTGGCTCATCAAGAATAAATAAAGTTTTACCTGTACTTCTCTTTGACAATTCCTTAGCAAGTTTTATCCTCTGAGCTTCTCCACCCGAAAGGGTGGTAGCAGATTGTCCAAGAGTAATATAGCCAAGACCTACATCATTTAAAGTTTTGAGTTTATTCTTAATTGCTGGGATTTGATCAAAGAATGACAAAGCATCCTCGACTGTCATACCTAAAACATCGCTTATATTCTTATCTTTATATTTTACTTCCAGAGTTTGATCGTTATATCTTGAACCATGACAAACATCACATGTGACATAAACGTCAGCTAGAAAGTGCATTTCCACTTTGATAAGACCATCTCCTTGGCAAGATTCACATCTTCCACCTTTAACATTAAAGCTAAATCTTCCGGGCTTATATCCTCTTGCTCGCGCTTCAATAGTTTGAGCAAAAAGATCTCTAATATTTGAAAATAATCCAATGTAAGTTGCAGGATTGGAGCGTGGAGTCCTTCCTATCGGTGATTGGTCAATGTCAATAACTTTATCCAGATGCTCAAGACCTCTTATTTCTTTACATTTAACTTCTTTTTTAAGGTTTGCTCTATTAAGCATAAAAGAACTCATTGGAAGAAGAGTTTGATTAATTAGTGATGATTTTCCGGAGCCAGATACTCCTGTAACTGCAGTAAATAGCCCAATAGGTATCTCAATATCTATATTATTTAAGTTGTTAGCAAATGCAGACTTAATTTCAATAAATTTGTCTTGATGTTTTGACCTCTTTTTTGGGACTTTGATCTCTCTTTTTTTAGATAAAAATTTTGCAGTTATAGATTTTTTATCTTTAATAATTTTTTCAAAGTTTCCTTCAGCACATACTTTTCCGCCATGAACTCCTGCACCAGGGCCCATATCGATAATATAGTCAGCCTCACGCATTGCATCCTCATCATGTTCTACAACTATTACAGTATTACCAAGGTCTCTTAAATTTTTAAGCGTTTCTATTAATTTACCATTATCTCTTTGATGAAGTCCTATGCTTGGCTCATCAAGAATATATGTAACTCCCACCAAGCCGGAGCCAATTTGACTAGCCAGTCTAATTCTTTGAGCTTCTCCACCTGATAAAGATTCTGCACTTCTATCTAGAGCAAGATATCCAAGACCAACATTCTCAAGAAACGAAAGCCTATCATTAATTTCTTTGAGTATTTTTTCAGAAATCTTTTTTTTGTTACCAATAAGATTTAAGTCTGATACGAATTCGAGACTTTCATTTATCCTCATTTCAGTTATTTGATTAATAGGAGTATTTTCGATGAAGATATTTCTAGATTCTTTTCTTAGTCTAGAGCCATCACATGCATCACAATTTTTATCAGAAAGAAGTTTAGATAGCTCATTCCTCATAAATTCTGAATCTGTGTCTCTAAATCGTCTTTGCGTATTTACAATTACACCTTCGAACTTGTGTTTCCTGACCAATCTACTCCCACTTCGCCATCTTTTTGAAAAATCTATGACATCATCACTTCCCCAAAGAATAATATCTTTATATTTTTCATCTAAATCTGACCACTTGGTTGTAAGCGAGAAATCATAATGCTTTGCAAGACACTTTAGTTGATAAAAATAAAATCTATTTCTTCTTGTCCATCCCTTAATGGCCCCATTAGTTATTGAGACATCCTCATCTGGAATAAGTTTTGAGGGATCAATATATTGAATTATGCCAAGCCCATCACACGCATCGCATGCTCCAAAAGGGCTATTAAAAGAAAACATTCTTGGCTCAAGCTCAGGAATAGAATAACCACACTCTGGACATGAAAAATTTGTTGAAAATAGAATAGATTCATTCTTTCCATCAATAAAGTCTATTTCAATTATTCCATCAGAAAAGTTTGAGGCTGTCTCAACTGACTCCGCTACACGTTGCCTAAATTCTTCATTATTTTTTATTACAAGCCTGTCTACAACTGCTGAAATATTGTGTTTTTTATTTTTTTCTAACTCAGGAAATTCATCTAATGAATAAATCTTTTCATTAACTTTAGCTCTCACAAAACCTTCTTGTCGAAGCTCTTCATAAACAGCAAGATGTTCTCCTTTTTTTCCTCTAATTATTGGAGCAATAATCATTATTTTTTGGCCTTCCTCAAAATTACATATCTGATCAGTGATTTCAGAAATAGATTTAGCTTTTAGTTCAATGTCATGATCTGGGCATTTAGGAGTACCAACTCGAGAGTAGAGAAGTCTTAAGTAGTCATAAATCTCGGTAACAGTTCCTACAGTTGACCTAGGGTTATGAGATGCAGATTTTTGTTCTATAGAAATAGCCGGGGAAAGCCCTTCAATTTGATCAACGTCAGGCTTTTCCATCATAGATAAGAACTGTCTGGCATATGCTGAGAGTGATTCAACATACCTTCTCTGACCCTCTGCATACAAGGTGTCAAACGCTAAAGATGACTTCCCTGATCCAGATAATCCAGTAATTACAACAAGTTTATTTCTAGGAATATCAACATCAATGTTTTTTAAATTATGGGTACGAGCACCTTTAATTGATATGCTTTTCATTTAAAATGTATGTAATAAGAAATATGGGTTAAACTTTTAATATTATAAGAGGTAAATATGAGTAGAGGTGTAAATAAAGTAATTTTAGTAGGTAATTTAGGTCAAAAACCAGACATGAAGTATACCCAAAGCAATACCGCAGTAGCCAACTTAAGTTTGGCAACTTCAGAATCATGGAAAGATAAAGACAGCGGCGATTTAAAAACAAAAACTGAGTGGCATAGAGTTGTATATTTTGGAAAACTTGCTGAAATTGCAGAACAATATCTTGACAAAGGATCTAAAGTTTATGTTGAAGGCAAATTGCAAACAAGAAAATGGCAAGATCAAGCAGGGAATGATAGATATACCACTGAGGTTCTTGGACAAGAGCTTACGATGCTTGATTCAAGAGGTGATTCTTCAGGATCTTCCTTTGAAAATAATAATTCAGGCATGAGTGAAGAGGATGTTAATCAAGATAATGGCGAATTCTCAGAAGAAGATATCCCTTTCTAAACTTTGAATTACAAGCACATCAAATTTGAAACTCAAGACTCAGTTGCTTTGATAAAGCTGAATCGACCAGAGAAACTAAATTCATTTACTTTAACTATGATGGAAGAGCTTTGTGATGCTTTTGATGTCATAGATAATGACGACAAAATAAGAGCAACACTTATTACTGGTTCTGGAAGGGCATTCTGTGCAGGTGCTGATCTCTCAGGAGGAGAAAACACCTTTGTTAAAGAATTTGATACATCAGAAGAATATCCTCAAGATTACAATAAAGATGCTGGTGGGATTTTGACACTAAGAATGTATAGGTCGCTTAAACCAATTATAACGGCCTGTAATGGTCCCGCTGTAGGTGTAGGAGCAACTCTTCAACTAGCAGCAGATATTAGAATTGCTTCAACAAGTGCAAGGTTCGGATTTGTTTTTTTAAATAGAGGAATTGTAAATGATGCCAGTAGTTCATGGTTTCTTCCAAAAATAGTGGGTATATCAAAAGCCTTGGAGCTTTGCTTCTCTGGGAAGATTATTGATGCTAACGAAGCCAAAGAGATTGGACTTGTTTCTTATATTTTTGAAGACGATGAAATGCTTGAAAAATCTCTAGATTATTGTAAAGATCTTGCCAAGAAATCTGCTCCTGTTTCAGTTGCAATGGCGCGGAGATTATTTTGGACTTCGCTTGGAGATAATGGGCCTGATAGATCGCACGATTTGGAAAGTATTTTCATAAGTTCAAGAGGAAAGTCTGGAGATGCTAGGGAAGGTGTGACCTCATTTTTGGAAAAACGACCTGCTGACTTCCCAAATTCAGTGTCAGAGGACTTGCCAAAAGATTTTCTAGAAAAAATTGAAAAAAAGTAGCAGCTTTTTAATCCTTGCTAAAAATTAAACAAGCATTTGTTCCACCGAATCCAAATGAATTACTCATAAATGAATTAATGTTTTCATTGTTTTCTTTAGTTACTAAATTGATGTCACCAATTTCTTCTACGGCATCTTCAACATTTATTGAAGGTGAAATAAAGCCTTCATTCATCATTATCATTGAATAAATAACTTCTTGAGCTCCAGTTGCTCCCAGTGAGTGACCTGTAAGGGATTTCGTTGAACTTAAGAAGGGATTTTGAGAATTGAATACCTCCTTAATTGCATTTATTTCAGCAATATCTCCCACCGGAGTACTTGTTCCATGCGCATTAATGTAGTCTACTTGTTTTCCATATTGAGAGAGAGCTTCACTCATGCATCTAGCTGCTCCTTCTCCAGAGGGAGCAACCATATCGTAACCATCTGAATTTGCACAAAAGCCTTTAAGAGTTCCATAAATCCTTGCACCTCTTTTTAATGCATTTTCTTTTTCCTCAAGTATTACCATCCCAGAACCACCTGCTATGACAAAACCATCTCTATTTTTATCAAATGGTCTTGATGCTAGCGTGGGTTGCTCATTAAATTTTGAACTTAATGCTCCCATTGCATCAAATAGAGACGATGACGACCAATGCTCATCCTCGCCACCACCAGCAATCACAATATCCTGTAAATCGTTTTGAATAAGGTTTGCTCCGTGACCAATACAGTGCGCGCTTGTCGAACAAGCCGAAGTAATCGAATAGTTAACACCTTTAATTTTTAATGCTGTTGATAAAACAGCAGAAACAGTGCTTCCCATTGCTTTAGGAACAGCATAGGGCCCAACTCGTTTTGGACCTCTAGATCTAGTTATGTCTGCAGCCTCTATTTGAATTGCAGAAGAGGCTCCTCCAGAACCAGCAATAAGACCAATACGTGGAGAAGATATATCATCTTCATTTAGCCCAGCATCCGAGAGGGCATCTTTAGCAGCGAGATAAGCATATGCAGATGCATTACCCATAAATCTTAAAACTTTTCTATCAATTAATGGCTTCAAATCTATATCAATAGATCCACATACATGGCTCCTAAAACCCATATCCACATATTCTTGATTTAATTTAATACCAGATTTACCTGCCTTAAGGTTTTTTGAAACAGTATCTAAATCATTACCAATACAAGATATTAATCCCATTCCTGTAACAACAACTTCACGCATTTTAAAACTTGCTTGGGTCAGCAAAAAGGCCTACTTTAAGGTTATCTGCTGAATAAACATGTTTATCATCTACAAACATATCAGCATCAGAAAAGCCAACTACAGCTCCACGATTTACAACTCTTTTTATATCAAGAACATAATTAACTTTTTTTGCTGTTGGAAGCACCTGGCCAAAGAATTTAACTTTTTCAGCTCCTAAAGCTCTTCCAATCCCAGGTAATTCACTCCAGCATAGAAAGAAACCAAGTAATTGCCACATTGCATCAAGCCCAAGGCACCCCGGCATAACAGGATCTTCTTTGAAATGGCAATCAAAGAACCAGAGATCAGGATTTACATCGAGCTCTGCATAAACCTCGCCTTTTGAATATTTACCACCAGTATTATTTATCTTAGTGATTCGATCAAACATAAGCATTGGATCAACTGGAAGCCTGCCATTGCCTTTACCAAATAGTTGACCAAATCCGCAATCAACAAGATCTTCTTCTGAATAGCAGTCTTTAGGTTTAAATACTTTACTCATATCTATTTTTTAAGCTTTCAGACAAGTTTAACATCTCGTTACGAATTTCTTTATTAGATATCCTATTGATGCATTTACTAATTTCATTACTATAGCTTTGGATTAAAGAATTACATTTATTAAAAGCACTCGAAGAAGAAACAAATTCTGATACTTCTTCTTCACTAAAGTCTTTATTCTTTAGTTTTTTTATGATCTTTAAACTATCTTTTTTGCTTGAACTTTTAAGCGCGTAATAGAGTGGATAAGTTATTTTATCTTCAAGGATATCTTGCATTTTTGGCTTTCCAATATTTCCTTTGCTTATTCCATAATCAAGCAAGTCATCTCTTACTTGAAATACAATTCCAATAAGTTTTGCAGCTTTTGAAATATTCTCAATAAATGAGGTCGATTTACCAGAAAGCATTGCAGCACTTTTTGCAGAGGCTTCAAATAATCTCCCAGTTTTATAATAACTAATTTTTTTTAGTTGCTGGAGTGAGGTATCTAAATTATTTTTATTTGCAAGTTGCATTAATTCACCCTCAGCAATTTTATTAGTAGCAGAGCTTAGCTCATCAATTACTTTTAAATTTCCTATTTCATTCATCAGCATAAAGGCTTTGGAGTAAATAAAATCACCAATTAGCACGCCATGTGAGTTTGACCAAGCAACATTTACAGTTGTTTTGCCTCTACGAAGGTCAGAATTATCAATAATATCGTCATGAACAAGTGTTGCAGTATGGAGAAGTTCAATGATAGCTGCGAGCTTTACTCTATTTTGCTGATTTTTATTCAATCCATAAGAGCTAATTAGACTTATAGATGCTCGCACCTTCTTTCCAGATTTATCAAAAATGTAATCATAAAGGTCCTTAACCAAAGGCTCCTTACTTAAATTCTTCCTCATCAAGCTTTCAACTTTTTTGAGATCTTTCTTTAGATTTTTACTTAAATTAGGCATGTTTATGATTTGGATTAAAAATTATACCTAACTATTGATAAATTCCGCATATCAGCGTATATTTTGCCAACTTTCGGATTTAATAATGTACGCAGTAATTGAAACAGGTGGAAAACAGCACAAAGTAGAGGAGGGTCAAACCCTTCTAATTGATCTTATATCCGATAGTAAAAAAAAGATTACTTTTGATAATGTACTTCTTTATTCTGATGATAAGACTGTCGAAATTGGGCAACCATACCTTTCAAATGTTAAGGTTACTGCAAAGATTATTGATGAAGTTAAAGGAACTAAATTATCAATTCTTAGATTTAGAAGAAGAAAGCATAGTATGCGCAAACAAGGGCATAGAGCCAAATATACTAAAATAGAGATTGATAAAATTAAACTTGAGAGTAAATAATGGCACATAAGAAAGCTGGTGGTTCCAGTAAGAACGGTAGAGATTCCCAGTCCAAAAGACTTGGAGTTAAAAGGTTTGGTGGTCAGCTTGTTAAGGCTGGTGAAATAATTATCAGACAAAGAGGAACAAATACTCATCCAGGTGTAAATGTTGGAATGGGTAAGGATCACACGTTATTTGCAAAAGAATCAGGTGTTGTTCAATTTTCTTACAAAGGTCCAAGAAAGAGGAAAACCGTAAATATAGTTCCTCAGTAAATTCATGAATTTCATAGACGAAGCTCTGCTTGAAATTAAAGCAGGATCAGGTGGTTCTGGTTGCCTGAGCTTTAGAAGAGAAAAATATATTCCCAGAGGCGGTCCTGATGGTGGGGATGGCGGTAGAGGTGGAGATGTTTTTCTTAAAGCTAATAAGAACATAAATACATTAGTTGATTTTCATCATAAAAAAGTTATTCAAGCCAAAAATGGCAGAAATGGTTCTGGTAAAAATATGAAGGGTCAAGATGGAGAATCTATTTTTTTATCAGTGCCTCAAGGGACCGTTGTTCTTGATGCCGATACTGGCGATTTAATAATTGATTGCAATGAAGAAAAAGACTACTTGCTTGCAAAGGGAGGTGATGGAGGCTTAGGTAATGCACGCTTCAAATCTAGTACAAATCAAGCCCCTCGAAAAATTACAAAAGGTGAAGATGGCGAATCCATAAATATAAAACTGGAACTTAGGTCTTTAGCGGATGTTGGCTTAGTGGGATTCCCTAATGCTGGGAAGTCCACCTTTCTTAACACAGTCTCTTCGGCAAAGCCCAAAATAGCAGATTACCCTTTTACTACATTGAGACCTCACCTTGGAACAATTAAATACTCTGATAATAGTTTTGTAATTGCAGATATACCAGGAATTATAGAAGGCGCATCTGATGGTCACGGGCTTGGTATTAAGTTTTTAAAACATATATCAAGAACAGGAATCCTGCTTTTCTTTCTTGAAGCTTTTTCAGAAATTTCGGTACAAGATCAATTTCTAAAACTTAAAAAAGAGTTAGGAGATTTTTCAGAAAAACTCTTAGAAAAAGAGTTTTATATAGTTGTTACAAAAATTGACCTAATTGATGAAGAGACCAGATTCGAAACTTTGAATACTTTTAATGCTAAGGAATTTGCAAATGTTTTTGGTATTTCCTCAGTAACGGGTGAGGGCGTTCAAGAACTTCTAGACGATATATCAAGAAAGATTTTTATTTAGAGATTTTTTTAACTGCAGCAGTTAGTCTACTTTTTGTTCTGGCAGCAGCATTTTTGTGAATAACTTTTTTTGAAGCGGCTGAATCAAGAACTTTTTCAGCAGTTTTTAAGAGGCCTGAAGCTTTTTCAGCATCATTTTCTTCAATTGCATATCTGACAGCTTTAACTGCTGTTCTTGTTTGAGACCTCTGACTATGTCTAAGCTTATATCTTGCTTTATTCTGTCTAGCTCTCTTTTCTGCTTGTTTTGAATTAGCCATAAAATGTTATAAAAAGTTGTGCAAGTTTAATCATCTGTGCCTAAAAAGTCCACCCTTTCAGTTTATTTCGTTAATAACCTCTTAAAAGCTCTATCAAGGATCTTTCTTGGAATAAGATTTAACATTTTGTCTGTTATGCCAGCAACTACATATCTTGGTTTTGGATTCTTAGAGTTAACAATTTTCTCAACTTTTTTGGCTACTCGATGAGCTGGAATAGCTATACTTCTTGCTCTTTTAAGAGTGCCATCCATTTTTTTTATTGCTGACGTATATTCTGTATCCTTATATTGTTCTTCCTTCTCATCTTTTTCAAACTTATCCCAAATTGATGATTCAATTGCACCAGGACCAATTACAACTACTTTGATATTATGAATTTGAAGTTCTCTGCGCATTGATTCAGACATTCCTTCAAGTGCAAACTTACTGCCACAATATGATCCCTGCATTGGAAGACCAATCTTACCGGCCATTGAGCTAATATTAATTATTGTTGATGATGTAGATTTTTTAAGTGCTGGCAGGAATGATTGCGAGCAATTTAATGGTCCCATTACATTGACTTCAAAGACTTTTCTTACTTCATCAGATTCTACATACTCCATAGGACCAGAAATATTAATACCTGCATTATTTACGAGACAATTTAAGCCATTTTTGCCCAAATGAGATTCAACTAAATTAGCCGCCTCATTAATTGCGTTAATGTCTGTGACATCAAAAATAAGAGGAGTGAAATTTTCTCCACATATATCTGTTAGTTTATCCCCATCATTTTGATTTCGTACACTCCCAAAAACTTTCCAACCAATTTGTGAGAAGTGTTCACATATTGCAGCTCCAATTCCTGAAGAAGATCCTGTAACTAATATAGATTTCATGTAATCATTTTATACTAAATGGTGGAGGCGGCGGGAATTGAACCCGCGTCCGTTAGTCCTTCAACCTCGCTTCTACATGTTTAGCTCATTCTATTATCATTTGCCTTGAAAACCCGAAGAGCAGGACATCAAGGTAGATCTCGATTTAAGTTTCATCAATTTATGCTCGAGAAGCACAACTTAACTAGGCTACGTAAATGACCGCTGTTTCAGACCGTAACCATTCTTTACAGCAGGTTTAGCTATTTAAGCAGCTAAAGCGTAGTTGTCGTTATTTGCAACTAAAATTTTGAAGTAATTTTTACAAGAAAACTTCATTCTTGACATGCGCTTTGGAATCCAATAAAAACGTCGAATCCTATTCGCCCCCAAAAAGGGATGAAATTATACAATATTATTTATTTTTAAGAGAAGATTTTAATGTCCTTGCCTGGTCTCTTTTCCAATCTCTTTCTTTAATATCCTGTCTTCTGTCATATGATTTTTTACCCTTTCCAACTACAATATCGCATTTAACAAGATTGTTTTTCCAATACATCTTTTTTAAAACGCACGTAAGACCCTTTTTCTTAACGGAATCTTCTAATTGGAATATCTCTTTTTTATTTAATAAAAGTTTTTTTGATCTGGTCGGATCAAGGTTTTCATTTTTCAGAGAACTTGGTGGATCAATTTTAAGGCCAATAAGCCAAGCTTCTTCCTTAATTAGCCGCACATAGGAATCTTTAACGTCAACTCTTCCTTCTCTGAGAGATTTAACTTCCCAGCCCTTGAGCATAATCCCTGCTTCGAAAGACTTAATAAAAGTAAAGTTCCTTGAAGCATTTTTATTAGTGACAATTGCGGTCATAACTTATAATTTTAACTTAGAATCAATAGACGCAATAAGATTATATATGCCCTTAAAAATCATTCAATTTTACGGATATCTTGGAGTACTGCCATTTATACTTTTTACAATAGCGCCATGGCTTAGTTCTGATTTTTCTGAAATCTCACTGAAGGCAATTTCATTTTATGGCGGAGTAATTATTTCATTCTTGGGTGGGACGGCCTGGGGATGGACCCCGAATAGCTCGGCTAATATAAGATTTGGCATAGCATGCACATTTATAAATTTGGTAATTATATTTTTTGTTTTTGAAAACTTTCTTATTGCTTTAGTGATCTGCTTTTTAGCATTTCCATTATTTCTCTTTTACGAAACTAAAAATAACTCTAGTTTTAAAAATGATAGCGAATATGCCGAAATGAGAAGGATTCTTACTTTATTAGTAACAATCTGCTATTTTATATGTCTTGCATTTGTTTTTAACCCATATACCTAGCTGGAGGCAAAAATGGAACAGTTAAAATCTCATGGAAAATGGTCAGGCAAGTGGACCTTTATTTTAGCAGCTACTGGCTCTGCTGTTGGATTGGGAAATATATGGGGATTTCCTTACATGGCTGGAACCAATGGTGGTGGAGCATTTGTTTTAATTTATTTAGCATGTATTTTAATAATAGGCTTACCAATTATGATGGCTGAAATAATAATTGGAAGAAGAGCCTCTAGCAGTCCAGTTAACTCAATGAAGTCTGCAGCTTTAGACTCAAATAGATCTTCCAATTGGCAGCTTATAGGGTGGGGCGGACTTGTTGCTGGTATATTAATACTATCCTTTTACAGTGTCCTAGCTGGCATTTGTATAAATTATATTTTTATTTCAGCTCTTCCTGATTTACAACTATCCTCTGAAGAGCAGTTCAGCATTACTACATCTTCAGCCTCTAACTTACTAATTTGGCACACTGTTTTTATATTAGTTACAGCAGGAGTTATAGCTAGTGGTATTAAAAATGGAATTGGGAGATTCGTAAGAGTTCTCATGCCTCTTCTCGGTTTCATTTTGATTCTAATGGTTTTAAATGCGGTTATTAATGGTGATTTTCTAAGAGGTCTAAAGTTCCTATTTAGTCCTGATTTCAGTCAGGTAAATCCTCAGACATTCTTAAGCGCCATGGGGCAAGCTTTTTTTAGTTTAAGTTTAGGTATGGGAGCAATCATGACATATGGAGCATATATGTCAGATGATCAAAAAATATTAAGTACCTCAATAACCGTTGGTGGCTTAGATACGCTTGTTGCTCTAATGGCAGGCCTTGCAATATTCCCAATAATCTTTGCATCAGGACTTGAAGTAAATAGTGGTGGAGTTGGGTTAGTGTTTATAACACTTTCACAAACATTCGAAACAATGTTTTTGGGGCAAGTTTTTGGACCTTTATTTTTTATACTGCTTGTTATTGCTTCACTGAGCTCCTCTATATCTTTATTGGAGCCAAGTGTAGCCTACTTTTCAGAAAAGAATATTATTTCAAGAAAGAGTGCCGCATTCATCTTTGGCTTTTTAGCATGGTTTCTTGGAATAGGAAGCGTCCTTAGTTTTAATATTTTAAGCGACTTCCAACTTCTCGGAGATAGAACAATCCTTGATTCTATTGTTTTTATAGGAAATAACTTACTTTTACCTTTAGGTGGGCTTTTTGTAGCAATTTTTGTAGGTTGGTTTATGAAAAAAGAACTGATTCAAGAACAATTGCAATTAAGCGATGGATTTTTAAATACTTGGTACTTCTTTATAAGGTTTGTGGCCCCAATTGCAGTGGGAGCGATTTTAATTACACAAATATGATTAATGAAAAGAAATTTCGAAGTAACTCGTATTCTTCCTTTTAAGCACACTCTAGTATTTGAGCAAGTAGCAAACTTTGAAAGGTATGAACAATATTTACCCTTTTGTAATGCATCAAGGTCATTAAATACTGACAACAAAGATTTTTCTCAAATTGGCGAGCTTGAATTTGAGATTGCTGGCGTGAGTTATAAAATTAAGTCAGGAAACGTTATCGAGGATGAAAGAATTCTGATAACTCAAATTAAAGGACCATTTGAGGAAATGAATGCTTCTTGGGATGTCGAACATCTAAATGATAAAAGTTGTAGGATTTCATTTAAAGCTAATGCAAAGGTTCCTTATTTTTTAGGGATCCTCTTAAGTGACTCAACAGTAGAAAAATTTGTAAATGTTTTTCTTGATAGCTTTGTTAATGATTTAGCTGCAAGAAATAAAACAGAGAACTAAAAAAAGAAATTCTATTCTGAAACAATTTTCCAGGATGATAATAGGTTTTCATCATCAAAGATTACAACAAGTTTCTTTTCAACAATTTTCTCATCTCCAACTGTAACAAGATTTAAATAATCCCATCTATTTGAGTGAAAAGGATCTTTTATCATTGGTGAACCTAAAATGAACTGTACTTGATCCATTGACTGACCAACTTGAAGCTTTTCAATATCCTCTTCTTCAAAAATATTACCTTGAGTAACTGGTACCTTATAAAAGCTGAAAGATGAACAGGCAGAAATTAAAAAAATAAGCAGAAATGCAGTTGAAACTTTTAGATTTTCTTTCATAATATTCATCGATTATACTAAAGGAAGTAAATTAATCTATAACTTTATGAGCACACAAGACGCTGTTAAAAAAGCTGGACTTAAAGCAACTTTACCAAGAATGTTGATACTTGAGGTATTGGCTAAAACTATCGATAGTGAAGTTCATCTAAGCGCAGAAGATATTTATAAAGATCTTCTCACGAGTGGTGACGATGTTGGCTTAGCAACTGTTTATAGAGTCCTATCACAATTTGAATCAGCTGGAATAGTTACCAGGCATAACTTTGAAGAGGGACACTCAGTCTACGAGATGACCCAAGATCATCATCATGACCATATGGTTTGCGTTGATACTGGAAAAACTATCGAGTTTCATGATCCAGAAATTGAAAAGAAACAGGATGATATTGCAGCTTCTCACGGGTATGAGATTGTAGATAGAAGTTCAGTTATTTTCGTCAAAAAGACTGATTAAAAAAAGCTTGAAGTAATTCCACAAATCCCTATATATCTTCTAGGGAGAAAATATGTCTAAAGAAAAGAATGAAGATATCACAGATGATATTCATTCCGAATCTGAAACTGATGAACTTGAGGAGTCCAATGAAGTTTCAGATGAAGAAAGAATAGCTGAATTAGAAGACACGATACTTAGATTAAGAGCTGAACTTGATAATTCACAGAAGCGTTCTGTTGCTGAAGTTGAGAAAGCTCATAAATATGGTGTTGAGAGATTGCTTTTAGAATTATTGCCTGTTGTAGATAATTTAGAACACGCTTTGAAGAATCTAAGTAAGGATGTTTCTGATTCTGATAAAGAGGGTATTGAGCTAACACTTAAGTCTTTTGAGTCTGCTCTTGATAAATTTGGAATTAGTCCTATTTATCCCATTAGTGAGGATTTTGATCCTATTCAGCACGAGGCTGTCTCTGTAGTTAAGGATGGAAAACATGCTGACAACAAGATTGTTGAAGTGATGCAAAAGGGATGGAAACTTCATGAGAGAGTTATTAGACCAGCAAGAGTTGTGGTCGTAAAAAATTAGAGGAAATTTATGTCAAAAATAATAGGAATAGATTTAGGTACAACAAATAGTTGTGTTGCTGTTGTAGAGGGGCAACAGCCAAAAGTTATTGAAAATTCTGAAGGTGGAAGAACCACTCCTTCAGTTATTGCTTATACTGATGGTGATGAAGTTCTTGTTGGAACACCTGCCAAAAGACAGGCTGTCACCAATCCTGAAAAAACTCTATATGCCATTAAAAGATTAATTGGAAGAAGGTTTAGCGATGATGTTGTTAAAAAAGATGCTGATATGGTTCCTTACAAGATCATCAAAGCAGACAATGGTGATGCTTGGGTTGGGGTAGATGACAAAAAATTAGCACCACCACAAGTTTCTGCAGAAATACTCAAGAAAATGAAAAAAACTGCTGAAGATTATCTTGGCACAGATGTTAAGGAAGCAGTTATAACTGTCCCAGCTTATTTTAATGACTCCCAAAGACAGGCCACTAAAGATGCCGGGAAGATAGCAGGCTTAGAAGTTAAGCGAATAATTAATGAACCAACTGCAGCTGCATTGGCCTATGGCCTTGATAAAGGTAAAGGAGATTCAGTTATTGCTGTATATGACCTTGGTGGCGGAACTTTTGATATTTCGATAATTGAAATATCGGAAGTTGATGGCGAACATCAGTTTGAGGTGCTATCAACAAATGGAGATACTTTCCTTGGAGGAGAGGATTTTGATTTAAGACTGATAGACTTTTTTGTTGAAGAGTTTAAAAAAGATTCAGGGTTTGATTTGAAAAGTGATCCGTTAGCTCTTCAAAGATTGAAAGAGGCTGCCGAAAAGGCAAAAATAGAATTATCTTCTTCAGAGCAGACAGAAGTTAATTTGCCTTACATTACTGCGGACGCTAGTGGCCCAAAGCACTTTGTTCAAAAAATTACCAGGGCTAAGTTAGAGTCATTAGTTGAAGATTTAGTTGATAGAAGCATATCTCCTCTTGAAACAGCATTAAAAGATGCAAAACTCACAAAGGATAAAATTGATGATATTCTTCTAGTTGGCGGTCAAACTAGAATGCCTCTTGTCCAGAAAAAAGTTCAAGACTTTTTTGGAAAAGAGCCACGAAAAGACTTAAATCCTGATGAAGCTGTTGCAATTGGCGCAGCGATTCAAGGATCAGTTCTATCTGGCGATACAAAAGACGTACTTCTTTTAGATGTTACACCATTAACGCTAGGAATTGAGACTCTTGGAGGAGTAGCAACACCTTTAATTGAAAAGAATACGACTATCCCAACTCAAAAATCACAAGTTTTTTCTACCGCCGAGGATAACCAAACTGCAGTTACAGTTCATGTAATCCAAGGTGAAAGAAAACAGGCTGCTCAAAATAAATCATTAGGGCAATTTAACCTTACTGATATACCTCCAGCAGCAAGAGGAATGCCTCAAATCGAAGTTTCTTTTGATTTAGATGCTAATGGTATTTTGAATGTTTCAGCAAAAGATAAAAATTCTGGCAAAGAGCAATCCATAGTCATTAAAGCTTCAAGTGGATTATCAGATGAAGACATTGAAAAAATGGTAAAAGATGCTGAAGCAAATGCTGAGGATGATGCTAAGTTTGAAGAGCTTGTAAAAGTTAAAAATAATGCAGACATGCTATGTCATGCTACAAGAAAAACAGTTTCTGATTCGGGTGATAAATTATCAGATGAGGAAAAAGAACAAATTGAAGTTGCGGTTAAAGGTCTTGAGGACGCAGTTAAAGCAGAAAATGTTGAGCAAATTGAAGAAGCGACTAAAGCATTGAATGATGTGTTAACTCCTCTATCATCAAAACTTTATAATCAACAGCAAGATGGTCAGCCTAATACCTCAGAAGGCACTGAAGATTCTCAGAGCAGTGACGACAATACGGTTGAAGCTGACTTTGAGGAAGTTCAAGAAGAGGATAAGTAGTAATACTTCTTTACCATGTCAAAAAGAGACTATTACGATGTTTTAGGAGTCTCTAAAAGCGCTTCGGACTCAGAGCTAAAAAAAGCTTTTAAAAAGCTTGCCATGAAGTATCATCCTGATAGAAATCCTGATGATGATTCAGCAGCAGAAAAGTTCAAAGAAGCTGCCGAAGCATATGATGTTTTATCTGATCCACAAAAAAAATCTACATATGATCAATTCGGTCATGCTGGAGTTCAGGGGATGGGCGGCGGTCCAAACTTTAATGACATGAATTTTTCTGACATTGGAGACATATTTGGAGATATTTTTGGAGATATATTTGGAGGTGGAAGGTCAACAACAAGAAGAGCTAGAAGGGGTCAAGATCTTCAATATAATCTTAATCTATCTCTAAAAGACGCTGTTTTAGGAACAAAGATTAAAATCAAAGTGCCAGTTCAATCACAGTGTAATGATTGTTCTGGAACTGGAGCAAAGCCTGGAACTAAACCCAAAGTTTGTCCAGCATGTGGAGGCACAGGCCAAATTAGAATGCAACAAGGTTTTTTTTCACTTCAACAAACATGTGGAACTTGTGGAGGAACAGGCCAAGTTATTTCTGAATTTTGTTCGACATGTTCAGGAAAAGGAACTATTGAAAAGGTAAAGACTTTATCGGTAAATATTCCTGCTGGAGTAGATAGTGGAGACAGGGTCAGACTATCTGGAGAGGGAAACTGGGCAAGAGATGCACAGCCTGGAGATCTATATGTTGCTGTGCGAGTAGATGATCATCCTATCCTCGAAAGAGATGGCAAAGATTTATTTATAGAAGCTCCTATACCTTTTTATAAGGCTATAACAGGAGGCACAATTGAAATTCCATCTTTAGAAAAGAATATCTCTCTTAAAATTCCACCATATACTCAAACTGGAAAAATTTTTAGAATAAAAGGTAAAGGTGCTAGTCACATAAGATCGAGGGGCAGGGGAGATCTATTATGCAGAGTAATTGTTGAAATACCCACAACACTCGATAAAAAACAACTCAAAGCACTTGAAGAATTTTCAAAATCAACAGATGAAAGCAAGAATTTCCCAGGCACTGATCAATTCAAAAAGGTATTCAAAGAGTTAGATTAAATTTCTCTTTGATTTATACATCATTTTCTATAAAATACACTAACTTTTAATCACGAAAGCCTTATTAAAGATTGATTTGGGTGCTTTTTTTAAAGTTTTTCAATTATAGGCTGGAGAAATAACCCAGGAGGAAAAATATGAGTATTGTCTCAATAAAAGACCTGCTTCAGGCAGGTGTTCATTTTGGTCATCAATCAAGATTCTGGAATCCAAAAATGGAAGAATATATATTTGATACCAGAAAAAAAATAAGTATTATCAATTTAGAAACAACCCAAAGTCAGTTAAATGCAGCTGCATCTAGAGTTGAATCTATTTGCTCAAGAGGAAACAAATTACTATTTGTAGGAACAAAAAGATCAGCAAGCAAATCAATTAGAGAAAAAGCATCATCACTTGGCCTTCCTTATGTAGATAAAAGATGGCTTGGTGGAACACTGACAAACTGGAAAACTATTCGAAGCTCGATCAGAAGGCTATCGGATTTAGAGGAAATGATGTCATCAGGCAGGATAGAAAAACTTTCAAAAAAAGAGGCACTTGAGATTTCAAGAGAGCATCAAAAACTAATGGAATCTATTGGTGGTATTAAAAACATGAAAGGGCTTCCTGATGCCTTATTTGTTATCGATGTTAAACATGAAAAAATTGCAGTAACTGAAGCTCAAAAAATGGGAATTCCAGTTATTGGTCTTGTTGATACAAACTCTAACCCTGAAGGTATAGATGTTGTTATTCCTGGAAACGATGACGCAATCAGATCAATTAAGTTAGTCCTTGAAGTCATTGGTGAGGCTTGTGAGAGAGGTCTAGAATCAAAACAAGGTTATGCTCCAGAAACATCTAGCGATGAATCAGTTCCAGTCATACATAAAGTAAGTGAAGTAAAAATTACTTCAGGTAAAGCTTTAAATCTAGTCGATGAAGCAACGAAAGATGATTTTTTACCTGAAGAGAGCATTGAAGAAACTAATGTTGAAGATGACAAACAAGAGTCAGAAAATCAAGAAAATGCAGAAGTAACTAATGAGACTTCCCCTAACGAGGAAAAGGAAGTTAAGAGTGATGTTTCTGAAGAGGAACCAAAAGAAGAGAAAGCTGAAGAAAGCGAAAAAGGAGAAACCTAATGGAAATAAAGGCATCCCAAGTAAAAGAACTAAGAGAACTTTCTGGTGTTGGAATGATGGAATGCAAGAAAGCCTTAGTAGAAGTTGAGGGAGATATAGAAAAAGCTTTGGATCTTCTTCGTTCTAACAGTGCTCTCAAGGCTGAAAAGAAATCGGCTCGAGTGGCAGCAGATGGCGTGATAAAAGTTCATGTTTCAGAAAATTATGCAACTATGGTTGAAATCAACTCTGAAACTGATTTTGCTGCTAAAGATGATAGTTTCATTGAGTTTGCAAAGAATATCGAAGAAAGACTTGTCAGCAAGAAATATCTTGATGTAGAAGATTTAAAGAAAGATGTTGAGGAAGATCGACAAAAACTTGTACAGTCAATCGGAGAAAATATTCAAGTAAGAAGATTGGCTACCCAAGAATTTGATAGTTCAAAAAAGGTCGGGACTTATCTTCATTCTGATAACAAACTTGCTGCAATGGTTTTATTAAAAGAAGAAAATGATGAACTCGGAAGAGATATTGCTATGCATATTTCTGCTTCAGCTCCTTTATCAATAAATGAAGATGGGGTTGATAAAGAAGTTCTTGAAAGAGAGACAAATATTTTTGAATCTCAAGCAAAGGAGTCAGGCAAAGACGAAAATATCATGCAAAAAATGGTTCAAGGAAAGATAAAAAGATTTCTTAAAGAAGTTACACTACTTTCTCAAGACTTTATAAAGGATCCTGATACCTCTATTTCAAAACTCCTTGAAAATAGCGATAATGAGGTAATTTCATTTGAAAGATTCAAAGTTGGCGAGGGCATAGAAGTATCCTCAAAAGATTTTGCAGAGGAGGTTGCTGAACAACTTAATAAAGATGGCTGATTTAAAATACTCAAGACTTCTTGTAAAGTTCAGTGGCGAATCTGTTGCAGGTGAAGAGGGTATCGGCATTGACCCTAAAATTTTAGACTCAATGGCCGTATCAATTAAATTATGTAAAGACCTTGGCGCCGAAATAGGAATAGTTATAGGTGGAGGAAACTTATTTCGAGGAGAAAAGCTAAGTCAATCTGGAATGGATAGAGTTGCTGGGGATCATATGGGAATGTTAGCAACTGTGATGAATGGTATTGCCTTAAGGGATGCTCTTGAAAGGGCGAATGTTAAAACAAGAGTTATGTCAGCTCTCTCAATTTCAGGACTTGTTGAGCATTTTGATAGAAGAAGAGCTATTCAGCTTCTTAAAGATGGATACGTAGTAATATTTACTGCGGGAACTGGAAATCCTTTCTTTACAACTGACACCGCAGGTTGTCTTAGGGCGGTAGAAACTCAATCAGATATTATGCTAAAAGCTACTAGAGTTGATGGTGTATATTCAGCTGATCCCGAGAAAGATCCAAATGCAAAGTTTTATAAAAATATTTCTTTTGAAGAAGCAATTTCAAAAAATCTTCGAATTATGGATGGTACAGCCCTGACGCTAGCAAAAGATCATAAGCTACCAATTAAAGTATTTAATTTGAAGGATGAGGACTCGCTATCATCAATTGCTAAAGGGGAAGATATAGGAACATTAATATCATGAATACAATAAAAGATGAGACTACTGAAAGAATGCAAAAGTGCATGGATTCTTTATCAAATCAATTTAATAAAATTAGAACTGGAAGGGCTAACCCTTCTATATTGGACTCTGTAAAAGTTGATTACTACGGTAATCAAACGCCTATTAATCAAACTGCAAATATAAGCGTTGAAGAAAATAGAACATTAGTAATATCTCCATGGGATAAGACACTAATGCCAGAAATCGAAAAGGCTATAATTTCTTCTGATCTTGGGTTAAACCCAAGCTCATCTGGCGATCTCATTAGAATAACAATGCCAGCTCTCACTGAGGAAACTAGACAAGACTATATTAAACAAGCTAGGACTGAGGCTGAAAACGCAAGAATTTCTATAAGAAGCGTCAGACGCGACAGTAATCAATCCGCTAGAGATTTAAACACGAAAAGTGAGCTATCTGATGATGAATTAAGAGATTTGGAGGTAGAAATCCAAGAAATCACAGATAAATTTATATCTATGATAGATGATCAACTTAAGCACAAAGAAGACGATTTAATTCAAATCTAGTCATAAAAATGAACCTGAAAAATATAGCTATCATTATGGATGGTAATGGGCGTTGGGCAAAAAAAAATAATCTTCAAATTAAAGAAGGTCATGCTAGGGGAGTATCAGCACTCAAGGAAATAGTTAAGGAATCAGTTAATCAAAATATTGAATCTCTTACGGTTTATGCATTCAGCACGGAAAATTGGAAAAGACCAAAGTCTGAAGTAAAAGCCATAAATAATCTTATTGTTAATAGTATTAATAATGAGCTGGATGAGTTAATTGAGCAAAAGGTAAAAGTCAGATTTTTTGGCGACTATTCTAATTTTGGCAAAAAAACTTATGAAAAAATCAAATTTGCTGAAGAGAAATCTTTCAGTAATAAACCTAAACTAAGACTGAATGTAGCACTTGGATATGGTGGTAAAATGGATATGATTAATATTGCTAGAGAGGTATCTAGACTGAAAATTAAAGCATCTGATATCAATGAACGTACAATTAATGAATTATCGCAAGTTCCTGAATCCAGCATTGATTTACTAATTAGAACTGGAGGAGATACAAGGATAAGCAATTTTCTCTTATATCAAATAGCTTATTCCGAAATTCATTTTGTTAAAAAACTCTGGCCAGATTATTCAAAACAGGATTTTAAAAGAAGCATAAATAAATATTTTAATTCGGAGCGAAGATTTGGTGAGCGAACTTAAACAAGAATTTTTACAGCGCTCAATAACTGCAATTTTTATTTCAGCTATTGTTATCACTTTGATCCTTTACTCATCAAATTTGATTTTGAATATTTTCATTTCTATACTTTCTTTGGCTCTTTTCTTCGAATGGATGTCAGTTTCAAAATCAAGTAATGGAAAGAGATTAATTTTTTTAATATTGTTTATTATCCTAATAAGCTCCAATCAATATTTTGGTGGATTATTTGAACCAATATCATTTATAACAATGTTGGGAATAACGGTTTGGATTGTAGTTGCTTATCAAATATTCTTTAAGCAAGGGCGTTTATCTTCAAATTTTGCATTTAATAATTTTTGGATTGGTTTGCTATTAATATCTACTTTTTGTTTGGTATGTTTTCAATTAGTAACCGGATCTAGAATATTTCTATTAGCAGTTATTTTTAATATTGCAGTTTTTGATACCGGTGCATATATTATTGGTAAAAGCCTAGGAAAAAATTCATTTCTTCCAAAGCTAAGTCCTAACAAAACCATCGAAGGATTAATCGGTGGCCTCATGTCTAGTTTATTTTTTGTTATATTTGCATACTTATTCTTAGAAGAGATTTCTCTTGTACTCGCATTAACAATGATTCTTACAATCCCATTCGCATTATGCGGAGACTATTTTTTTAGCTTTTTAAAAAGAAAGGCAGATGTTAAAGATACAGGTAGTATCCTTCCGGGGCATGGAGGTTTACTCGACAGAGTTGACTCTCATTTAGCGGCAATTCCAATGACTTTATTTTTTTTACTTCTCTTACAAACAGCAGGATCATACTTTTGAAAAAGATATTCATTCTTGGTGCGTCTGGGAGTATTGGAGAAAATGCTCTATCTGTTATCGACTCAAATAAAGAAAACTTTGAACTAGTAGGCATTTCGTTAAACAGTAATGTTGAAAAGGCTAACAAGATTATCAAAAAGTATAATCCAAAGTACATATACATAAATGATAAATCAGCAAAAGAAAATATACTAAAAACCGAAGATGCAGTTATTTTTGAAGATGAGAAAGAGCTTTCCGATATCTTCAATTCAAGTGATGTTGATATTGTAATCTCAGCCATATCAGGTTTTGCTGGAATTAAGTCGACTTTTCATGCAGCAAAATCAGGTAAAAAGATCCTTCTTGCCAATAAAGAAAGTATTGTGGCAGGCGGATCATTACTGATGGAAATAGTAAGAGAAAATAATACCGAACTGATCCCAATTGATAGCGAGCATAATGCTATTTTCCAATGCTTACCTGAATCTAGATCAACACAAGATGTTAAGCAAATTGTCATTACCGCTTCAGGAGGGCCCTTTCACGGAAGGAATATAGATGAACTCAATAATGTTGAAGTCCAAGATGCGCTCAATCACCCTAACTGGGAAATGGGATCAAAGATTTCGATAGATTCAGCTACTCTTGTAAATAAGTGTTTGGAACTCATTGAAGCAAGTTATTTATTTGATATGGATGAGAGCTTCTTTGAGCTTGTAATCCATCCTGAGAGCATTGTTCATTCGATAGTTACATTTAATGATGGATCTTCAATTTGCCAAATGAGTAATCCAGATATGCGTATACCTATTGCTAATGCAATGTCATATGATAATAGACTTTCAATCCCGTTCCAGCCCATTGATTTTAATAATCTCAAGCTTAACTTTGAAAGCTTTCCAAATGATAGAAGTCAAATTGTTCAGCTGGCTAGAGAGGCTGTTCGTGAAGAGAGCTCAAAGGGAATCTTTTTTAATGCTGCTAACGAGGTTGCAGTAGAAAATTTTCTTAAGAATAGGATTTCATTTACACAAATATATGAAGTAATTTTACGAACTTTTGATATAAAAGAGATGTCAAAGTTTAATAGTATAGAAGATATTTTTGAAATTGATGAGGAGGCACGCAATATATCTAATATGGTGATAAAATCAATAACTTAAAACACTTATGATAACTCTGATAGCTTTTATAATCCTTCTTGGCGTTCTTGTTGTGATACATGAGGGAGGTCACTTCTTTGTTCTAAGAATGTGCAAAGTACATGTTGATAGATTTTCAGTTGGAATGGGCCCAGTTATATATAAAAAGAAAGATAAAAAGGGTACTGAATTTGCTTTATCTGCATTGCCTTTAGGAGGCTATGTATCTTATTTATCTAAGAAAGCTTTAGATGCAGAACCTGAAATGAGAAAACAGTTTACTGATGAGCAGCTAGATAACTTATTTGAAACTAAGCCAAGATGGCAAAGAGCAGCAGTTATGTTCGCAGGACCCTTAGCTAACTTTATTTTGGCAGTAATAATCTTTACATTTATATTTTCATCACAACAAACTGTAAAACCAATATTTCTTGTAAAGACTGAATACACAGCAAACTCATCTATATCAGGTGATATTAATAAAGATGATGCCCTTGTATCAATAAATGGAGAAAAAATCACTAACCCTACTGACTTAAGATTAGCACTTCTTGCAAACGCCGGCTTAACAGGAGAAATAAATGTTGGCTTTAAAGATTTTCGAACTTCGGAAATATTTTATAGAGATATCAGTGTAGTAAACTTTTTAAGTTCATCAGAACAGCAACAAGAGCCAGAGAGATTTTTCCCAATTGATTTTAGCTCAAATATTTCTCCTGAAATTGGATCACTAACAAGGCAAGGACCTGCCTTACTAGCTGGGTTAGAAGTAGGAGATAAAATTATTGAAATAAATGGTAAAAGCATAAGTAATTTTGAACAAGTATCAGAAATCATTAGCAGCGAATCAAATACAAGCATAAATCTAGTTATACAAAGAGATAACCAAATCAAGAGCTTTTTAATTAGTCCCGAAATATCCGAAGGGGGGACTCCAATCCTTGGTATCTCAGCTGCATATAAAAGAACACTGTTTGATGCATTTGCTAAATCTGTAAAAGATACCTATAACTTAAGTATAAAGACGCTTTTATTCATCGGTAAAATGATCACAGGAAATATGGGAGCTGAAAATCTAAGCGGCCCAGTCGGGATTGCAAAAATGTCTGGCGAAGCTTTTAGCGCAGGCTTTCTTCCCTTCTTGTACTTAATGGCAATTCTAAGCATAAGTTTAGGTGTTCTTAATCTTCTTCCAATTCCTGTGCTGGATGGTGGCCAGTTAACTATGCTTGCTATAGAGGCAATTCGAGGAGAGCCACTTCCTGCAAGAGTTGAAAATTTTGCATACACGTTAGGTGCTTTAATGGTAGGGTTCCTTCTAGTTTTTGCAGTTACAAATGATATTTTTAGGTGGATAGGTTGAAAAATAATTTAAAATCTTTCTTCACATTATTTTTCCTTTTAAATATAACAACTGTTTTGGCATTTGAGGCATTCATTGTTAACGATATCCGTATTGCGGGGCTTCAAAGAGTTTCCACAGGTAGTATTTTTAATACGATCCCGATTTCTGTTGGAGATAAAATTGATGACCGTAAAATTGTGGACATCACAAGAGCACTTTTTTCTACTGAACAATTTGATGATATACAAATTAGCCGAGACGGAAATGCATTAATCATTTCAGTAGTAGAAAGACCCTCAATTTCTTCAATTGATATATCTGGTAACAGTGCTTTGAAAACTGAAGTTTTATTGGAGAGTTTTGATGGAATAGGAATTACTGAGGGACAAGTTTATAAAAGATCAACTCTTGAAAGAATGAAAGCTGAATTAGTAAGATCATATTCTTCACAAGGAAGATATGGTGCCGGGGTAGAAATATCTGAAAGTCCTCAACCTAGAAACAGGGTATCTATTGCGATTGAGATTGATGAAGGAGAAAGTGCAAAAATCGATGGCATAACTATTCTCGGGAACAGTATTTTTAATGATGAAGATTTACTTGATGTAATGGAGTTAAGTGAGGGAAGCTGGCTATCTTTTCTTTCAAATGATAACCAATACTCAAGAGAAAAACTCCAAGGGGATTTAGAAAATCTAGAATCTTATTATCTTGATAGAGGATATCTTGAGTTCTCTATCGAATCTAGCCAAGTGAGTATTTCTAGAGATAGAAGTAGTATTTATATTACTTATATTATTTCCGAGGGACCTCAATATACGATAAATGATGTAAGAATCGTTGGAGATATGCCAGTAAATGAAGATTTTATTAATCCAATCATAGATAGTCAAAAAGATATAACATACTCCCAGGCACAAATTACTCAAATCGAAGAAATTTTTACAAGTTTGTTAGGCAACGAAGGTTATGCTTTTGCATCAGTTAAAGGTCAACCAAACATCGATCAAGAAATGTTAGAAGTTGATTTAAATTTTGTTATAGATCCAGGAAAAAGGACTTATACAAGAAAAATTTTGTTTGAAGGAAATGAGATTACTCAAGATGATGTTCTAAGAAGAGAAATGCGCCAATTTGAGGGTGCTTGGGCATCTGACGATAAGATTGAGCAGTCAAGAGTCAGACTAGAGAGACTAGGTTTTTTCAAAGAGGTTAATGTTGAAACAGTTCCTGTGCCAGGAACTGATGATCAAATAGACGTTAAATTTAGAGTTGAAGAGGAGACAACGGGAAATGTTGGAGGAAATTTAGGATACAGCGATTTTGGATTGATGGTGGGATTTAATCTTCAAGAGAGAAACTTTTTAGGAACAGGAAACTCGGTAGGAATAGCAATTAACAAAAGCATTTATCAGGAAGTATACAACCTATCATATTATGATCCATATTTTACAATCGATGGAGTAAGCAGGGGATATAGCCTTTACTATAGAAAAACTGATTATGGTGAATTCAATATTGCCAACTATACAAGTGACTCTCAAGGACTTGGCATTCAGTTTGGTTACCCGATATCAGATACACAAAGGATTGGCTTAAATCTAACATATGATAATACTGAAATTGATCAAGGAACAATCCCGGTAAGAGATATCCTTGACTTCTTAGTAGAGGAGGGAAATACGTTCCAAACATTCTCAGCTCAGGCTGTATGGTCAAGAATAACCTTAAACAGGGGAATGTTTCCAACAGACGGTGCATCTACAGAAGCATTATTCTTGGCTACCCTACCTTTAAGCGATATAAATTACTATAAATTAAATATTAGGCAAAAATTTTACCAACCATTGAATTTTTGGGATCTTGTTTTCGGTTTCCAGGGAGAGATTGGTTATTTAGCTCCCTATGATGATACAAAAATTGTTCCATTTTTTCAGCATTTTTATGCTGGAGGCCCAAGATCGTTAAGAGGGTTTGAATCGAACACGCTTGGACCAAGAGCTACTCCAACTCCTTGTTATGGATTTGATTCAATCAATGATCTTTGCCCACCTCTTGTTGATACAAATTTTGATGGTGTGCCTGATAGTCCTGCATATAACCAGAGCATTGTTTATCAAAGAGATGATCCAATTGGAGGTGATGTAAAAATAGAAGGAAGTGCTCAATTAATTTTTAAGCTTCCAATGGTCGAGGATCAAAGATCAATGAGAACAGCTTTCTTTTTTGACTTTGGAAATGTTTTTTCAATGGATTGTAGGGACTATCAAGTTAGTTGTTATAAACCAAGTTTAGAAGAATTGAGATATTCTATAGGACTAGGATTAACATGGATTACAGGATTTGGGCCAATGAGTTTTGCAATTTCAAAACCTTACAATGAAGATAGATATGAAAGAACTGAAGAATTCCAATTTACCATTGGTACAGTGTTTTAAATTTATTAGTGATTTATATGCAATTTAATATAGAATATACAAACTTAAAGAGGGGCCTATTATGAAAAAATTAGTTATATATATTGCATGCTTAGGATTTATTAGCTTATTTTCTATGTCGTCATTAGCACAGAATGTTGCTGTTATAGATACACAAGCTGCAATACTTCAAACACAAGTTGCCCAAGATGCTTTTAAAGCACTTGAAGAAGAGAGCGAATATGCTTCAATGGTTGAACAAGCTAAAGAGCTTCAAACAGAGAGACAAACTTTAATTGAGACTCTCCAAAAAGATGCAGAAACACTTTCAAATGAAGAAATTGCAGGTTTGCAGAAAGACATTCAAGAAAAGGCAACAGATTTAGAGTTCATTTTAGGCAAAATTCAAGCTAAACAGAATGAGACCATTCAGGTTGTAGCAGCTCAATTAAATCCTGCTATGATGCAAATAATTAATGACCTTATAGTTGCTAAGAAAATTCAACTACTTCTTGGTGCGGATCAAGCATTATATTTCGATGGCTCTGTGAGCATTACTGAGCAAGTTACAGATGCGCTAGATGGAGCTGCAAATGCAGAACCTGAATCTAACTAGTGTCGGGATCTGAAAAAAAGAAATATACAATTAAATTCATCTCCGAATATATCGATGCATCGATAGTCGGAGATGCAGATTTAGAAATACATGAAATCGCCTCAATAGAAAGTGCCCAAGAGGGCTCTATTACTTTTCTATCAAACCCCAGTTATAACAAACTTTTAGAGAAGACAAATGCTTCAGCAGTTATCCTTAAAGAAAATATTAAGACAAATATTAAAACTACTTATCTTATATCCTCTGATCCCTACCTTGCGTTTGCAAAATTATCTAAGCTTTTTAGTGAGGAAATTGATTTTTCAAATGGGTTTTTCAAAGAAAGCACTTTTGTGCATGATTCAGCAACTTTAGGAAAAGGAGTCAAAGTTGGCCCCAATGCTTACATTGGTGAGAACTGTAAAATAGGAGATCATACGATTATTTATCCAAACTCAACAATCCTAAAAGATGTTTCAATTGGGCAGGATTGTATAATTCATCCAAACTCTGTCTTGGGTTCTGATGGATTTGGATTTGCCCCTGAAAAAGATGGTTATAAAAAAATAGAACAGTTGGGAGGCTTAGAAATTGGAAATAATGTTGAAATTGGAGCTGGTTGCACGATTGATAGGGGAGCTATATCAAATACAATAATCTCTAATGGAGTTAAGCTAGATAATCAGGTTCATATAGCTCACAACGTTTTTTTGGGATCTAATTCGGCTATTGCGGCATGTTGTGCAATAGCTGGGTCTACTAAGATAGGAAAGAATTTTAAAATGGGAGGTCTTTCAGGAGTGCTTGGACACCTTCAAATTTGTGATGATGTAACTGTTGGCGCACATACTCTCATCACTAAGAGTATAAAGTCTCCTGGTAACTACATTGGAATTATGCCTGCACAAAACCATATGAACTGGTCAAAATCTGCTGTGTTCATAAAAAAAAGAGGTAAATAAATGATACTTTCTAGAAATCAGATACTAAAGTATCTTCCACATAGAGATCCATTTCTTTTTATAGATGAAGTAGTTCTTCTTGAAGAAGGCAGTAATATTCATGCTGTGATGTATGTAAAAAATGATAGTGTTTTTTTAGAAGGTCATTTTCCAGGAAATCCCATTGTCCCGGGAGTTATTCTAATAGAAGCCATGGGTCAAGCATCAGGCATTTTGGGTTTTAAGACAATGGATAAGACTCCTGAAGAGGGCTCAATTTATGTTATTGCAGGGGTTGATAAAGCAAGATTTAGACAAAGAGTATTACCAGGAGATAAAGTAGATATTTTCAGCAAAGTTCTTGGAAGCACAAGAGGAATCTGGAAATTTGAGTGTTTTGCTGAAGTTAATGGGAAATTGGTATGTTCTGCTAATATATTATGTGCAGAGAGAAAAAAATAAATGTCTATTCACGAATCCTCAATAATACATCCTTCTGCCGAAATCGATGAAAATGTTGAAATTGGACCATTTTGTATTGTGGGAGAGAAAGTCAAAATAAAATCTGGTTCAAAACTGCTCTCTCATGTTGTTTTGAAAGGCCCAACAACCATAGGAAAAAATAATGTTTTTTATCAGTTCTGTACCATAGGTGAAGATACTCCAGATAAGAAATTTAAAGGTGAGGAAACAACTCTTGTAATCGGAGATGAAAATATCTTCAGAGAGGGTGTGACTGTCCATAGAGGAACTGTCCAAGATAAAAGCACCACAGTAATTGGTAACAAGAACTTATTTATGGCTTATGCTCATGTTGCTCATGATTGCGTCGTTGGTAATGATAATGTTTTTGCTAATAATTCAGGTATAGCTGGTCATGTAACTGTAGGTAACAATGTGACTATAGGAGCTTTAACCACCATTCATCAGTTCTGTCAGATGGGAGACTATTCTTTTGCAGGCATGAATGCTTCGATAACAATGGATGTACCTTCATACATAAAAGTAGCTTCAAATCCTGCAAGAGTTGTTGGGCTAAATTCAGTAGGTATGGAAAGAGGAGGTATTGATCAGGAAACAATAACCATTCTTAAAAAAGCATACAAAATTATTTATAGAAAAGGATTTAATTTAAAGGCTGCAATAGAGAAAGTTGAATCTATCGAGTCCAGTAATGTCCAAGAAGTACGAAACTTTATCGACTCTATTAAATCATCTGAAAGAGGTATTCTTAGATAGGTGAAAGATTCTATCAAGATAGGAATTGTTGCTGGAGAACATTCCGGTGACATTTTAGGAGAAAATCTTCTTAAAGCCTTAAAAAAAATAAAAAATGTAAAGATCTTTGGTGTTGGCGGTCCAAAAATGCAGGGTCAGGGGCTCAAATCAGTATTTGACTTTAATAATTTAAATATAATGGGTCTCGTAGATCCTATTGTTAATTATTCCAAGATCATGTCTTATAAGAATGATCTTTGTAATTTGTTTATAAATGAAAAGATTGATGTTTTTATAGGCATAGATTCGCCCGATTTTAATATGCAAATTCAAAAGCAATTAAAGAAAATCTCAAAAATAAAAACAGTTCAACTAGTTACACCTTCTATTTGGGCTTGGAGAAAGGGAAGGTTAACGAATATAAAAAAATATACTGACCTCAGTGCATCACTATTTAAATTTGAACATGATTTTTATAAAAAACATGGCTTAAATAATATTCTTCTAGGGCATCATTTTTCAGAACTTAAACCAAGCATAACATCGGATGTTCTGAAGAAATTTAACCTTGATAAGGATAAAAAATACATTAGCATCATGCCTGGAAGCAGAAATTCAGAAATAAAGAATATGATGCCAACTTATTTAGAATTTATGAAACTTTATAATGATTTAAATGAAAATGCTCATTTTCTCATACCAGCTGTAAACAATGATGATCTTGAACATATTGATTCATATTTAAATGACTCTAAGGTTCATTACTCTATTGAGGTTAATGCCGCAAATGATTTTTTATCTATATCAGATTTTTCTATCGTTACTTCTGGAACCGCTTCACTGCAATCTTGTGTTTTAGGGGCTCACCCAATAATTTGTTATAAAACATCATTTTTTAACCATTTCATTATTTCAAGAATGATGCAAACAGAAATAATTGGCCTTCCAAACCTTCTTCTTTCACAAAAATTCTTTCCTGAGTTGGTTCAAACAGCATGTACGCCGCAAAATATACTCTTAGAAACACAAAAACTAAAAATAAATAAATTCTTACTTGATCAAAAGACCAGCCTTATAATAAAAAATCTTAAAGGCATTGGTTTTGATTCTTTGGCCAAAGAAGTATCTATCTTATAAATCAATGATTGCTGGTGTTGATGAAGTTGGAAGAGGCTGTCTTGCCGGACCTGTAATAGCTGCATCTGTAATCCTAAAGAGGCCAATAAAAGGCCTCGTGGACTCAAAAAAACTTTCCCCAAAAAAAAGGGAGAATTTGAGTCAGGAAATAATAGAAAATTCCATATTTGCAATAGGAGCTGCAGATAACCACGAGATTGATAAAATTAATATCTTACAAGCTTCCTTGTTAGCGATGCGAAGGTCATTAGAAAAGCTTGATGTGAAACCAAAAAAAATTTTAGTTGATGGCACTCATATTTTTGAAACTTCAATCGAAATAGAGTCTATTGTGGGAGGAGATAATTTGATACCATCAATTAGTGCAGCTTCCATAGTAGCAAAAGTATATAGAGATAAGTTAATGATGGCATATAGTGAAGAATTTCCTGATTACGGATTCCATAAACACAAAGGATATCCAACAAAATTTCACAAAGAAATGCTTAAAAGATATGGTTTAACAAGAATCCATAGAAAAACTTTTAAAGGTGTGAATTGATGAAATCATCATTTGCTCATTTAAGAGTTTCATCAGAGTACAGCATATTTAAAGGACTCTTATCTGTAGAGAAACTTGTTGAAAAAGCAAAATCTTTTGGTATGCCAGCAATTGCATTAACAGATCATTCCAACATGTTTGGTCTCGTCAAATTTTTTAAGAAATGTGAAAAAGAAGGCATTAAACCCATAAGTGGATCAACACTTAATATTGCCAGATCTTCAGAGGATAGACCTTATGAGTTTCTCTGCCTAGCTAAAAATCTTGATGGACACAAGAACCTCATGCATGGACTTTCAAAAGCTAGTAGAAACCAATCAAAAAGTATCTTATATGATGATTTTTTAAATATTTGCAATGATATTTTTGTAATAACTGGATGTGAAAATTCCGAAATCTTTTCACTCATTCTTAATGATAAGGAGAATGAAGCAGTTGAGCTTATTGAGAAATATAAAGCAGATTTTAAAAATAATTTTGTAATTGAGATTCAAAATACTGGTAAAGAAAGTCACAAAATTTTTATCGCTTCCATTCTACCTATTGCCTCAAGACTTAGTATTCCTGTAATAGCAACAAATGATGTTCTATTTGGAGACAGAGAAGACTTTGAAATTCATGAAACCAAGGTATGTATTAATAGTGGCAAAACACTGAATGATCCTAACAGAGAAAAAATATATTCTGAGGAACAGTACTTCAAATCCCAGGATGAGATGCAGGATTTATTTGGAGATTTTCCGGATGTTCTTTCAAATACTCTTGAAATTGCTAAACAATGCAATTTAAGTATAGAGCCTGATGGGTATTTTCTACCGGAGTATCCTGTTCCTGATGGGCAAGATTTTGATACTCACTTAAAGAGTTTGGTTGAAGAAAGTCTAGATAAACTAATTGCTAAATTTGATAATGATAAGGTAGAGGAATACAAAACAAGAGTTAAATATGAGCTAGACCAAATAAAAACTATGGGATTTTCCAGTTATTTTCTTATTGTTTATGATTTTATAAAATGGTCCAAAAATAATGATGTCCCTGTTGGTCCAGGCAGAGGTTCAGGAGCAGGCTCTTTAGTTGCATTTTGTCTTGGTATTACGGCTCTTGATCCGATCAAACATGGTCTTCTTTTTGAACGATTTCTCAATCCAGAGAGAATATCAATGCCAGACTTTGACATAGATTTTTGCATGGAGAAGAGAGATAAAGTTATTGAATACGTTAGTTCAAAGTATGGTAAAGATGCCGTATCCCAAATTGTAACTTTTGGGACAATGGCTGCCAGAGGAGTTGTTAGAGATGTTACCAGAGCGCTTGGAAAACCGTATAGTCTTGGAGATAGAATCTCTAAAATGATTCCTTTTGAGATTGGAATGACTCTTGAAAAAGCAATATCTAGACAGCCAGTCCTCAAACAGGCCATTAAGGATGATGACGAAGTCCAAGAAATTATGAATTTATCTTTCAAATTAGAAGGTGGTATTAGAAACATTGGAAAACATGCTGGAGGAATTGTGATTGCGCCTGGGTCACTTTCAGACTTTTCTCCAATATATTTTGATAGTGATACTTCTTCTGTGCTTACACAATTTGATAAAGATGATGTTGAAAAAATTGGACTAGTTAAATTTGATTTTTTAGGGCTAAGAACACTTACTATTATAGATAAGGCAATAAAATCAATTAATGATGATCTTGCTTCACAAAATAAGGATCAGCTAGATATATCAAATATAGATCTTAATGACTCAAAAGTTTTTGAGCTGTTATCCGCTGGAAAAACTACCGCAGTTTTCCAGCTTGAATCCCCAGGTATGAAGGATCTTATTAAAAGACTTAAACCGACAAAATTTGAGGAAATAGTTGCTCTTTTGGCATTATTTAGACCTGGGCCATTGGATTCAGGGATGCATGATGAATTTGTAAATAGAAAAAATGGTAAGGTCCCTGTTACGTATCCTCACAAGTTGCTTGAACCTGTTTTATCTGAAACTTATGGCGTAATCCTTTACCAAGAGCAAGTTATGGAGTCTGCAAGGGTTCTAGCAGGATACTCACTTGGGCAAGCTGATATTCTCCGAAGAGCAATGGGAAAAAAACAAGTGGAAGAAATGGATAAGCAAAGGACTATTTTTGTTAATGGCTGTAAAGATAATAATATTAAAGAAGATCTCGCAAATAAAATATTTAATTTAATTGAGACTTTTGCTGGTTATGGCTTTAATAAATCTCATTCAGCGGCTTATGCTTTGCTATCATTTCAAACGGCGTATCTAAAAGCATATTATCCTGAGT
Organism: uncultured SAR86 cluster bacterium; assembly: GCA_902622845.1. Taxonomy (GTDB): domain Bacteria; phylum Pseudomonadota; class Gammaproteobacteria; order Magnimaribacterales; family D2472; genus CACNXK01. Next base: position 115,719 of record CACNRI010000004.1, on the reverse strand, counting down.
ATTTTATGGCAGCTGTTCTTTCTTCGGCTCAAGGAAATACTGATAAAATAAGCTCAATAATTAAAGAATGTAAAGACATGAATATAAGTGTCTTAAGTCCAAATATTCTTACAAGCGGAACAAATTTCTTTGTTAATCCAAAAAAACAAATTGAATATGGACTAACCTCTCTCAAGGGCGTAGCAGAATCTTTTATCTATCACCTATCCGACATTAGAGAAAAACATACATTTAATAACTTATTAGATTTCTCAAAAAAAGTTAATGTTAAATTAGGCGGAAAGAAATCACTTGAATCTTTATCAAAAGCAGGAGCTTTTGATTCGATATGTGATTCAAGATCAATTGCCTTAGCATGTATACCAGATATCCTAAAAGAAGGTGACAAAAAAGCATCTGATGCATTGTTTGCAGGGGATCTATTTTCAAATGTAGAGGAAGATTTTAATCCTTATGACCAGTATAAAGATGTGAATCCTCTTAATTTTTCTCAGAAACTGAAGTATGAAAAAGAAGCCCTTGGTTTTTATATTTCTGGCCATCCAGTAGAAGCAATAAAAGATGATATTAAAGATTTAAGGTCTCATAAAATATCAGATCTTGATGCAAATACTTCTTCTGCAACAATTGTTGGTCTTGTTAATTCAACTAGACAGATAAAAGATTCTAAAAATAAACCGATTACTTTTGTAAATTTTGATGATGAAAGTGGATCTATGGATGGAATAATTCTTTCTGATTTGTATGAAGAGAAATATGGAATCATTCAGGAAGATACAATCTTAAGATTTTATGGATTAGTTGAGGTAGATGATTACAGATCTAGAGAAACTAATTCAACAATGTATAGAATGAGAGTAAAGAATATAAATGCAGTTGAAAGCGACTTAGTTGATAGCAAAAAAGATCTCTTAATTATTTGTGACACTGTTAGTGGTGACTCTCTTCAAGAAATTAAACAAAAACTAAACAAGATTGATCCAGATTTTTGGGGTGGTGAGAGCAAAGTAAAGCTAAAAATACTTAAAGACAGCACAGAAGCACTTATTTCTTTAAATGATAACTTTATGATTGATCTAAATTCAGAAAATTTAGATAATTTAAGAAGCATCTTTGGAGATAATAAGATTAAATTGAGCTAATTATGATTAAACGTCACTTTTTAGAATTTGAAAAACCATTGGAAGAAATTTCAGACAAAATTGATGCGCTAGAGATTGTTTCAAAAGATAATCCTGAATTAAGATCTCAGATAGATAAGCTCCAATTGGAGTTTGAAGATAGAACTAAAAAAATATATTCAAATCTTTCTCGATGGAACAAAGTATTGATTTCAAGACATCCACAAAGACCCCATACCTCTGATTATATTGAAAATATTTTTTCTGATTTTGATGAGCTTCATGGAGATAGGCAGTTTGGTGATGATCCATCAATAATTGGCGGCCTTGCAAAAATAGATGATATACCTGTAATGATCATTGGTCATGAAAAGGGAAAGGGTACAGAGGAGAAGGTTAGGAGAAATTTTGGGATGCCTCAACCAGAGGGATATCGTAAAGCAAAAAGATTAATGAAAATGGCAGAGCAGTTTGAGATACCTATCATAACTTTTGTAGATACATCTGGAGCTTATCCAGGAATAGAGGGAGAGGAAAGAGGCCAAAGTGAAGCAATTGCTTCTAACTTAGCTCTTATGTCTCAACTAAATACAAGAATTATTATAGTTGTAACTGGCGAGGGTGGATCAGGTGGAGCTTTGGCTTTAGGCGTTGGTGATCACGTGAGTATGCTTGAGCATGCAATTTATTCTGTGGCCTCTCCTGAGGCATGTGCCTCAATTGTATGGAGATCATCTGAAAAAGCAGAAGAAGCAGCAGAAGCAATGAAATTAACTGCAAAAGATTTGATTAAGCTCAATATTATTGATGAAATTATTGAAGAGCCAATAGGCGGCGCACACAGAAATTACAAAACTATCTCTCAACATGTTAGGCAGTCGTTGTTATCAAATATTGAAAATCTTAATAAGATTCCTCTTGAGAGACTTTTAGAAAGACGTTACTTAAGGCTTACGGAAGTAGGAAAATAGCTTGTCACTCTCTACAAATCTCTTAGATGCATTGTCTCCAAAGAATAGAATTTTTGTAGCTTTTAGTGGAGGATTGGACTCAACAGCACTTTTATTTTTATGCAACAAAGCCTTAAAACAAAAAAAAATAAGTAATCTAAAAGCAATTCATATAAATCATAATCTTTCAAAAAATAGTTACAACTGGCAGCAGCATTGTGAGAGTTTTTGCAGGAGTAATAATATTAAATTTGAATCTTTCATGGTAGAAGTTTCAAAAAATAGATCTAGTATTGAGTCGCAGGCAAGGCAGGCAAGATATAAAATTTTTGAAAGCCTGCTAGATGAAAATGATCAGATTTTATTAGCTCATCATAGAGATGATGTTTTTGAAACAATTCTTCTTAGGCTATTCAGAGGAACAGGAGTTGATGGTCTCAGTGGTTTAAATGAAAAAAGATCATTAGGTAAAGGAGAAATAATAAGACCATTTTTAAACTTATCTAAATCTGATTTGGAAATTTTCATTCATAAAAATGATTTGCCATACGTTGAAGATGATACAAATTTAAATAATGATTTTGATAGGAATTTTTTGAGAAATGAGATCATACCATCCCTTGAAAAAAGATGGAGCAAACTTCCTGAAAGGGCTGCACTTACCTCATTAACAGCAAAAAAGAAAAAACTTTCATTAGATTTCATGCTTGAAAAGAACTTTAAAAAAGAAATTTCTACAGGCATCATTGAAAGAGCAAAATTTATTGAGACACCTTCTTTCTTAATAGAAGAGTTAATAAGATTAATTTTAAGAAAGAAGGGTATTGCTCTACCTAGTCAAAAAGTTCTATCTGAAATTATGAATGTATTTTTTCATAAGAAACCTTCAAACGAATCATATGTCGAGTGGTCAAGGAAAGATGGCGAGCAAATTGGAGGAAAAGTCTTCTCTGAGCATAATGATATAATTTTGAAAAAAAAATAACCTATAATTTAATTATGAATACTGAAACACTTCAAATAAATATTGAATCACCTATAGCAACAGTTACATTAAATAGACCCAATGTTTTAAATGCATTTAATGAGCCGTTAGTTCTAGACCTCCAACAAGCATTTAAAAATTTAACTGAAGATGAATCAGTGAGGGTAATTATTCTCACCGGCTCAGGCAAAGGATTTTCAGCAGGAGCTGATCTAACTGAAAAAGAAGCAAGTTGGGATCCTGATTGCCCATCAAAAGATGCTCTTCTTCGTGGTTATATGCCTATTTTCAATGATATTGTTGAAATGCCAAAAATTGTAATAGCTGCAATTAATGGTCCAGCAGCTGGTATTGGCGCAGCATTAGCGATGGCCTGTGATTTAAGAATTATGACAAAATCATCATATATTCTTTCAGTTTTTAGCAATATAGCTCTTGTTCCTGATGGTGGATTAAATTGGCTTTTAACAAGATTCTTAGGATATGCAAAGGCCCTTGAATTTGCTATTGAAGCAAAAAAAATAGATTCGCAAATGTGTTTAGATTTTGGCATTGCTAATAAAGTTGTTGATGATAATAGCCTTCTTGAGGAGACATACTCCTGGGCAAATTCATTAGCAAAAAGATCACCTCAAGCACTATCAAACACTAAAAGATTAATGAGAGATTCTTTAAATAAATCTTATTTTGACACTTTTAAACAGGAAGCAGAAATTCAGAATGAGATTTTTGGGTCCTCTGAACATAGAGAAGCTGTTCAAGCATTTTTTGAAAAAAGACAACCTAAATTTGATTAGATTAGTTTAGCTACTCCAACAATAATTGCTTCAAATGAAGCTTTTGTAGTATTTGGATTTATGCCCACGCCCCAGCTTGTTTTGTCACCTTTTTGAATTTCAATATAAGCAGCAGCTTGAGCATCAGAACCAGATGAGATTGCACTCTGATGGTAATCAGATACTTTTATATCAATTGATAGTTTTTGATTTAAAGCATTTACAAATGCGTCAATTGGACCATTACCAGAACCAGATATTTCATGATTTTCTCCACTAATTTCAATCTCAGCTTTAATATGATCACTTGCATTGGTCGAATTTGAGGTTTTTAAGGAATAGTTTTTAAAAGAATGTCCTGATTTTGGCATGACAAAATTTGTATGAAAGATTTCCCAAACCTCTGAAGTAGAAATTTCTTTACCAGTTTCATCAGCAATTTTTTGTATCTTCTGGCTCATGCTAATTTGAAGCCTTCTTGGAAGAGAAACACCATGATCTTTTTCTAATAGAAAAGCAACACCTCCTTTACCAGATTGAGAATTAATTCTTACAACGGCTTCATATGTTCTACCCAGATCTGCAGGATCAATTGGTAAATAAGGTACCTCCCATTGAGGATCATTAGAGCTCCTTAGAGCATTTAAGCCTTTTTTTATGGCATCTTGATGTGATCCCGAGAAGGCTGTGAAGACCAAGTCTCCGGCATAGGGATGTCTTGGATGAACTGGGAGCTGATTACAGTATTCAACTTCTCTCATAACATTATTAATTTGTGAAAAATCTAAATTGGGATTTATACCCTGACTGTACATATTTAGGGCTAAGGTAACAATGTCTACATTTCCTGTTCTTTCTCCATTTCCAAAAAGTGTCCCTTCAACTCTATCGGCACCAGCCATTAAACCAAACTCAGAGGCTGCTACTGCAGTTCCTCTATCATTATGTGGATGAAGCGAGAGACATATATTTTCTCTATTCTTAAAGTTTTCACTCATCCATTCTATTTGATCACCATATATATTTGCTGTTGACATTTCGACAGTTGCAGGAAGATTGATAATAATTTTATTATCAGAAGAATCTTTCAATATATCGACAACTTCATCGCAAACACTTACTGCATAATCTAATTCAGTGCCTGTAAAGCTCTCGGGAGAGTATTCAAATGACCAATTAGTAGTTTTATACTTCTCGGCTAATTCTTTTATAAGCTTTGCAGCATCAGTTGCAATTTGTTTTACACCTTCCTTGTCTTTGTCAAAAACAACTCTTCTTTGAAGTGTTGAAGTTGAGTTATAAAAATGAAGAATTGCATTTTGAGCTCCTTCGAGGGCCTCGAAGGTCCTTTTAATAATTTCTGGTCTAGCCTGTGTTAAGACCTGAATAGTGACATCTGAGGGAATTATTTTTTCAGTAATTAAGTATCTTGTAAAATCAAAATCAGTTTGAGATGCAGCAGGAAAACCAATTTCAATTTGTTTGAATCCAATTTTGCAAAGCAAATCAAACATTCTCTTTTTTCTTTCATCGCCCATAGGCTCAATTAATGCTTGATTACCGTCTCTTAAGTCAACAGAACACCACATCGGCGCTTTTTTAATTGTTTGTGACGGCCACTTCCTGTTTTCCTTGTTAACAGGACTGAAGGATTTATATTTTTTATTTGTTTTGTCCATTTAATTTATCAAAATGTTAACATCAAAAAATGTTTGATATTAAGTCATCCTTTATTTTATCCAAATTAGGAATTCAAGGATTTCAGCTCCAAAAAGAAAATCCCAATTCAAATATTATATTTGGAGTCCTTTGGGGCGATATTCTAACACTCTTAGATAAATCATTTAATCAATTAGAAGAAAATGAACTAAAGCTATTAATTAAAATTATAAAATCTATTCTTGGAGAAGAGTCAGAGTATCCATTTGAAAAAGAAATTCATAGCATCGATGAAGTTCCTAAAAAGCTGAGGCTACTAATTTCATTTAATAAAAATAAAACACATTTAAAAATAAAATCCTTACACTTTATTCAATCAGTACCCCTTCAAACATTGGAAAAAAATCTTAATGACAAGAAAGAACTTTGGTTAAAAATTAAGGAGTACAAAAATGCAGATGAAACCAGCTAGTATTTATGACATAGAAGAAATATACAATATAGAAAAAAATACAAATAAGCATCCTTGGTCTAAGGAAAACTTTGAGTCTTCAATAAATGCTGGAAATGGCTCTTTAATTCTCAAAATTGAAGGAAATATTGTCGGTTATGCTTTTTTTTCGATTGCAGGATCTGACTCACACTTATTAAATATAACAGTTTCAAAAGATCATCAGAAAAAAGGCTTTGGCAATAAGATCCTAGAAAAGTTTATATATCAATCGAAGGTGCTTGGTGCTACAGTTATTTTTCTTGAGGTAAGAGTAAGCAATGAATTGGCAATTTCTTTTTATGAAAAGTATGGCTTTAAAAGGGATGCAATTAGATATAACTACTATAATGGAAACCCAAAAGAAGATGCATTATTGATGTCAAAGCAAGGGTTATAAGATTCTTTCTATCTCACTTCTTATATATTTTGGCTCAACTCGTGGACTAAATCTGTCTATGATTTTTCCACTGCTGTTAACAAGAAATTTTGTAAAGTTCCATTTTATGGACTCTGTTCTAAATATGCCTGGCTTATCATTTTTTAAAAGCTTGAAAAGTGGATGAGAGTCTGGACCATTTACTTTAATTTTTGAGAAGATTGGAAAGGTTACTGAGTAATTTATTTCACAAAAATTATTTATTTCAGAATTAGTTCCTGGCTCTTGCCCACCAAATTGATTGCACGGAAATCCTAAAACTACAAAATTCCTATCTTTATACTCTTCATATAGTGACTGAAGCCCCTCATATTGTGGAGTAAGACCACACTTGCTAGCAACATTCACTATCAAAAGTGTTTTTCCTTCAAATTTGGACATGCTGACTTCTTTGTTGGAGGAGTCTTTAATATGAATGTCATAAATATTATTCATGAATTAATACGGCTTATTGATTGAAGTAAATTTGAAGAAAAGTCTCCCTAAAGGCTATTATACAGCATAAATTTTTTAATTATGACCAATAAAATTAAGTTAATTTGGCAAAGCTTTGAATCACTTACAAAGGATCAGTTATACGATATTCTAAACCTTAGGCAAAAGGTTTTTATAATAGAGCAAGATTGTTTTTATGAAGATATTGATTACTTCGATCAAAAGGCCCATCATCTGCTCGTTTACTGCAACAAGAGTCTTATTGGTTATGCAAGAGTTTTTCCACCAGGAATTAAATATAAGTCTTCATCTATAGGGAGAATTGTAGTTGATAAAAAATATAGAGGAGAAAGCTTTGGTAAAAAGATAACACAAGAAGCAATTATCTTTTTGAAAGAAAAATTTATTAATTCTGATGTCTGTATATCAGCTCAATTTAGGCTGGTAAATTTTTATGAGAACTTAGGTTTTGAAACTGAGGGAGAAGTATATTTAGAAGATGGAATTGACCACATAAAGATGATTTATCAGGTATCTAAATAAAAACTAAAAGCTTTGTAGAACATTACATATAATATGAGATAATTGTTTACAAATTATGTTCAAACTTAACAATTTCATCACTTTGTCAGTAATTTTGGCTTTAGTCGGCTGCAGTGGAAGCGATGGCGAAAGCCTGTCAACAATAGAGGCAACAGTTACTTCATCAAATGATAATCCTGCTTATGATGAAGTTTATACAATTTCGTGGCAGTCCAATGCAAGTCAATGTTATGCGACTTCAGTTACTGGATCTTGGCTTGGAGAGTTAGAACCTTCTGGCAGCCAAGATTTTGTTGCTAAAAGAGAGGGCATTGCTAATTACGGGGTTCAATGCAGAACAAGTATTAACTTCGTAAATGCTTCAACAGATGTAACTGTAAGCAAAGAGTTTAAAGATTATTTTGATTACATAGATGTTGATACCTTTGACTTAGGTTCCTTATCTCTAAGCGCATCAAGCCAAGTATCGGTTCTTGATACAACGATAGCAGACTTTAATGCTGATTTTCGTCTTGACTTGGTAATGTTATTAGAAGTTATCGCATCATCAGATACTAGATATTATTTTCTTACATTTTATGGACAAGATGTATCCACAATAACTGAGGACGATCCATATACTTTTATTGATCTTAATCAAGATATTTGTGTTGCTGACGAATTTATCAGGGCTGACTATAACGATGATGGACTTTTAGATATTATGTCTATATCCAAATCTGGAAATGAATCATTAAACAAGAGAGGAATATGTTTCTTTTTAGCCTCTGAAGATGGCTTGACATTGCAAGATGAAAGTTATTTAACAAATGAAACTAATTTAGATCTTTCCAATGTCAACATTGGTTCTCATGTTGCATATGATGTTAACGCAAATTTTAAACCTGATATTTTGTTATTTGGAAATGGCGGATCAACTGATTTACCTTTCTACATTATTCCATCTGAAGAGGGCCCTTTTGTTCTTATCGCTCCTCCTTTAGATACCTTAAATCCATTTACTCGTGATCAAGGCTGTCTTGAGGGATTAACTTTTTTATGTGACTGGATTGATAAAGAATATAACTTTAAAAACTCAGTAATCACTCCAGCTAACGATGATGGTACTTTAGATGTAATCAACTCAGTTTCAACTTCTGATGGTGTGAGCTATATTCTTTATGATACAAGAATTGTAGATGATGATACCTACTTTGATTGGTCCATTAGTACAAATGATTATTTAACAACTTCCATCTCCTCTGGTGATGGTATTGCTTTAAAAATGGTTGCTGCAGATGGAAATCTAGACGGATATACTGATCTTTTTGTTTTCGAAAAAAGTTTCTCAAACTCATTATACAAACTAAGCATTTATGAAAAGATCATTTCAGATGAGGAGGACGCCACTAATGAATTGGCTTCAATAAATAATGGTGATTTCCCTGAGGAGTTTTCATTTGATGGAGGCTTAAACTTTACCAAAGATTTTTTACTTTTTGATTTTGATTCAAGCGGATACGCAGATATATTTCTACCATATACTGAACTGCCATTTAGCGCCGATAATTTAGTAAGTGATAAACACTTTACCGCATTTGAAAAGAGTGTTATCACTAATGAGGACGAAACCATTACTCAGGAATGGATTACTCAAGATATTTCAGATTTAATTGGCCTTGATCCAAAAAGTGTAAATAATTCTTGGATAGATTTTGATGGAGACGGAGACATTGATGTCATTCTGATAACTCCCGAATCATCAAATGATGGTTTATCGATAAATTATAACTTTAAAATATCTTTTAATAATTCTCTTTTCTAGTTTTTGCATATGTTTGTTCGCTTAGCTAAGGTAAAAGATTGCCAAGAGATTTATGATTTAATTAAAGAAGGCGATTCGGGTATGACAACCTTGCCAAAATCAAAAAAAGAAGTTCTCGAAAGAATTAGTTGGTCAAAAAAATCTTTAAATAAAAAAATTAAAAGACCGGATAAAGATTCTTACCTTTTTGTGCTAAAAGAAAACAATAAAATAGTTGGCATTTCTGCAATCTATACATCTGTATCGAAGAATGGAACATCAGTTTTTTTTAAAAGAAAAAAAAAGAACATTGCCTCTAAATCTTTTAATTTCAAGAAAAGCCTTGATGTTATTCAGTTGCATACAGTAAAAAATCCATATACTGAGCTAGGAACACTTTTTTTGCATCCTGACTTTAGAGGAAAGGGTAGAGGATCTTTATTATCCCTTGCACGTTTTAAGTTCATGGCACTTTGGCCAGAAAGGTTTGATAAGAAAATCGTTGCGGAAATAAGAGGTAAGGTAGATAAAGATGATAATTCAATCTTCTGGAAACACTTTAGTAAGCATTTTTTTGATGAGGAAGTTTTCAATAATAATGAAATAAGTTACATAAATAACTCTTTTATTTCAGAGTCTATACCTAAACATCCTTTTTTGGTTAGCCCATTAAATAGATCAGCTCAGAGGATAATTGGAGTTCCTAATGATAATGCACTTCCTGCTTTTAAAATGATGGAATCTCAGAACTTTAAATCTAATGGGATGGTCGATATTATTGATGCTGGACCATGCCTTGAGTGCAATTTAGATGAAATTAAAACTATTAAGAATAATCGCTCTGTAAAAATTAAATCATTTGGCCTACCAAAAAAACAATATATTAGCCTCATTTCTAATACTGATCTTAAAGGTTTTAGAGTTGTAAGATCAAATTTCTCATTTGATGGTGAAAGGGTTTCAATTCATAGGAACCTTATAGATAGTCTAAAATTAGGCACCAATAGTAAGGTTGCAATCAATGTCTGAAATAAACTTTGATGGCTTAATTGGCCCCACACATAACTATTCAGGATTATCTGAGGGAAATAATGCATCAAAAAAAAACTTTTCTTCACCCTCTAACCCCAAAAATGCAGCGTTACAAGGAATTAAAAAAGCAGAAACTTTAATTGCTTCAGGACTAAAACAGGGTTTTTTTCTTCCTCATGAAAGGCCTTTTATTCCAGGACTAAAAAAGCTTGGCTTTAATGGCACTGATGAAGAGATATTGTCTTCAGCATTCCATCATTCTAAAGTCTTATTAAGTAATTTTTCATCTGCCTCGTCAATGTGGGCAGCTAATGCAGCAACTGTATCCCCAGGTCCTGATACCCAAGATGATAAGGTTCACTTAACGCCAGCAAATCTAAATACTATGTTTCATAGGAGCATTGAAACAGAATTTACATATCAACAATGCAAAATAATTTTTCCAAAAAATTATTTTGAGATCCATAATCCAGCCCCCACTATTTCAGGCTATGGTGATGAGGGGGCAGCAAATCATTTAAGAATAAGTAAATCCCACAATGAGAAAGGCTTTGAAATATTTGTATATGGTGAAAGCGGTTTTAAAAATGATAAAACATCAGTAAAAAGACAAGCGCTTGAAGTTTCCAGATCAATTGCCTTTAATCATAAGTTAGATATGGAAAATACTTTTTTTCTTCAGCAAAATCATCAAGCTGTTAAAGAAGGAAGCTTTCATAATGATATAGTCAGTCTCTCAAATGAGAGTGTCTTCATTGCTCATGAAAATGCTTTTCAAAATAAAGATGATTTAAATAAAGTGCTAAATATACTTAAATCTAAAATTGACAATTTCCAATATATTGAGATTTCTGACTCTGAAATTCCTTTAAAGGACATCATTAGCTCATATCTCCTTAATTCTCAACTCATAACGAATGGGGATAATGAGATGCAATTAATTCTTCCTGAAGAAGTAAAAGGATATGAGAATTGCATGTCTTGGCTAGATAAACTAAAACAAATCTCAGATGTAAAGCTTTTTGATTTTGTTGATATTAGGCAAAGTATGAAGAATGGAGGAGGGCCAGCATGTTTAAGATTAAAATTGATTTTAAATGATGAAGAACTTGAAAGTCTTAACCAAAACTTTCTAATGAATAATGAGAGACTAGAATCTATTAAACTATTAATTGAAAGAGAGTACAGAGATGAACTTTATCCAGATGATCTGAAGGATCCGAATCTACTTGATGAGAGCAGAAGGGTCCTAGACGAGCTTACGCAAATCTTTGGAACTGGCTCCATATATGAATTTCAGAAACTATAACTCCTACCTTTCAATTAATGGCGCTTTGAAAATAATAGAATGAATTTCTTCAGTTATAAATGGAGCAAAAGGGTGAATAAAAACGAGTATCTCCCTTAGAAGGGGATGTAGGTTGTCAGTTTCTCCAGTTTTTTTGCATTCTTCAATGTAAACATCACAAAACTTATTCCAGAAAAACTCATAGACATGATTAATAGCTAAATCCAACCTGTAATGATTTACATTATCCTCAACGTGGGCTTTTAGCTCTTCAAATTCTTTTAATATCCATTTATCAGATTCAGATTTAGCTTCAAAATTATTTCCTTTGTTTTCATAACCATTAATAAATCTTGCAGCATTCCACATTTTGGTGCAAAAATTTCTAAATCCTTTTAATCTCCCAATTTCAAAACTTATGTCTTTAGCATTAGTTGCAATAGAATAAAATGTCATCCTCAAAGCATCAGTCCCATATGACTCAATACCATTTGGAAATTGTTTTTTGGTTTTTCTAGTAATCTTTTCTGCTAATCCTTCTTGCATAAGATTTGATGTTCTTTTTTCGAGAAGATCTTCAAGAGAAATACCATATATTAAGTCAATAGGATCAATAATGTTGCCTTTGGACTTTGACATTTTTTGTCCATTTTCATCTCTTATCAGGCCAGTAACATAGATATCTTTAAATGGAATCTTTCCTGTAAATTCGATACTCATCATGATCATTCTTGCAACCCAGAAGAAAATAATGTCAAAACCAGTAACTAATAGGTTTGTTGGGAAAAAAGTTTTTAAATTCTTTGATTCATTTGGCCACCCCATTGATGCAAAAGGCCAAAGGCTAGAGGAAAACCATGTATCTAAAACATCATCATCTTGCCTCAGCGATCTATTATCGAGTGAATAATAAGTTCGGACTTCGTTCTCAGAATACCCCACATAAACATTTCCATGATCGTCATACCAAGCAGGAATTCTATGCCCCCACCAGATTTGTCTGCTAATACACCAATCTTCAATATTATTCATCCAGTTAAAATATGTTTTAATCCAGTTTTCGGGATGAAATTTAATTTCTCCATTTTTTACAGCTTTATTTGCCTTATCAGCCATGTCCTTTGTTTTTACATACCACTGATAACTTAGTTTGGGCTCTATGACTATATTTGAACGCTCTCCTCGAGGAACACTGATTTCATGCGGCTCCTCTTTTACAAATAAATCTAGCTTTTTAATTTCTTCAAGAACAAGCTTTCTTACTTTGAATCTGTCTAAATTTTTGAAAGGAGAAGGGACGTTATCATTACTATGTGCTTCATCAGTAAAAATATTAAGTGGTTCAAAATCTTCAATATCATCAGATATATGAACTTCATTATCTACACAATGAAGGCAGTATTTTTTACCAATTTCATAGTCATTAAAGTCATGCCCAGGAGTAATCTTAAGGCAACCTGTCCCAAACTCTTTATCCACATAGTCATCGCCAATTATTGGGATTTTTCTCTTTACAAATGGAAGCTCAACTTTTTTTCCAATGATATCTTTATATCTTTTATCTTCAGGATTAACTGCAATTGCCATATCTCCAAACATAGTTTCCGGACGTGTTGTTGCAACTGTTACAAAATCATCTGAACCTATAATTGGATACTTTAAATACCAAATAAGACCTCTTTTTTCTTGTCTTACAACTTCCAGATCTGAAACCGCAGTTTTTAAAGATGGATCCCAGTTTACTAACCTATAGCCTCGATAGATTTTCTCTTTCCTATAAAGCTCAACAAAAGCCTTTAGAACAGCTTCATTAAAACCTTCATCTAAAGTAAACCTGTAATTACTCCAATCAACTGAATTACCTAACCTTTTAATTTGTCCAGTAATTTTATTTTCTGAAAATTCTTTCCACTCCCAAACTTTTTTAACAAAATCTTCTCTACCCAAATTATTTTTATCAATATTTTCTCTGGATAGATTGTTTTCAACGACCATTTGCGTTGCAATTCCTGCATGATCTGTACCCATCTGCCAATGAGTATTTACATCATTTAAGTGATTGTATCTGGCATAGAAATCCATTATTGAATACTGGAAGCTATGCCCCATATGAAGAGTTCCAGTTACATTTGGAGGTGGTATAACCTGCGAAAAGGTTTGTGAAGAGTTATTTTTACCTAAATTATTTTTTGCCCAAAGCTCTGACCACTTTTCTTCAATAATAAGTGGCTCATATCTTTTATCCATTTAGGTAAAAGTTCTTTAGCTTAGAATCAAATCACAAAGAAGAGGAACTGGCCTTCCTGTTCCACCTTTTTCATTGCCTTTAACCCATGCAGTTCCGGCAATATCCAAATGAGCCCAGCTATAGTCTTCTGTAAACTTTGATAAAAAGCATGCTGCTGTAACAGTGCCAGCACCAGCACCACCAATATTTGCCAAATCAGCAAAATTTGTTTTGGTGCAAGATTTATATTCATCCCATAGAGGTAATTGCCATGCTCTATCGCCAGAATTTTCTCCAGCTTGCAATATCTTATCAGCAAGTTTTTGATCATTTGCCATTAAACCAGATGCATAGTTACCAAGAGCAACCACACATGCTCCAGTTAATGTGGCTATATCGATTACATGAGCAGGCTTATATTTCTTAACATATGTAAGAGCATCGCAAAGTACTAATCTTCCTTCTGCATCAGTATTAAGGATTTCAATTGTTTGCCCCGACATTGATGTTACAACATCTCCAGGTTTAGTTGCATGAGCAGAGGGCATATTCTCAGCACATGCAAGAAGACCCACAACATTAACTTTTGCATTGAGTCTCGCTAGAGCAATCATTACGCCAAACACCGAGGCTGCTCCGCACATATCCCATTTCATTTCATCCATTGCAGGGGATGGCTTTAACGATATACCGCCAGTATCAAAGGTTATTCCTTTACCTACTAAGACAATTGGTTTTTCACCAGTTTTTCCACCTTTGTGCTCAATTGTCATCATTCTTGAAGGCTCATCACTTCCTCTTCCAACACTTAAGAAAGAACCCATTTTAAGTTTAGCCAAGTCTTTTTCATTAAAAGTTGAAATCTTTAATTTTGGAAATGGTTTTTTTAAGGCTTTAACTTTTCTTTCAATTATTCTTGGAGTACATAAATTTGCAGGCATATCGCCTAAATGCTTAGCCGCATTCATTGCTTCACCGACAGCAAAGCCAACCTTAGCTGAGGTTTTAAGCTTCTTCAAAGCCGAGGATGTTACAGAACTCGCTATGATGGAAGCCTTTTTTAAACTAGGTTTTACAACTGTTTTATTTTTAGAGCTACCAAAAATATATGCAGATGCTTCTATTTGTCTGCAACAAATCTCAGTTAACCAGCTTTCATCTTTCCCATCAGGACATTTGCATGCAAACATAACAGAGATGTCCTGTTTTCCAAGAGAATTAGCTATTTTTGAGATAGATTTAAATAGATCTAACCATAGGTAGGTATTAGATTTCTCAGGAGTCTTCATAAGCAGAACTTCTTTTGATGAAACACCATCGGGACTCTGAAGATTAAGAGACTTAGCTTTTGACTTCACAAAGGAATTTATAGATTTAAATAAACCTCCCTTTGTTACTTTATCCATATGAATTAGCAATTTATTCTTTTTAGCAGACTTATCAACAAGGACTACTAAAAGAGAGGATTTATCTTTCACAAACTCTTTACCGCTTAGATTTTTAACTGAAATGCTATTTAATACTCTGTAACTCATGAAATTCTCCTATTTCAACATTGTTAATATATTTATTGTAATGCATCATACTTATTAAAGGCATGTTTAAAAAGAATATTCTTTATAAAAGCATTAACCTTGAAGTTTTTAAAAACTTTTTAGGATGCTTAACCATTTTATTTATCCTTGTAGCTAGCTCAAGGTTATTAGGATATTTTGATAAATCAATTGCAGGAAATCTAGAGTCGGATTTAATCTTATCGATCCTAATTTTAAGGTCACCTGAATTTATTAATCTGCTTATACCGCTAAGTTTCTTTCTGTCAGTATTAATTGCTCTAGGAAGGCTTTATATGGATCATGAAATTTATGCTTATCAGTCTGCAGGATATTCAAAGATGGCTTTTGTTAAGTCTTTAATATTTCAAACACTCTCTTTAACAGTAATTTCACTCCTTTTAAGTTTTTATGTGACTCCTGATTTTGAAAAAAGGGCAGATGAAATGCTTAATTACTCTTCCATTGAAAAAAAGTTAAAATTGCTAAATGAGGATGAGCTGAGCCATATTTCAGATTCTTCATATCTTTACTTTTCTTCACGAAATGAAAATTATTTTAACCAGAGCATTTTCATTGAAGATGATGCAAATGGAATATCAATAATTTCGGCTGAAAGACTTAAATTAATTGAAAAAAATAGAGCAACAGATTTTGAGTTCTTAAATGGAAAGATTTTCATTGATGCTACTTCGCCTAATTCTTTAGTAAGCTCCTTCAAAAAGTTGACTACGGATTTTAATGAAAAAGACTCAGAAGAAGAATCTTTTGAAAGAGTATTTAATATTGATGAGCTTTCAGATAAGGCCCAGTTTGAGTGGGCTCTTGCAGTTCCAATAATGATAATAAATTTAATGATTTTAGGAGTCTGTCTTACAAATTCTGCTCCAAGACAGGGTAGAATGATTTCCTTACTCCCAGGCCTATTAATTTTCTTTTTATACCTCAGTACATTGATAGTTTTTAGAGATGGCATATCGGAGGATAAGTCTTTTGCATATTTTGGTATGTGGCCAGTTCACTTTTTAGTTTTGTTGACGTCAATTTTTCTTTTTGTGCGTGGTGACATGGTCTCTAATATTTTTTTCACAAAAACTAATATTGCCAAGGTTGTAATGGCATCAATTTTGATAATTATTTTATTATGGCTAATTTAGTAGGCATCTTTTCAAGACACATAATAGTAAGGACTTTTGTAATTACTTTACTAGTTTTTTTAGGCATTACTTTTCTTGATTTAATTTTCTCAATCATTGGTGATGCTGAGGACTTAAATGAGGGATTCACTTTAAATGATCTTATCTTAACAACCTTATATAGATTATTTCATGATTCAATGGATTACGTTCAGGGATCTTGTTTGTTAGGAGCCTTAATATCACTTGGTCTTTTCAAAAGAGATGGAAATCTTACAATAATTCGTTCAAATGGGTTATCTCCCATAAAAATTTCATTAATTTTTGCTCTTGGGCCAATTATCTTTTCACTTTTAATGATTTCGCTAGACAATAAGCTTTTTATACAAGCAGCTAATCATGCTGAAACTTTTAATAGTCAAATCAGTAGGGATAAGCTAGATATAAAGTTTTCATGGAAAAAAGATGGAAATAAAATCCTGAGATATTCTCAAAAGCGGGAATCCGAAATATTAAATCCAACATTGATTCTTCTCGATGAAAATGACTCAGTCAAAGAAATAATTTCTTCTGAAAAAGCAGAGGTTTCTGATGGATTGATCAAAATTGATAACTCTGAATTTATATTCTTTCTTCCAAAAAATAATAATTTGGATAGATCAACTGTAAAAAATATTCCAATCGGGGGCTTGAAGACTTATTTAAGAGGATCTGAAGAAACAAAACTTGAAGTCAAAGAAAAGAATTTTATTATCGTAGAAATCCTTAAAAGGATGCTTTTACCAATATCAGCGCTTCTTTTAATATTAACTGCATCAATGTTATTTTTTAGGGATCAAAGAAATAATTCTTTTGGATCATATGTTGTTGGAGGATTTCTGGGAGCTTTTGTTTTTAATTTAACTCAAGAGTTCTTTTTCAGCATGGGCCTAACGATTCAATCAAATATAGTTGCAATTTCGCTAATGCCATATTTGTTACTTATGGTAATTTTTTATTTAACTTATAAAAGGATTTAATCTGAAATAATTGATGTTTTAGATAATAAGTCACTAAGCGATCTATTATTTTTATTTATTCTTCTTAAGAAAAGCGGAATGCCAGCTAATGAAATGGTAAAGATATTTGATAAAAATCTTATGATAGTTTGGGTTATTGTAATTTGATTACCACCTTGTGAAACTATTCTTAATTTCCATGATGACATCCCTAAAGTTTTGCCTCCATATATCCAGAACATAGCAAAATAGAGCCATGTACTTAAAATCACAAGACTCATTCCAGTAAAAGGATTAAGCGAGGATACTTCCCCAGTAAAAACAAACTTTACACCTAGAGCAAGTGAACCAACTAAAAACCAAACACCTAACATTAGAATTGAGTCATAGATAGTTGCAGCAACTATTCTTAATAGGGAAACTTTTTTATTTGTCGGTTCCATTTTTGGTATAGTACTAAATTATTATCAAAAATAAATTATTATGCATACTTCATCAGATATATTAGGTCATCCAAAAGGTTTATTTGTTTGCTTTGCAACAGAAATGTGGGAAAGATTTTCTTACTATGGGATGAGAGCTCTTTTAATTTTGTATCTTACAAAACACTGGGAGTTCTCCGATGCTGCAAGTTACCTTATTTATGGAGCATATACCTCATTAGTATACATAATGCCGGTTTTTGGGGGGATGCTAGCTGACCAAATCTTAGGCTCCAAAAAAGCTGTTACCTACGGTGCAATACTTTTAGTTTTTGGTCATTTAGGAATGACTGTCGAGAGCAATGAACAGATTTTCTATTTATCCCTAGCCTTAATTGTATCTGGCGTAGGATTTTTAAAACCAAATATTTCAACAATGGTTGGAGCTTTATATGAGGAGGGTGATCCAAGAAGAGATTCTGGTTTTACTATCTTTTATATGGGGATCAATATCGGTGCATTTACTGCGACTCTGCTATGCGGATATCTTGGAGAAGAAATAGGTTGGGCTTGGGGCTTTGGAGCTGCTGGAATAGGAATGCTGTTGGGCTTGATTATATTCCTCTGGGGACAAAAATATCTTGAGGGATTGGCAGAACCACCTTCAGAAAAATATAAAGAAAGGAAAGCTGGTATTACCTTTGAGACCTGGGCTTATATTTCTGGGATCATAATGGTTTTAACAACATGGTTTCTTGTTCAAAACTCACAACTCGTTGGACAACTCCTTGGAGGATTTGGATTCATATTTATTGGAGCCTGGTTGATATATGCTTTATTTAAATGTGATCCAGAAGAAAGAGACCGTTTAATAGTAGTTGGGATATTAATCTTATTTTCATTAATTTTCTGGGCTCTTTTTGAGCAGGCTGGATCTTCGCTAAATATACTTACTGATAGAGGTGTAGAAAGAGTAATTCTTGGTTGGGAAGTCCCTGCTTCAATGTTCCAATCCTTGAATGCAGGTTTTATTTTTACAATAGCACCGCTTTTTGCTCTTCTTTGGATAGCTCTTGCAAAAAGAAATATGGAGCCTTCAACTCCAATTAAGTTTTCAATTGGGATTGTTTTTGTTGGCCTAGGTTTCCTAGCGCTTGTGTATGGAATGAAATCGTCTGAGGGCTTACAGACAGGAGTGGTGTGGATAATAGTGATTTATCTACTTCATACTTTAGGTGAGCTATGTCTTTCCCCGGTAGGCTTATCATCCGTAACTAAATTATCACCTCAGAGAATTGTTGGATTTATGATGGGCATGTGGTTTTTTGCATCGGCAGCTGGAAATTATGTAGCAGGATTGATAGCAAGAGCAACATCTTCAGAAAGTTCTGGTGTTTCCGGAGAAGTTTATAATCTAGCTCAAAAGCAGTCATTTATAGACGTTTATACTGATGTTGGTTTAATGGCGATTGGATGCGGTATTGTTTTAGCTCTAATTACTCCATTGCTTAAGAAATTAATGCATGGTTCCAGCTAATAGAAAAAGAGATCCTGTTAAGAAAAATATGGATAAATTCCATAAACCAAAGACTCATAAAGATAAATCAAAATACAGTAGAAAGGAAAAATTTAAGCCGATTGATGAACTTTAATTAGTATCTTTTTATATATTTCTTTTAAAGTACTTAGGTCTTCAATATCGACATGTTCATCAATTTGATGGATGGTTTTATTTAGAGGCCCAAGCTCAACTATCTCTGATCCCATTGGTGCAACCCATCTTCCATCAGATGTGCCACCTCCATTATCAATTTTAGTATCGATATTATTTATTTCCCTAATTGATGACTTCACGATATCTATGAATTCAGTTTTTGAAGTCAAAAATGGAAGAGCGCTAAGTGTCCAACTTACATCGTATTTAAGATTTGATTTTTTTAACAATGCCTCAAACTTTTCCTTGAGTACATCCGGAGATGACTCTGGTGAAAACCTAAAATTGAAAGTCATTTCCAAAACTCCAGGCACTACATTTTCAGCTCCTGTTCCAGATTTAATATTTGAAACCTGAAAACTTGTCGGTTCAAAATTTTCATTGCCGCGATCCCATTCCATATTTTTTAGTTCTTCTAATGTTTTACCCATCCCCAAGATCGGATTTAATGCTTGCTTTGGATATGCAACATGACCCTGAATACCATATACTCTAAGATTACCTGAAAGCGAGCCTCTTCTTCCTATCCTTATAACATCACCAACTTTTTTTGATGAGCTGGGCTCACCAATTAAACAGAAATCTATAAATTTATCTTTATCAATCATCTCATTGATCACTCTATCAACTTTCCCATTTTCTAACTTACCCTCTTCATTACTGTTTAATAAAACCATAATGTTAAAAGAGGGATCTTTGTTCTCAGAAAGAAACTCTTTAAGAGCAGAGATAAAACAAGCTACACCGCCTTTCATATCAGCAGCTCCTCTTCCATAAATCTTATTATCAATAATCTCACCAGAAAAAGGTGGAACACTCCACTCACTTTCAGGACCAGGAGGAACAACATCCGTATGACCTAAAAAACAAAAAGTTTTATTTTTTGAATCTCCGTTGGTGATGATTAAGTTACTAATATTTTTATAGTTTATTTCTTCAAAAGAAAAATCTAAACCATCAAATTGTTGCTTAATAACATCAAAGCAACCGTTGTCATTTGGACTAATGGATTCAATTTTTATTAATTTTTTTAGAAGTTCTAAATTACTCACTAAAACCTCTCTTCATCTCTTTTAGTAAGGACATCACATCCATTTGATGTAATAGCAATTGTATGTTCCCACTGTGCTGAATTTCTTCCATCCTTTGTTTCTACCGTCCAACCATCCGAAAGTATTTTAGTGTATTTTGTACCTTGATTAATCATAGGCTCAATAGTAAAACACATTCCTTCAACAAGCTCGATTCCTGTGCCTGGTTTTCCAAAATGCAACACTTGTGGATCTTCATGATAGACCTTACCAATTCCATGACCACAATAGTCCTCAACAACGCTGTAGTGATTCTTTTCAGCATGAGACTGGATAACATGGCCTATGTCGCCTAAGGTGATACCAGGTTTTGCAATTTCAATAGCTTTGTACAAACATTCTTGAGTGACTGAGACTAATTTCTCATTGTGAGGTTGTGTCTTACCAACTAAAAACATTTTTGAGGTATCTCCATACCAACCATCTTTAAGGACTGTAACATCAATATTTACAATATCGTTATCTTTGAGGATTTTGTTTTGATTAGGTATGCCATGACAAATCACTTGATTAACGCTTATACATGATGTTTTTTCATAGCCGTTGTAACCAATATTAGCAGGAATCGCTTTTTGCTCATTAACAATAAAGTCATGACAAATATCATCTAGTTCCCCTGTAGATATTCCAGGTTTAACATGTTCAGTAATCATATTGAGGACATTTGCAGCAAGTTGACCAGCACTTCTCAGTTTTTCTATATCATTTTTATTTTTTATTGAAATATTCATTATTTTTGATGCATATCTATAGACTAATTTTAATTAACCTTGTAAAGTACAATTTTAATGCCAGCATGTAATTTTAGCTCATTAAAATCCCCAAAAAAAATATTTTTTTATCCTATTTTTTACTGTCAATTCTTCTCAATAAGGAGAAGACCATAGTGTCTTTTCCATGCATTTTAGCACTTGAGGATGGAAGCACATTTGTTGGTCATGGTATTGGAGCTAAAAAAGTAGCAATTGGCGAAATTGTTTTTAATACATCCATGAGTGGCTATCAAGAAATAATAACTGACCCATCTTATTGCAAACAGATTATTACATTTACCCATCCTCATATAGGCAATACAGGTATTAATTCTGAAGATAATGAATCAGATAATATATATGCTGAAGGAGTCGTTATAAGAAATTATATCTCTCAGCCAAGCAACTATAGATCTGAAGAAAATCTTGATAATTTCTTAGTAAGAAATAATTCTATTGGTATTTTTGGAATAGATACTAGACAGTTAACAATTATTTTGAGGGAAAAAGGCTCTTTGAAAGCATGCATTAGTCCAATAGATGAAAATAATGAAGAATCAGCAATATCTTTAGCAAAAAGCTTTGATGGTCTTGAGGGAATGGATTTGGCCAAAGAAGTAACTACGAAAAATTTTTATTCTTGGAATGAGGGAGTTTGGCCTGATTATAAAGAGTCAAAAAGCAAGCTGCATATCGTTGCATATGACTATGGAATTAAAAAAAATATTTTAAGACTACTTTCTGAGCATGTTGGAAAAGTAACAGTTGTAAATGCAAGATCCTCTTTTGATGAGGTTCTAAACATGAATCCAGATGGCATCTTTTTATCAAATGGACCTGGCGATCCAGAGCCATGCGATTATGCTATTGAAAATATTAAAAGGGCGCTAAATGAAAATATTCCCATATTTGGGATCTGCCTTGGTCATCAACTATTAGCACTTGCAGGTGGTGCAAAGACTGAAAAAATGAAATTTGGTCATCATGGGGCAAATCATCCTGTTCAATCTTTAAAATCTAAGGAAGTATTCATAACAAGTCAAAATCATGGCTTTGCTGTGAATGAGAACTCATTGCCAAACAATATTGAGATCTCTCATGTATCACTTTTTGATCAATCGATTCAAGGTATTTCATTTAAAGATAAGCCTGCATTTAGTTTTCAAGGACACCCTGAAGCAAGTCCAGGTCCCCAAGATATAGTTAGTTTATTTAAGCAATTTAAAGAAATGATAGATAAAAATGCCAAAAAGAAATGACATAAAATCCGTAATGATTATTGGTGCAGGGCCTATTATTATTGGTCAAGCATGCGAATTTGATTATTCTGGAGCCCAGGCATGTAAAGCATTAAAAGAAGAGGGCTATAGAGTAATTTTAGTTAATTCAAACCCAGCTACAATCATGACTGATCCATTGCTTGCTGATGCTACTTATATTGAACCAATTCACTGGGAGTCAGTTGCCATGATAATAGAAAAGGAAAGACCAGACGCACTTCTCCCAACTATGGGAGGACAGACAGGTTTAAATACTGCACTTTCATTAGCTAGGGAGGGAATCTTAAAAAAATATAATGTTGAATTAATCGGTGCCTCAAGAGAGGCAATTGACAAAGCCGAAGATAGACAGCTTTTTGATCAAACTATGAAGAAAATAAATTTAGAAACGCCTCAATCAGGAATTGCGCACTCTATGGAAGATGCATTAGAAGTTCAGAAAGAGATCGGATTTCCATGCATTATAAGACCCTCATTTACTCTTGGTGGATCTGGAGGTGGAGTTGCATACAACATAGAAGAATTTAAAACAATCTGTGAGAAAGGATTGGATTTATCTCCAACAAATGAACTATTAATTGATGAGTCTCTTTTAGGTTGGAAAGAATACGAAATGGAGGTTGTTAGAGATAAAAATGATAACTGCATTATTATTTGCTCTATTGAGAACTTTGATCCAATGGGTGTTCATACAGGAGACTCAATAACTATAGCACCTGCACAAACTTTGACAGATAAGGAATTTCAAATAATGCGAAATGCCTCTTTTAAAATTTTAAGAGAAATAGGTGTGGAAACTGGTGGTTCAAATGTTCAATTTGCTATAAATCCAGTTGATGGTCGAATGGTTGTCATAGAAATGAATCCCCGAGTAAGTAGATCTTCCGCTTTAGCTTCAAAAGCTACAGGATTCCCTATTGCAAAAGTTGCAGCCCTTTTGTCTATTGGGTATACCCTTGATGAGCTTAAAAACGATATAACTTCAGGATTAACTCCCGCATCATTTGAACCTTCAATTGATTATATTGTGACAAAAATACCAAAGTTTGCTTTCGAAAAGTTTCCACAAGCTGAACCAAGACTTTCTACACAAATGAAATCCGTTGGTGAAGTTATGTCAATTGGCTCAAATTTTCAGGAGTCTCTTCAAAAAGCTATTTGCAGTATGGAGGATGATAAATGTGGGCTTGAAAAAATTCTTGATGATAGCGAGTTAATTAATGAGAAGCTTGGATTTGAGTTAACTTTTCCAGGACCTGAAAGGCTTTTTTATATAGCAGATGCATTCAGATGTGGATGGTCTCTTGAAAAGATTTTTGATCTAACATCCGTTGATCCCTGGTTTTTGAGACAAATTGAAGATTTAGTTTCTGAAGAAAATGCAATTGAAGGCTCTAAACTTGAAAACTTATCAAAGGAAAATTTCACAAGGCTAAAGACTAAAGGGTTTAGTGATCAAAGAATCGCAAATTTGCTTGATGAAAGCTATGAAGAAGTAAGATTAAGGAGGAAGTCGCACAATATACTACCTTCTTATAAGAGGGTTGATACATGCGCTGCAGAGTTTAAAACTTCAACATGTTACATGTACTCAACATATGAAGGTATTTGTGAGAGTGAGCCAACTTCAAAAAAGAAAATATTAGTGCTCGGAAGTGGCCCAAACAGGATAGGTCAAGGCATTGAATTTGACTATTGTTGTGTTCATGCATCTCTAGCGATGCAGGAGGAAGGTTTCGAATCAATTATGGTTAATTGTAATCCTGAAACCGTCTCAACAGATTATGATGTTTCAAATAGACTTTACTTTGAGCCAATAACCTCTGAAAAGATTTTAGATATTATTGACTTAGAAAAACCCGATGGAGTCATTATTCAATTTGGTGGTCAAACTCCTCTAAAACTTTCAAATGATCTTGAGAATTATGGTGTAAATATTCTTGGAACAGAGCCTGATGCAATTGATAGGTCAGAAGATAGAAAAAGGTTCCAAGAAATTATTAGTAAACTTGATCTTCTTCAACCAAGTAATGCAACTGTGTCCAGCTTAAAAGAAGCCCTTAACAAATCAGATGAAATTGGCTTCCCTATTGTTGTAAGACCTTCATATGTTTTAGGCGGAAGGGCTATGGAGCTTGTAAATAATAAAGATGAGCTAGGCATATATATTTCCAATGCAGTGCAAGCCTCTAATGAGCGACCAATACTTTTAGATCATTATCTTGATAATGCAATTGAGGTTGATGTAGATGTTGTTTCTGATGGCAAGGAAATCGTAATTGGTGGAATACTTCAACACATTGAACAAGCTGGAATTCATTCAGGTGATTCAGCTTGCTCTCTGCCACCTTATTCTCTGAGTGAGGAAATAATTAAAAAGTTAGAACTTCAATCTAAAAAGTTAGCAGAAGAGCTTAACGTTATTGGTTTGATGAATGTTCAATTTGCAATTAAAGATAATGAAGTTTTCATTCTTGAAGTAAATCCCAGAGCGTCTAGAACGGTTCCCTTTATTTCAAAATGTATTGGTAATTCTCTAGTGAAAGTTGCTGCAAAAACAATGGTTGGAAAGAGCTTAAAAGAACTAGGATTTTCAAATAAGCTACCTGACGATATGTTTTTTGTTAAAGAAGCTGTTCTGCCTTTTGATAAGTTTCCCAATGTAGATCCAATTCTAGGGCCCGAAATGAAATCTACTGGAGAAGTTATGGGCATTGGAAGAAATTTTGGAGAAGCATATGGAAAGGCACAAAAAGCTGCTAATAAAGTTCTCAGAAGAAAAGGAAAGATTTTTATAAGTGTGAAAGAGGATGATAAGAAATACTTAGATTCAATAGTAGAAAAAATAATTAGTTTTGGTTTTGAAATTATTGCAACAAAAGGAACTGCAAAATATATTAAAAAATTAGGTTTTAATGTTCAGGAAATAAATAAGGTTGCTGAGGGAAGGCCACATATAGTTGATGAGCTTGTTAATGATCAAGTTTGTCTTGTAATCAATACAACTCAAGGAAGACAGTCTATAAAAGATTCTGCATCTATTAGGCAGACAGCTTTGAGAAAAAAAATTCTGTGCACAACAACTATGTTCGGAGCAGATGCTTTGGTTAAGGCATTAGAAAATAAAGAAGACGACTGGGAGTTCAGTTCTTTACAAGAAATTAACTAATCATCACAAGTTGATATAATTAACTCATGTCTAGGATACCAATTACAAAAGAGGGAGAAATAATCCTGAAAGAAAGATTAACAAAGTTAAAATTTGTCGACAGACCTCAGATTTCAGAGGCTATTGCTGAGGCTAGGGCGCATGGAGATTTAAAAGAAAATGCTGAATATCATGCAGCAAAAGAGCAACAGGGATTAACTGAGGCCAAGATTAATGAGCTTGAACACGCATTGGCAAATGCACAAGTAATTGATGTTAGAGAACTACCTAAAACTGGAAAAGTAGTTTTTGGAGCAACAATTAAGCTGTATAACTTAGATACTGATGAATCAATCTCTTATCGAATTGTTGGAAACCTTGAGTCTGATCCAGCAAATGGCATGATCTCAATTGATACACCAATTGGAAGGGGCTTAATAGGTAAGTCTATTGGAGATGAAGTCAGTATTGAAACACCATCTGGAAAGCTAAATTTCGAAATAGAGGAAGTAGAACATATTTAATTCATGCATGCAGATAATTGGGCTCAAAAAGCAAAATCTTTAGGATATAGATCTAGAGCTGTATTCAAGTTAATTCAAATAATTAAAAAAATAAAACAAATTAAAAATCCTAACCTAATTTTAGATATTGGAGCTGCTCCAGGTGGATGGTCTCATTATTTAGCAAATAAATATCCAAATGCTGAAATATTTGCTATAGACATATTAGAAATGGAAGAGATAAAAGGCGTAAAGTTTATACAGGAGGACATAAGGAATATCGAACAAATAGATCATCTTAGTGATTTAAAAAATAAATTTAATCTTGTGATTTCTGATTTAGCCCCAAATTTAACAGGTATAAGCAGTATTGATGAAGAAAATGTATTCGAGCTTAATTTGCTAACTTTAGAGGGGGCAACAAGGTTTTTAGAAAGTAACGGTATATTTATTGTTAAAACTTTTCAAAACTCTTATTTAAAGAAATTTAGAAAAGAAATGGAAAAAAATTTAAAAATAGTCCAAACTGCAAAACCCGCTGCTTCCAAGAAGCAGTCAAAAGAGATATATTTATACGGTATAAAGTAACTATGAACGATTTTTTAAAAAATATTTTTGTATGGCTTGTGTTGGGATCTATTATTTTTTTAGTATTCAACAATGTTGAACCCTCAGCTCCAAGAGAAACTATATCTTACAGTCAATTTAAACAAGAAGTTTTATCAGACAGAGTATCAGAAGTAACATATAAGGGTGACCAAATGACAATATTTGGTCAAAGATTAGATGGGTCCAAGTTTAAAACCAATCATCCTATTTATAAGTCTGATCCTGTTTTAGATGCAGCGCTTCAAGAAAACGGAGTAATTACCTCATATGAAGAGGTTGAACAACCGTCAGTTTGGTCGCAATTACTGGTTGGAGCATTCCCAATTTTACTTTTACTTGCGATATTTTTCTTTTTCATGAGGCAAATGCAGGGAAGTATGTCCGGAAGAGGCGGACCAATGTCTTTCGGAAAAAGTAAAGCTAAGTTAATGGAAGGTGGAAAGGTTAAAACTACTTTTAAAGATGTAGCTGGATGTGAGGAAGCAAAACAAGATGTTCAAGAACTCGTTGACTACCTAAAAGACCCAACGAGATTTCAAAAAGTTGGTGGAAAAATACCAAGAGGTGTTTTAATGGTGGGTCCTCCTGGAACTGGTAAGACTCTTCTTGCTAGAGCTACTGCAGGTGAGGCTAGAGTGCCTTTCTTTAGCATTTCAGGCTCTGATTTTGTTGAAATGTTTGTTGGTGTTGGTGCATCAAGAGTAAGGGACATGTTTGATCAAGCAAAAAAGAATTCCCCATGCATAGTTTTTATTGATGAAATCGATGCCGTTGGCAGGCACAGAGGAGCAGGCCTTGGTGGAGGACATGATGAGAGAGAGCAGACACTTAATCAGCTTCTTGTCGAAATGGATGGCTTTGAGGCCAATGATGGAATTATCATAGTTGCAGCAACAAATAGACCTGATGTTCTTGACCCAGCTTTATTGAGACCTGGAAGATTCGACAGACAGGTTGTTGTTGATATGCCTGACATTAGAGGTAGAGAACAAATCTTAAAAGTCCATGTTCGAAAAGTTCCACTTGATAAAAATGTTGACTTAAGAGCAATTGCTAGAGGAACTCCAGGATTCTCTGGTGCGGATTTAGCCAACCTAATTAATGAAGCAGCTCTATTCGCAGCTAGATATGGTGATAAAAAAGTCGAGCAGACTCACTTAGATCTTGCTAAAGACAAAATCATGATGGGCCCTGAAAGAAAATCAATGATACTTACTGAAGAGCAAAAACGTCTTACTGCATATCATGAAGCAGGACATGCCATTGTTGGAAGAATAGTTCCAGAACATGATCCAGTTTATAAAGTAACTATAATTCCTCGAGGCCGAGCCTTAGGAGTTACTATGTTCCTTCCTGAAGATGATAAGTATATGCAAAGTAAAGAGTATCTCTTGAGTAGAATATGCACACTCTACGGAGGAAGAATAGCTGAACAACTTATAAATGGTGAGAGAAATATTACTACTGGAGCTTCAAACGATATTGAAGTTGCTACTGGAATTGCTACTAACATGGTTACAAAATGGGGACTCTCTGATAAGGTTGGGCCTCTAAAGTTTGGGGAAGATGATTCAAGTCCATTTTTAGGAAGATCTGCATCACAATCGTCAAAGACTTATAGTGATGAGACCTCGAAACTTATTGATAGTGAAATAAAAGATATAATTAATTCTTGCTACGAGAGAGCTGAAACTATTTTGAAGGATAATATGGATAAACTTCATACAATGGCTGAGGCGCTTTTGAAATATGAGACAATCGATCAACATCAAATTGATGACATCATGAGTGGTGCAGAGCCCAGGGAGCCGAGTGATTGGAATAATGACGACGAGCCTCCTAAAAAGAGTACAAAAGAATCTTCAATAAAAGGACCAGCAGAAGAGTTATAATAGGTCTATGAATCTTAAATTTGGTACCGACGGAATTAGGGGTCCTGTCGAAACTAAAGTGACTCCTGAAGCATGCCTTAGGATCGGTCATGCAGCTGGTATTGTTTTTAAAGAACTTGGCTGGGATACAGTATTAATTGGAAAAGACACCAGAGTATCAGGTTATATGCTTGAAGCTGCACTTCAAGCAGGATTCTTGTCTGTAGGGATGAATGTTAGGCTTCTGGGTCCACTGCCAACGCCAGGAGTTGCGTATTTAACTAAATCTTTTAGAAATCAATGTGGAATTGTAATAAGCGCGTCTCATAATAATTATCAAGACAATGGGATTAAGATTTTTGATAATAGCGGCGTGAAAATCGATAGAAAAATTGAGATGATGATCGAAAATATTTTAAGTGAAAAAATTACTTCATTACCATCTGTAGAAATTGGAAAAGCTAAAAGATTTGATGAATCCGGATCAAGATATGTTGAATTCTGTAAATCAACAGTTCCTGATGACATTAGTTTTACTGACTTAAGAATTGTCCTTGATTGTGCAAATGGAGCATCTTATAAGGTTTCTCCAGATGTTTTTCGTGAGTTAGGAGCTGAGACAATAGTTGTTGGTGATCAGCCCGATGGATTCAATATCAATCAAGATTGTGGCTCAACCAATCCTGAGCTTGTTCAAAAACTTGTTAAAGAACATAGAGCTGACTTTGGTGTGTCACTAGATGGTGATGCTGATAGAGTAACCATCGTAGATAGAGAATCAAATATTTTAGATGGTGATGACATTCTCTACATATTAGGTTTTGCCAATCCTAACAGACTTGGCCCATGGTCAGGCATAGTTGGAACTCAAATGTCTAATGTTGGATTAGAAGATGGCCTTAATAAGCTTGGATATTCATTCAAAAGAGCCGACGTTGGCGATAAATATGTTTCAGATTTATTACTTAAAGAGGGCTGGCTTCTTGGGGGAGAACCTTCCGGACATATTATCTGCAGAGACCTTGTCAGCACAGGTGATGGAACTATAGCAGCGTTAAAAACAATAAGTTCACTAGTTATGCTTGATAAAGATCCAAAAGATGTTCTTTCTAATTTCAATAAAATTCCTCAAATAAACGAATCCATAAGCGTTAAAAACAAAGATATTGTCAGTGATGCCGAAGTAAAAATAGCCATAAATGATATCAAGTCAGATTTAACAATTAATAGAATTCTTGTAAGGCCATCAGGAACTGAAAATAAGATTAGAATAATGATTGAATCTGAAAACAAAAAAACAGCCAAAAAATATACAAATGATCTCATTAAGCTGTTTGAGTCTAAAACACCGTAATAATATAACCTTAATAAAATGTCACACCCTCTAGTAATTGCAAATTGGAAAATGAATATACCCTCTGGTGGTATTTCAGACTGGATGCAAAGAGAGATGGTATCTAATAATGATGAAGTAAATTCTGATAATAAATCTTCCTACTTTAAGTTTATGGGAATTGCCCCTCCAATTTCTCATTTAACTGAACTTAAAAACCTTTTTAAATTTGGATTTCTAGGCGCACAAGATATCTCTAGATTTAGTGATGGCGCTAAAACGGGAGATATAAGTGCTGATATGGTAATTGACAAAGGCTGTACATTTTCGATTTTAGGTCATTCAGAAAGAAGAGAGTTTTATAATGAAACAAATAGCATTGTTTCAGAAAAGCTAAGAATATGTCTTGAGAAGAATATTGTGCCAGTTGTTTGTATAGGTGAATCTCTTCAAGACTATAACGCAGGTAAAACTCTTGAAGTGCTGGATATGCAACTAAAAGAAATATTTACATCAATATCTACTAAAAAGATTGTTGTAATAGCTTATGAGCCAGTTTGGGCTATTGGTTCAGGAAAGACACCTACTGCAGATGAGGTGAATAATATTCACCAACATATTAAAGATATAGTACAATCCATCGCTGAAATTGAAGCTATTAGTGTTATTTATGGCGGCAGTGTAAATTGTGAAAATGCTAAAAGTTTTTTTCAACAAACAAATATTGATGGTGCTTTAATAGGTGGAGCTTCATTGAATGGAAAAGATTTTTTAGATATTTATAATGATTTTTTGGAGACTTTTTAAAAGATGATTTTATTTGTACAAATTCTTTGTATTATTCTGGCAGTTTTGCTTGTAATTCTTGTGATACTTCAACAGGGTAAAGGCTCTGACCTTGGGTCAGCATTTGGTGGCGGATCTTCTAACTCAATGTTTGGTGCTCTTGGACCTTCCAACCTTCTTGGAAGGTTGACATGGATTGTTGGCTCACTTTTCTTAATTCTTGCAATGACTCAAGCTGTTCTCCTAAAAAACTTAAACACGCAAGATAACTTAAACTTTCCTGAACAGGAAATTATCTTAGAAGAAATAGACGAATTAGATTCACTTCCAACAGAATAAAGTTGGTGCCGAAGGCGGGACTTGAACCCGCACGAGCATTAGCTCACTACCCCCTCAAGATAGCGTGTCTACCAATTCCACCACTTCGGCTTTAAAAAAAACATATCATAACTCAAAATATTTAAATAAAAAAAATTTGATATGCCTTGACCAACTGGCTATCATTTCTATAAACTTCACTTTCGCTGCGTTGCGGGGTGGAGCAGTCTGGTAGCTCGTCGGGCTCATAACCCGAAGGTCGTTGGTTCAAATCCAGCCCCCGCTACCAGTCAAAAATTAGAATTTTTGATGGGGCATATGCCCTATTTTTGTATATGGAATATGGAAAAAGAAAGAATAAAAGAAATTATTGAACCCATTGTAAATGATCATGGGTGTGATTTTTGGGGCTTAGAGATCTCCCAAGGTAAGAATATTCCTACATTAAGGGTTTTTATAGATGCCATAAATGGCGCCACTATAGATGATTGTGAAAATATTTCTAGAGATTTAAATCTTGAACTTTCAGTTGATTCAGATTTTATAGATGATTATGTTCTTGAAGTTTCAACTCCAGGTCTTGATAGAAAATTCTTTTACAGCTATCAATTGAATGATTTTGTAGGAAAAACATTAAAGATAAAGCTGAAAGACAAGATTAATGATAAAAAAACATTTAAAGCAATTTTGAAGTCAGTCGAAAATGATTCTCTTGAACTAAATATTGGAAAAGAAGAATTAACTATCGACTTTGGAATAATAGATATGTGCAAATTAATGCCAAATTACAAAGAAATTTTGAGGGAAAAAAATGGAAGGTAAAGAAATTTTAGCTGTTGTAGATTCTGTCTCCTCTGAGAAGGGTCTTGAGAAAGATGTTATTTTTGTTGCTATGGAGTTAGCAATCGCATCTGCCTCACAAAGACACTTTCATGAGGATGCTCAACTTATTGTTGAAGTAGATAGAGGATCTGGAGAATTCATTACAAAAAGACAGTGGGAAGTGCTTGATGAGAGTGATGAAGAATTCCACAGGGAATCTTACATATCACCTTCTGAATCATCTATGGAGATTGGAGAACTTTATTTTGAGCAAGTAGATAATGTTGAGTTTGGAAGGATTGAAACGCAAGCAGCTAGACAGGTCATGCTTCAAAAAGTTAGAGAGGCTGAAAAAGAGCTTATCGTCTCGAAATTTCGGTCAAGTGACAATAATTTAGTATCTGGATTTGTTAAGAGGGTGACAAG
Organism: uncultured SAR86 cluster bacterium; assembly: GCA_902622845.1. Classification (GTDB taxonomy): domain Bacteria; phylum Pseudomonadota; class Gammaproteobacteria; order Magnimaribacterales; family D2472; genus CACNXK01. The sequence goes on along the minus strand of CACNRI010000004.1, from coordinate 83,229 downwards.
AGACAACATTATTGTTGATCTAGGTCAAGATGCTGAAGCTATTCTTCCAAGAGACCAGATTTTACCAGGAGAAATTTTTAAAATTAATGACAGAGTTAGAGCTGTATTACAAATAAAAGAAATTGAAGGCAGAGGACTTCAATTAATGTTAAGTAGAATTTGCTCAGAAATGGTTACCGAGCTCTTTAGAATAGAAGTACCTGAAGTCAATGAAGATGTAATAGAAATAAGAGGAGTTGCCAGAGATCCGGGATCTAGATCAAAAATTGCTGTTAAAACTAATGATGGAAGAATTGATCCTGTAGGTGCCTGTGTTGGGATGAGAGGATCAAGAGTTCAAGCAGTTTCTGGAGAGCTTGGTAATGAAAGAATAGATATCGTAATTTATGATGATAATCCTGCCCAATTAGTAATTAATTCTTTAGAACCGGCTAAGATTGAGTCAATAGTTTTAGATGAAACATCAAAATCTATGGAGATTGCTGTCAATCAAGAAAATCTTGCACTAGCAATTGGAGCAAGAGGTCAGAATATTAGATTAGCATCAAAACTTTCGGGTTGGGACTTAAATATTATAAGCAGTGAAGAAGCAGAAGCTAAAGAAAAGGTTGACGAGACTGAATTCCTTGGAAAGCTTGTTGCTAGTCTGGAAGTAAGTGAAGAATCAGCAGAATCAATTATTGAATTAGGATTAAGGAGTTTTGATGATATTGCATACGCTTCCAAGAAAAAACTATCAAATATTTTTGAAGATGAAGAAGAAATTCAAAGAGTGAAAAGTGCTGCTGAAGATGCTGCTCTTTTAGAAGCAATGAGCGAAGTTGAGCAGGATGAACAAGATCAAGAGTCATTAACTGATCTTGAGTTAAGCGATGAACAGGTAAATGCACTGACTAAATCAGGCATCAAAAATAAAGATGATTTAGCTGAACTTGCTACAGATGAGTTAATGGAAATAATTGATATTTCTGAGGATTCAGCCTCAGAAATGATTATGAAAGCAAGGGAGCATTGGTTCAAATAAAAGATGGCACAAACAACAGTTAAAGATTTTGCAAAGACTCTTAAAATCTCTGAGGAAGCATTACTTAAAAGGATGTCATCTGCTGGATTGTCTCATAGCAGTGCAACAGACGAAGTAACGACAGCCCACAAACAAATTCTTCTAAGATCTTTAAAGCAGAAACAAAAACAAACCTCATCATCAATATCATCTTCATCAGGAGTTGGCATAAAGGTTAAATCTAAAGGTGGTAAAGCTGTTGCTGATTCTAGTGAAACTAAGAGCTACTCGGACAATATTGAGGCGAAAAGACAGGCTGCTTCAGAAGCATTGAAAGCTGAGCAAGTAAAAAGGCAAGAACAGCTAAAAGAAGCTGCCTCTAAAAGAGAAGCAAGATTCAAAGCAGAACAGAAAAATAAAGAAAATATAAAAGCTGCTGAAAAACCTAAAAATGTTAAAGAAGAGCTTTCAAAAGCAGCTGAGAAGTATGCAGAAAGTGATGGAATGGATATTGATGATCCAAAGCACAAGTTTGAAAAGCCTCAAGAATTTATTAAAAAAGATATTGAGATACCAGAATCTATTCAAGTTGGAGAATTAGCAAAATTGATGGCAATTAAGGGTGGTGAGCTAGTAAAAACTCTAATGGGTTTAGGAGTTTCTGCAACCATTAATGATATTTTAGATCAAGAAACAGCGATATTGGCTGTTGAAGAAATTGGTCACAATAGTGTTGCAAAGGCCTCAGATGATGTTGAAGAGGAATTATTAAATCAAATTACTTATGACGGTAAAGAAAAAACAAGATCACCTGTTGTAACAGTAATGGGTCATGTAGATCATGGGAAAACAACGCTTTTAGATTTTATTAGGAAAGCTAAAGTAGTTGATTCAGAGGCTGGAGGCATTACGCAACATATCGGTGCTTATGAGGTAAAGTCAAAGGATAGCAGTATAACTTTTATAGACACACCAGGACATGCAGCTTTTTCTTCTATGAGAGCTAGAGGTGCAAATACAACTGATATTGTTGTGCTGGTAGTTGCTGCAAATGACAGCATTATGCCCCAAACTGAAGAAGCTATAAATCATGCAAAAGCTGCTGAAGTTTCGATAATAGTTGCTATTAATAAGATGGATCTTCAGGGAGCAGATGCTGAAAAGGTAAAAGGAGATTTGGGAGCAAAAGACCTAGTGCCAGAAGACTGGGGTGGCAATGTTCAGATGATTCCTGTTTCAGCCCTTAATGGTGAAGGGGTCGATAAGCTTCTTGAAGCAATTTCTCTTGAAGCAGAAATTCTTGAACTTAAAGCTTTTCATGAAGGGGATGCTCAAGGTGTCGTAATTGAGTCTGAATTAGATAAATTTAGAGGAGCTGTCTCAACATTCTTAGTTCAGAATGGTTGTTTGAAGGTTGGTGACGTTGTGATCAGTGATATGTCTATGGGGAAAGTAAAGGCAATAACAAATTCATCTGGAGAGAAGATTAAGCAAGCAGGACCATCATCAGCTGTTGAGGTGCTTGGTCTTGATACTGCTCCAAATGCAGGAAGCTCCTTCCAAGTTGTTAAAAATGAAAAAGCTGCAAGAGAAGTTATAGATTTTAGAGATAGTAAGCAAAAGGAAAAGAAACAAATTAAGCAAAAAGATGACAGCATGGGAGATATATTTGAATCAATGGGCCAAGCTTCTATGAAGTTTCTAAACCTAATAATTAAAACTGATGTTGCAGGAACTGCTGAAGCTATAAATGCTTCTCTTGCCAAAATAGGGAATGATGAGGTTTCAATTAAGATTGTTGCTTCTGGTGTTGGCGGCATTACTGAATCCGATGCAAATTTAGCAATTACAACTAACTCAAGCATTGTTGGTTTCAATGTTCGTGCTGACAATGCAGCAAAAAAGATAATTGAAAAAGAGGGAATTGACTTAACTTACTACAGCATTATTTATGAACTCATTGATGATGCTAAAGCAAAACTAAGCGGATTACTTGACCCAATTATTAGAGAAGAGATAGTTGGAACAGCTGATGTTCTCGAAGTATTCAATTCACCAAAATTTGGGCAAGTTGCCGGTTGCGTTGTTGTAGAGGGGACTGTTCTAAGGAATAAGCCGGTAAGAGTTCTTAGAGATGATATTGTAATTTTCCAGGGTGAGCTGGATTCTTTAAGAAGATTTAAAGATGACGTTAATGAAGTCAAGAATGGAACAGAATGTGGAATGGGTATCAAAAATTATAAAGATATTCGAGAGGGAGATAAGATTGAGGTATTTGATAGGAAAGAAGAATCTCAATCAATTTAAGTTAATATGTCCTTAAGACCTGAAAGAATTGCAGATTATCTTAAAAAAGAAATTTCAAATATAATTCTTCAAAAAGTTAGAGATCCAAGACTTAAATCTATAGTCATAAACCATATTTCTGTAACACAAGACATTTCAGTTGCAAAAGTCTTTTATTCGGTCTATCAAGATGAAACTGAACTAAATGAAAAAATTCTTTCAAAATTTTCAGGCATGATTAGAAGCGAGATCTCAAAATCAATGAAAATTAGACGAGTGCCTAAGATTCTATTCATTTTTGATAAAACGCCTGAGGAAGCAGACAACATAGAAAATCTCTTAAAGAATATTAAATGAATTCAGGTATTTTTTTAATAAATAAAGACAAGGGTCTTTCATCTAATAAAGCTATCCAAAAAATAAAAAGAAGGCTGGACATAAAAAAAATTGGTCATTTTGGCACGCTTGATCCCTTGGCAGAAGGCTTGTTAGTGTGTGGAATTAATAAGGGCACAAAGTTATCAGAAAGATTTCTAAATCTAGATAAGTCATACTTTTCAAAAATTATGTTGGGAATCCAAACCACAACTGATGACTCTGAGGGAAGCGTTATTGAGGAGAAAAAGATTCAAGTAAGTGAAGAGGAAATTATTGAAATGATTAAAACCTTCGTAGGGGAATCAAAGCAAAAAGCCCCATTTTTCTCTGCTTTAAAATACAAAGGTAAACCGCTTTATAAACATGCGAGAGAAGGAAAGCTGATAGAAAAAGAACCCAGAGACATAAAAATTTACAAGATTTTAAATATTGTTGTGGAAAATGCTTTTGTTTCCTTTGAAATATCATGCTCCAAGGGCACCTATATTAGATCTATTGCAAGAGACTTGGGTGACAAACTTGGATGCGGCGGCCATTTAGTAGAGCTTGTGCGACTTTCTCAAGGTAAATTTGAACTTAAAGATGCAAAAAAAGTAGACGATGTCCAAATGAGTGATTTGATAAATATGGAGGATTTGTCTCTTTAAATATAAAAGAAATTAGTTGTTAATATCTTTAAATACCTTTAAGCTACGCACTCAAACTTTAGACATGCGAGGTTTGACGGGTGTAAATAAATAAAAATGTATGTCCTAGGAGAATAATTATGGCGCTTTTAAAAGACGAAAAAGCTAATTTAGTCAAAAAATTCCAGAAGGATGAAAACGACACTGGATCTTCAGAGGTTCAGATAGCTTTACTTACGGAAAATATTAATAAACTTCAAAGTCATTTCAAGACACATAAAAAAGATCATCACTCAAGAACAGGTCTAATTAGGATGGTTAATCTCAGAAGAAAACTTTTAGCATATTTGAAAAGAACTAATCCTGAAAGTTATAAAAAAATTATTACAGACCTTAATTTAAGAGGATAAAACGTGGAAAAACATTTAGAACCAAAATCATTATCATTTGAATATGGGGGAAAAGAAATAACCCTCGAAACAGGAAGAATAGCTAGACAAGCAACTGCAGCTGTTCTTGTTACTGTAGATCAAACCCAAGTACTTACAACAGTTGTTGCAAAAAAAGAAGCTGATCCCGGAAAGGATTTCTTCCCACTTGCTGTTTTTTATCAAGAGAAATTTTATGCGGCAGGAAAGATTCCTGGTGGGTATTTTAAGAGAGAAGCTAGACCAACTGAGAAAGAAACATTAACGTCCAGACTTATCGATAGACCAATTAGGCCTCTATTCCCTGACGAGTTTAAAAATGATGTTCAGATTATGTCTACGGTCATTTCTTCTGATGAAGAATTTTCTTCTGACATTGCAGCTATGATTGGGGCATCTGCAGCATTATCTTTGTCCGGTGTGCCTTTTCAAGGACCTATTGGTGCTGCTAGAGTTGGTTTTATTGATGGGAGCTATGCTCTTAATCCGTCAAAAAAAATAATGGATCAGTCTTTCCTGGATATGGTAGTTGCTGGTACATCTGAAGCAGTTCTTATGGTTGAATCTGAGGCAAGCGAACTTAATGAAGATCTTATGCTAGGCGCTGTATTGTTTGGTCATAAATCTATGCAGATAGTTATTGATAAAATAAAAGAGTTTAGAGAATTAGTGGGTGTTGAGAACTGGATAGTTGAAAAAGATGAGGAAACACCTAGATATTTTGCTGAACTTGAATCAGATTTTTCATCCAAGATTGAGGAAGCATTCACAATTGCAAAGAAATCCGACAGATCTGAAGCTATTAACGCAGTCCGTCTTGAAATTCTAGAAAAATATGAAGACCTTGATGAGTTAGCTACTGGAAAAGTAATGAGTGCCTTCAAAAAACTTGAGAGTCAAATAGTTAGGAAAAATATTCTTTCAGGTAAACCAAGAATCGATGGAAGAGATTTAAATACCGTAAGACAATTAACAGTTGAAACCGATGTTCTGAATAGAGCTCATGGTTCAGCTTTATTCACCAGAGGTGAAACTCAGGCATTAGTAGCTGCAACGCTTGCATCTCCTCGAGATGCTCAAAGGCTTGAATCTCTTGATGGCGAAGAACATGATCATTTCATGCTTCATTATAATTTTCCTGCTTATTGCGTAGGTGAGATTGGTATGCCAATGGGCCCAAAAAGAAGGGAGATTGGGCACGGTAATTTAGCAAAGAGAGCTTTAAAAGGAGTTCTTCCCGACTTTGATGCTTTTGGTTATACAGTGAGAATAGTCTCTGAGATTACAGAGTCGAATGGTTCAAGTTCAATGGCTACTGTGTGTGGAACTTCTCTTTCCTTGATGGATGCTGGAGTGCCTTTAACAGCTCCTGTTGCTGGAATAGCGATGGGTTTGATTAAAGATGGCGATGAGTTCGCAGTTCTAACAGATATTCTTGGAGATGAAGATCATTTGGGAGATATGGATTTTAAAGTTGCTGGGTCTGAAAAAGGAATAACGGCATTACAAATGGACATAAAAATTGATGGTATAAATGAAAAAATAATGGACGAAGCACTTACCAGTGCAAAAGTTGCAAGAATGCATATTCTTGAAAAGATGAACGAAGTCCTTTCTAAGCCTAAGGAATTAGCTTCAGATGCTCCATCAATGCAAAAATTCATGGTCAATAAAGATAAGATAAAAGAAATCATTGGAAAGGGTGGAGCAGTCATTAAGTCTATTCAAGAAGAGTCTGGAGCTGTTGTAGACATAAACGATACTGGAGAAATATCAGTCTTTGGTGATAACCAGGCTAAGATGCAGGCAGCACTCGATATTATCGATAAGATTATTGAAGAGCCTGAATTAGACAAAGTTTATGAAGGAACAGTTGTGAAGATTGTGGACTTTGGAGCATTTGTAAATATTTTACCTGGAAAGGATGGATTGCTTCATATTTCAGAGATTTCGGAAGAGAGAACTGAGGATGTTTCAGCAGTTTTAGAAGAAGGACAGAAAGTTACAGTTAAGCTTATTGGATTTGATAGAGGTAAAATGAAACTGTCAATTAAAGCTCTTAGTAAATAAAGTTCTAAAAGTCAAATTACGTTAAATATACTTTTGAGGTAATTTGAAAACCATCATCAATTTTGGTTTCATATGCGTGTTAACCATTACCTTTATAGGGGGGAATTATGGAAACTGGAATGAAAATGATAATGGATATAGTAACAGGTCTTACTAAGATTTTTGTTGCTTTTATCGGATTTGGTGTTGTAGCTGGTATCGTTTTTGGCGGCAATGCTTTTTTAGTTGGCGATGTTCTTGAAAATCTTCTAGGTGTTGTTTCAATGCTTGGTGATGCTGGAATCGTTGGACTACTAGTAGCTGCTATTCTGATAGGGTTGCTTAAGTAATCATTTATTCTTTCAAAGGGAGATTAATTTCTCCCTTTGACTTAAAATCTTAAAAATGAAGCTAGATTTTTACTATTCATTAAACAAAATCAAAAGTTACCTAAAACAGGTTACAGACGTTCTTCTAGTTATAGTCGCAGTTGCTCTATTGCTTGGAGTTCTTTTTGGTCCTGATGCTCCATTTGTTGGAGTAGTATATTCAAACCTTGTTACCATCTTAGATACAATTGGGGATAGCGGAGTGGTTGCTCTTGTATCCTTGATAATAATTTTTTTAATAAACAAGAAGTAGAAATTGGTGGCTATGGGTGGAATTGAACCACCGACCCCAGCGTTATGAGTGCTGTGCTCTAACCATCTGAGCTACATAGCCATTGACCCGAAATAATAATTTACTCTCAATAAAAGTCAAACATTAAATTTAAAGTGGGCTATGTCACCATCTTTAAATATGTAATCTTTCCCTTCCAATCTTAACTTACCATTTTCTTTTGAGCCTGCCTCGCCACCAAAAGATACATAGTCTTCAAAGCTAATAATTTCAGCCTTAATGAAACCTCTTTCAAAGTCTGTATGGATTCTTCCAGCTGCTTGAGGAGCAAGAGAGCCTCTTTTTAATGTCCATGCTCTCAGTTCATTTGGGCCAGCAGTAAAAAAAGTATCCAAACCAAGTATTTCATACCCTTTTTTAATAATTTTGTTGAGGGCTGGTTCTTCTATACCTTCTAGTTCTAGAAAATCTTTCTTATCCTGTGCATCAAGGTTAGCTATTTCTTCTTCTAATTTAATTTGAACTTCAATAACTTCTTGATTCATTTTTTTTGCATATTCCTTAAGATTATCAAGATTCTCTTTAGATGATTTAGTATCAGAAACATTTGCAATGAAGAAGATTGGTTTAGTTGTTAATAATTGAAAAGACTGAATTATTTTTAGATCCTCTTTATTGGAGAAGTCAGATATATCAATAAAATCTCCAGACTCAAGAGTTTTTATACAATTCTCAATTAAGTTAAATTCATTAGCTAAATCCTTATCCCCAGACCTTAATTTCTTTTCAATTTTTTCTTTTCTTTTATTTAAGGTTTCTAGATCGGCAAAAATAAGCTCTAGATTTATTACCTCCGCATCTCTGGTTGAATTAATTTCACCATCTACATGAGTGATATTATTATCGTCAAAACATCTTACAACATGAGCTAAGGCATTCATTTCTCTTATATTTGATAGAAAGCTATTTCCTAAACCTTCACCTTTAGAGGCGCCTTTAACCAATCCAGCAATATCAACTAAGTTTAAAGTTGTAGGTATAACTTTTTTAGCTATTACTATTTCTTGTAATTGATTTAGTCTCGAGTCAGGAACTTCAACGACTCCGACATTTGGTTCAATTGTACAAAAAGGAAAATTTTCAGCAGGTATAGAGGATTGAGTTATGGCATTGAATAATGTTGATTTACCTACATTTGGTAAACCAATGATTCCACATTTAAAGCCCATATTAATTTACCAAGTTTTGAAGATTTTCTATTTCAAGGCTAAATATTTTATTTTTGTGAACCATAACTTTTTTATACAACTCTTCAAGAAGTTGAGTCTCTGCTGGTTTGAACTTTCCTAAAACCCAATTTGTAACTTCATTTTTTCTACCGGGATGGCTAACACCAATTTTTAATCTTTTGAAATCTTTTCCAATAACATTAGATAAATCTTTTAATCCATTGTGACCACCATCTCCGCCACCAGATTTAAATTTTGCATCACCAATCTGTATATCAATATCATCATGCAATACTAAAATGTGCTCAGGTTTAGCATTTAGATATCTTTTGAGCAATGCAGCAACTTTGCCACTTTCATTTACATACACATCTGGCACCACTAAATAAACATGGGGCTCTACTTCACAAATACTACACTTTAATTTTGATTTTTTTACGAAAGTTAGTTCGTGATCTTTAGCAATTTTTTCAACCCAATCTTTGCCAATGTTATGCCTGGTATTGTTATATTTTTCTTCTGGATTTCCGATACCAAGAATAAATACCTTTTGCACAGGATAGTTATTCTGTAGCTTCTTCTTTTTCTTCTGATTCTTCAGAGCCTTCGTCAGAAGCTCCATCAGTGACCTCATCACCATCTTCGTCTCCTTCAAGAACTTCATCTTCAAGAGGTTCTTCTTCAACCACAGCTTTTGGAGCATTTACAGAAACTATCATTTGATCAGTTTCTTCTGTAAGTCCTGGAATTTCTGAACCCTCTGGAAGAGACAGGTCAGTAAGTCTAATAGAGTCTCCTAAATTAAGTCCGGCAATATCAACTTCAATAATTTCAGGAATATTTTCTGCAGAACATAGAATTTCGATATCTCTCATTGTTTTTGTAACAACTCCACCCTCTGTTTTAACTCCTACACAGTCTTCTTCATTTAAAAAGTTAAAGGGAATTGTGACTTTAAGCATAGTTTTCCTCGAAACTCTCATAAAATCAGCATGAAGCAACTTGCCTTTCATAGGCTCCCTTTGAAGCTCCTTAAGCACAACCTTTTCATCATTGTCACCAACTTTAATGATTAGAACTTGAGTAAAAAATAGGTCATTCTGTGATGCCTTTGTGAGCTCATTTAGAGGGATATTTACATTTAAGAGCTCTTTCTCATTTCCATAAATTACAGCTGGGACCATATTATCACTTCTAATATTTCTGGCTCTATTAGACCCAAGCTCAGATCTAGAAACTGCATTTATCATTATTTGTTCTGACATAAAAACCTCTTATAAAAAAACCGCACTCAAGGATTCCTCATTAGAAAGCCTCTTAATACACTCTGATATTATTGGTGCGATCGATATGACGCGTATTTTACTGCATTTTTGACCATCTTGGGTAAGAGGAATCGAATTAGTTACAACAAGTTCATCAATCTCAGAGTTACTTATTCTTTCAATAGCTGGACCTGACAAAACAGGATGAGTTATATATGCACTTACTTTACTTGCCCCAGCATCTTTTAAAGCCTTGGCTGCATTGCATATTGTTCCTGCTGTATCGATGATGTCATCAGGAACTATACATTCTTTTCCAGCAACATCACCAATTATGTTCATTACTTCTGATTCATTAGCCATATCTCTTCGCTTATCTATAATTGCAAGATCAAGACCATCAAGATATTTTGCTAACGCTCTTGATCTGACGACCCCACCAACATCTGGCGAGACAATAACTAAATTATCTTTAGAATAATGCTTGGATATATCTTCAATCATTAGTTTTGTTGCATAAACATTATCAGCAGGCATATCAAAAAAACCTTGGATTGTTTCAGAATGAAGATCTAGTGTTAAAACTCTATTAATACCAACAGAACTAAACATATCAGATACAACTTTTGCACTAATTGGGACTCTTGAAGACCTCACTCTTCGGTCTTGTCTAGCATAGCCATAATATGGAACAACCGCAGTGATCTTAGAAGCAGAAGATCGCTTTAGGGCATCAGCTAGTAACATTAATTCCATGAGATGTTTATCAGCTGGAAAGCAGGTAGACTGAATTATAAAGGTATCGTGACCTCTAACATTCTCATTAATTTCTACTTGGATTTCACCATCTGAAAAAGTTCCCAATTCAATTGAAGAAAGCTCATTATTTAAAAGTTTTGCGACTTCATTTGATAGATCAATGCAAGATGATCCTGAGAAGATATCTATTGTTCCATTACTCATATTTATTTGGCTGGGGTGGTAGGATTCGAACCTACGCATGACGGGATCAAAACCCGTTGCCTTACCGCTTGGCCACACCCCATCTCTTTAAACTCCTGTCAATGGTGAGTATTGTAATCCTTCACAGAAAAAGAATCTCCAATTTTTTGGAATTTTTTGTAATATTTTTTTTAAACCATCCTTTTTGTCATACTCTATAAAGAGTGTTGAGCCAGTTCCAGATAGCTTCAAATCATAATCATTTATATTGCTAGCATAAAATTCCTCAATGCTTTTATTTTCTCTTAGTAGAGTATCTAGGAATGAATTTTGATGATTGGGACTTAATTTATCAATTTTGAGTTTTCTGAACATTTCACCAGTTGAAACTTCAATATTTGGACAAATAAGTAAGAATTTATTTTTTCTAAATTCAACATCTAAAAAAACGTCACCAATTCCTTCTGCAATAGCATTTTTGCCATATATAAATATAGGAATATCTGCCCCTAAAGGCTTCCCAATTTTAGCTAACTCTTCCCTGGATAAATCAAGATCCCAAATTTTGTTTAATGCAATTAGAGTTGTTGCTGCATTAGAGCTCCCACCTCCAAGCCCAGCTCCAACTGGAATATTCTTTTTTAAATGAATCTGAATACCTTCATCTACTTCACAATATTCTTTGATTGCGTTGAATGATTTAAAAATTAAATTATTTTCAGGCTCTATCTCTAAACCATGACAGCTAATATTGAAAGATTCATTACTTTTCTCGAAAGTAATCTCATCGAATAGGTCTATAAACTGGAAGGTAGTTTCTAAATTATGATAACCATCAATTCTTTTTGAAATAACTTTCAAGTTAAGATTTAACTTTGCAGGAGATAAAAACTTCATTTTGCTTCAATTATTTTTCTTTACTAGATAAGTTGTATAATAACATTCATAGTTTTGATCAAAAATGAAAAATAATCTTTCAAATCAATCAATTTTTAGCTACAGCTAAATACTTAACTTAAATAATGCAAGAAATTCACCTAGTTGGAATAAACCATAAGACCTCAAAAGTTTCAGATAGAGAAAGATTTATCGTTGATGATTCAAATCTCGTTTATCTAAATGATTTTCTAATATCAAAATTAGGTAAAAAGATTTCTGGTTTTTTTGGCCTTTCTACATGTAATAGGACTGAAATATATTTCTATGGAGACAAGGGCATAGAAGATGATGTCCTAAAACTAACTAAGGAGGCACTTAATATTTCTGATATACCTGATAAAAACTTTTATATTTTTGACGGTTTAAAAGCATTTGAGCATATGTGTAGAGTTTGTTGCGGCATAGATTCTCAAGTGGTTGGGGAGCAAGAAATATTTGGACAATTTAAAAACGCATATAATTCAGCCAAAGCTTTTAGGCTCGTTGGGAAAGAACTTATGATTTATGTTGAAAAAGTTTTTGAAATTACAAAAAAAGTAAGAACTGAAACAAAGATAGGTATAAATCCATTATCTGTGAGCGGCTTATCATTCAACCTCGTAAAGGAAATATTTGAGAATCCTGAAAACAAGGAAGTCCTAGTAATTGGAGGAGGAGATTTAGCAAAATCTATAATTAAAAACCTCTTTGACAAAGGCTTGAGGTCTATTTCTGCTATAAATAGAACTATAAAAGAAATAAAGATATCTGAAGATTTTTCTGTAATTCCAATGCCTCTAAATCTAGTCCATAGAGAAATTATTAATGCTGATATTATTATTTGTTCTGCATCAAGTCTTACACCAATTATTGGTAAAGGAGCAGTTGAAAATGCATTTAAAAATAGAGGAAACAAACCAATGATGATAATAGATTTGGCTGTTCCTAGGAATGTTGAACCAGAAATAGAAGATTTAGAACTGGTTTACTTGTTTTCAATTGATGATATCGAAAAGATTTCTCAAGATAATCTTGAAGAAAGATTGGTTGAAGCTGGAAGAGGAAAAGAGATCATCAAATATCAAGCCTTAAAATCACATAAAACTATTAATTCAAAGATAGAAGATGACAAATTTGCTTTTGAGATATTAAAACTTCTTAAATCTATAGACGATAAAAGAATGTTTGAACTTCCCAATGACAACGACATAAATTTAGAGTTTTTAACTCTTGTTGAAAACACAAACAATATTCAATTATCAGAAAAGCTTAGAAAAAAGATTGAACTTATCGATGGCCAAAAACTTATTTCAATAATTTCTAATTATAAATAATGCAAGATTCTATTGAGGCAAAGCTAATAAAACTTTCAGAACGCCTTTCGGAAATTGAAAAACAATTAATTGAGGAATCCTCAACTTTAAATCAAGATGATTTAATTTCATTAAATAAAGAGTTTTCGCATATTCAACCTATTGTTGATCTTTATTCCAAGTATCTAAAGGTTCTCGATGAAAATACACAAGCAATAAGCCTTTCAAAGTCTGATGAAAATGAAATTAAAGAATTGGCGCAAATGGAGGTTGAAGAAACAGAAAACTCAATGAATGAAATCCTTGGAGAACTTAAGTTAATGCTTTTACCAGTTGATGAGGATGATGAAAGATCAGCTTTTTTAGAAATCAGAGCCGGAGCAGGAGGGGATGAGGCCGGGATTTTTTCAGGTAACTTATTTAGGATGTACTCTAGATTAGCAGAAAGGGAAAAATGGATTATTGAAATTATTTCCCAGAAAGATGCAGAGCATGGAGGCTTTAAAGAAATAATTGCAAAAATATCAGGAAAGCTAGTCTACAAAACACTTAAATTTGAATCGGGAGTTCATCGGGTTCAAAGAGTTCCTGAAACTGAATCACAAGGCAGAGTCCACACATCAACATGTACCGTTGCTGTTCTTCCTGAGGCAGAAGAAATAGATGATATAGAGATAGATAAATCAGAAATAAGAGTAGATACTTTCAGAGCGTCTGGAGCAGGGGGTCAGCATGTTAATAAAACTGACTCAGCTGTAAGAATTACTCATCTTCCAAGTGGTTTAGTTGTAGAGTGTCAAGATGATAGGTCGCAGCACAAAAATAAGACAAAAGCATTATCCCTCTTAAGCGCAAAGTTAAAAAAACAGGAGGAAGAAAATCAGCAAGCTGAAATAGCTTCTGAGAGAAAGATTCTTGTAGGCTCAGGCGATAGAAGTGAAAAAATTAGAACTTATAATTTTCCTCAAGGAAGAGTTACTGACCATAGAATTAAACTTACCCAGCATAATCTTGATCAAGTAATGGATGGAGATATAAGATCTATCAGCGATGCCTTAATAGCAGAAAATCAGCTAGAAATGCTTGCTCAGCTTGAATTAGATAATAAATGAAGTCTGAAAAAGATATTGATCTTTCTAAATTAAGCTTTGAGACCAAAAGGGACATAAATTTCTACATAAAAGAAAAATTTAAAGACTCATCTAAATTTACTCAAAGTCAAATCAGTAATATAGAAAATGTTGCTAAATCTTTAGAAGAAGGATATCCGAGGGATTACTTAATTGGAAACTCTGAATTTTACGGAAGAAAATATTTTGTAGACCAAAGAGTTCTTATTCCAAGACCTGAAACAGAAGTTCTTGTGGATACCATAAAAAGTTTAAATTTATCTGATGGCTCAATTCTATGTGATCTTGGAACAGGATCAGGATGCATTGGCATTTCTTTAGCAATGTTAAATGAGAGTTTCATTGTATTTGGTGTAGATATTTCTGAAGAAGCTATTCTAGTCGCAAGAAAGAATGATCTAACTTACATGAAAAAAAACTTCTTTTTAATCCAATCAAACTGGGCTTCATGTTTTCAAGAAAATTCTATCGACTGCATAATTTCTAATCCTCCATATATTGATAAAGATGATTCTCACCTAGCAGATCTGAAGCATGAGCCATTATTAGCACTTGTTTCTGAATTACACGGGCTAGAAGCTTTCGAAATTATTTCTCAACAAGCCAAACAATTACTTAAGAAAGATGGATTACTACTTCTAGAGCATGGCTTTGATCAAAGCGAGCATGTAGAGAAAATTATTTATAAAAATGATTTAAAATTAATTAGAAAGATAAAAGATCTATCAGGAAATGATAGAGTGATATTGGCACAAAAATGAATTTAGATTTTTTTGAAAAACAGTTACTTATAGATAATTTCTCCGAGAAATTACAAAAAAAGATCTTTGATACAAACTGTCTTGTAATCGGAGGAGGTGGCATTGCTCATCCGCTACTCACCTATTTAGTTTCGACAGGTTTTGGAAATATTTCAATTGCTGATGGTGATAAGGTAGAGCTATCAAATCTTCACAGACAATACCATTTTAATGCAAGCGATCTCAATAAAAGAAAAGCAGAAGTCTTGAAAGAGAAATTTAAGAATGAGTACGAATTTATTGATATTAAATCAATAAATAAATTCCTTGAGGAAAAAGATCTATTCGAATTAATTGAACATCATGATTTGATTTTTGATGCATCTGATAATTTTCAAACAAGATATATATCTAACGATGTGTGTCATGAGCATAAAAAACCCTTAATATCTGGAGCTGCAGAGGGGATGCTAGGAATTGTTGCTGCTTTTAACTTTAAAGAAGATTCACCTTGTTATGAGTGTCTATTCCCAAGAAACTATAACTTAAATGAAAATAGCTGCCAAAACTCTGGTATTACTCCTTCAGTGCTGGGCATAATTGGTTCTTTTATGGCTTCAATTGCTCTAAAAATAATTGCTGATAAAGCCTTTAGGAGTTCGGTAATGCGGATAAATTTATCTGATCTTAGTATTTCTCAGCCAAAACTTAAAAAAGATGTATTGTGTAAGATTTGTGGAGAAAACAAAGGATGATAACAGGCTATATTGAGGGCTATTATGGTGTTGAACTATCTTGGAAAGAGAGAGATTCTTTAATATCAAAGCTTCATCAGGTCGGATGCAACACTTATTTTTATTGCCCGAAAGAAGATCCTTATCATAGAGTTAAATGGAAAGATGATTATCCAATTGATTGGATAGAGGATTTTAAAAAATTCAAGTCCAATGCAGATAGTGCTGGAATTGATATTATCTTTGGCATTTCTCCGGGTGCATCTTTGGAGTTGAAGGATTTTGAACATTTAGAAAGAAAAATAGGCATCTTTAAGGAGCTATCTATTGAAAATTTCTGTATTCTTTTTGATGATATTCCTAAGGAAAAAGAGCAATTCTCTCTTCATAAAGAAGTACTTGAACTTTGTTTAGAAAAGTTTCCAAATATTAATTTTTCTTGTGTGCCGTCACAGTATTGTAAAAATATGGTTGAAAATTCTAATAATTCTTACTTAGCAGAATTAGATAAAGTTGATACAAGTATTCCTTTCTTTTGGACAGGAAATCAAGTTATAACATCCAATTATTCTGATAATAATATTGATAGTTGGAAACAGTTGTTTCGTGAGGATAGAGACTTAATAATTTGGGATAATAGTTTTGCAAATGACTATTGTGTTCCTAAGATTGTTATGCAAAATTTTGATGGTTTTTTTTCTAAAGATGATGGAAAAATATCTGGGTTTCTCTTAAATGCATCTGGTATAGAGTTAATAGATCTTATTGCTATTGAAATATTAGACAATGCATTAAAGGATAAACAAATAATGCTCGATGATATTTTAAAAGATAGAGGCTTTCCTAAAGAACTCATTAATTTAAGTCATTTTTTTAAAATAAACATTTCATCGAGCTTTTCAGATGATGAAAAAAAAGATCTAGATTTCCTCCTTTGGAACTGGAATGGGAAAATAAAAAAGTTTTTTTATCCATACCTACATCAACTCAACCAAATTTTTAATGAAACAGATAAGCATGAAATAAATGGTTTAAAAAAGCGCTTTCGTATTAAATAATAAAGATATTTTTATTATAAGAATATTAGGTTAATATTTAATTTAGATTTTAAGAAATATGAGTGAAGTTCCAGTATATGTTGTAGCAAATATCGTAATCCAAGATCCTGATACTTATAAAAAATATGAAAAAGGATTCTTTCCGATATTAAAGAAATATGAAGGCAAGTTCATTACTTTTGACGATAATATTGGTCAACTTGAAGGAAGTTCTGAAGTTTCTGGCAGAGTTATAATTTTTTCTTTTCCAAATGAAAACTTAGCCGATCAATGGTACAGCAGTGTCGAATATCAAGAATTAAGTGCTTTTAGAAGAGAGGGCACTGATACCATTTCAATTTTTAAAGTTAAAGGTCAACCACCAAGAAATTAAGGGAGGAATAATTATGTTATTAGGAGATATGCAAGACTGGAAACCAAATGTTGCGAGCATTATAGAATATGCTGCAGATATTTATCCTGAGTCAGAAGTAGTAAGTAAATTAGTAAGTGGTGAAGTCCATAGGACTAACTACAAAGAGGTATGTGTTAGATCAAGGAAGTTAGCTTCAAAGCTTTCTCAAGATGGTTATAAACAAGGAGATGTCATCGCTACTCTTGCTCTAAATACATTTAGGCATCTTGAGGCATATTATGGTGTCTCAGGAATGGGCGCAGTTGTTCATACTTTGAATTTTAGATTACATCCCGAGCAAGCAGTTTACATAATTAATCATGCTGAGGATAAAGTAATCTTTGTTGAGGCACCTTTTGTTCCTATCCTAGAGGCGCTTCAAGAAAACCTTAGTACTGTTGAGAAATATATTGTCTTTTGTAATAAAGATGAGATGCCTGAAACTTCCCTCAAAAATTGTTTGTCATATGAAGAATATATTGAGGATGGTGATGAAAATTTTGTCTGGCCAGACCTTCCTGATAATGCAGCTTGTGGACTTTGCTATACATCGGGCACAACAGGAAATCCAAAAGGAGTATTATATTCACACAAATCGACTATTCTTCACGCAATTTCAGCGGCTGGACCTAAGGCTTTAAAAATTGAAGGAGATGACTCTGTTCTAATGGTAGTTCCTATGTTCCACGTCATGGCATGGGGAGTTCCATACTATGGTGCAATTTATGGACTTAAGATTGTAATGCCTGGAATGGCAATGGATGGAGAATCTCTCTATGAAATGTGTAAGGAGGAGAAGGTAACACTTGCCTTTGGAGTGCCAACAGTTTGGATGCAGCTATTAGGGTACTGTAGAGAAAACAATGTTGTCCTTGAATCAATGAATAGTACTGTAATAGGAGGTTCAGCAGTAACAGTAGCAATGATAAAAGAGTTTGATCAAGTTCATGGAGTAACCGTTCTTCAAGGATGGGGTATGACTGAGATGAGTCCTCTTGGAACAACAAATTTCCCAACTCCAGAAATGGAAGAAATGTCTGATGATGAAAAGTATGCAATTCAAGTTAAAGCAGGTAAACCTGTTTTTGGTGTAGAAATGAAGATAGTAGATTCTGATGGTAACACTCTTCCAAATGATGGTAAGGCTTCAGGAAGCTTATTAGTAAGAGGCCCTTGGATTATTAAAAAATATTTTAAAGCTGAGGAGGATGCTGTAGATAAAGATGGCTGGTTTGATACGGGTGACATATCTTCAATAGATCCAGATGGATATATGTCTATTGTTGATAGAGAAAAAGATGTCATTAAATCAGGTGGCGAATGGATTAGTTCAATCGATGTCGAAAACGCTGTAGCTAGTCATCCAGACGTAATGCAAACAGCAGTTGTTGGAATTCCTCATCCAAAATGGGATGAAAGACCACTTTTATTTGTTGTTTCTAATTCTGGTAATGAAATTAATAGAGAAGAATTAGATGAATTAATGCTAAAGAAGTTCGAAAAATGGCAACTTCCTGATCAGGTAGTCTTCTTAAAAGAATTGCCAATAGGTGCTACAGGAAAGGTGAAAAAGATCGATTTAAGGGAAGAATATAAAGAGCACTATATGTAGGAGAACATTATGCCAATGACATTTGTAAAACCTGAAGAATTAGATAGTTATATTGGTAAGTCGCTTGAACCTAGTGAGTGGCTGACTATTGATCAAGAAAGAATAAATAATTTTGCTGATGCAACTAATGATCATCAATTTATTCATGTTGATCCTGAGCAAGCTGCACCAATATTTGGATCAACAATTGCGCATGGATTTTTATCATTATCTCTGACTTCGGGAATGGGAGAGGAAAATGCTTTAGTTGTTGAGGGCTCAAAAATGAGTCTAAACTATGGATTAGATAAAATTAGATTCCTTGCACCTGTTCCTGTAAATTCTAGAATAAGAATGCACTCAAAGATTGTAGAAGTTAAGGAAAAGAACCCAGGTCAATTTCTTATTAAAAGCGAAGTTACTATGGAGCTAGAGGGCTCCGAAAAACCAGCCTTTATTGCTGAACAACTCGGTCTTTGGGTCACTTAAGAATTTAGCGCTTTTTTCAATAAATCGTTCACTGCTTTAGGGTTAGCTTTCCCTTGAGTTTCTTTCATTACTTGGCCAACAAAGAAACCGAATAGCTTATCTTTACCATTTTTATAATCTTCAACTTGTTTTGTATTTGATTCGATTACTTTTGTGATTACTTCTTCAAGAAGGCTCTCATCTTGAATCTGAACCAATCCTTGGTCATTAATTATTTCATCTGCATTTCTGCCTGTTTCCCAAATTTCAGCAAGTATAGTTTTTGCTATTTTTTTAGATATTGTTCCATCAGATATTCTTTGAAGCAGAATATTAAAATTATCTGACGAAAGTTTAGATTCATCTATCTTTATATTATCCTTATTAAGAAGGGAGCCAATTTCACCAACTATAAGATTAGCAGCAAGTTTTGGATCATTTTTAGATTCTACTGCAACCTCAAAGAAATTAGATAGTTCTCTTGACGAGGAAATAATTTCAGCCTCACTTTCGTCAATTTGGAATTCTGAAATATATCTTCTTGATTTATCTGCAGGAAGTTCAGGGAAAGTACTTCTAATTTCCTCCATCTCATCATCAGAAATAACCACTGGTAGCAGATCAGGATCAGGAAAGTATCTGTAGTCATTCGCAAACTCTTTTGATCGCATCGGCCTTGTTTCATCTCTTCCACTATCATAAAGCCTTGTTTCTTGGGTAACTTTTTCACCGCTCTCTAGTACTTTAATTTGTCTTTTGATTTCGAAATTAATAGCTTTTTCAATAAACCTAAATGAATTAATATTTTTTATCTCAGTTCTAGTACCTAACTCAGCATCACCAACTTTTCTAATAGAAACATTCGCATCGCAGCGAAGAGATCCTTGCGACATGTCACCATCACACACATCTAGAAATGTAACAAGTTGATGCAAAGCCTTCATGTAAGAAACAGCTTCTTTGGCGCTAGATATTTCTGGCTCAGATACAATCTCAAGCAGGGGAGTTCCTGCTCTGTTTAAATCAATAACAGATTTATCTGGATAGGCATCATGTATTGACTTTCCAGCATCTTCTTCAAGATGCGCTCTTGTAATGTTTATGGTTTTTTTATCTCCATCCACATCAATATCGATAGATCCTCCCTCTACTATAGGTTTTGTCATTTGAGTTATTTGATAACCTTTTGGCAGATCGGGGTAAAAATAATTTTTTCTATCAAAAGTAGATTCCTGATTAATATCTGCTTCAATTGCTAATCCAAATCTTATTGCTTTTTTAAATGCATCCTTATTAACAACAGGCAGAACTCCTGGTAAACCTAAATCAACTAAATCAACTTGAGTGTTAGGCTCTGAACCAAACTTAGTAGATGCACTGGAGAAGAGTTTAGTATTTGTAGACAGTTGCGCATGAACTTCTAAACCAATTACTGTTTCCCAACTCATGAGCTCTCTCCAAGATCAGGAGTTTTGAAATGCCAATCACTATTTTTTTGATATTGGTGAGCAAAATTTAATATCTTTGATTCCTCTAGATAATTTCCAATAAGCTGCAAACCAATAGGCAGACCGTTACAAAAACCATGAGGTATCGACATTGCTGGTACACCAGCAAGATTTGAAGAAATCGTAAACAAGTCTTCTAGGTACATCTCAATCGGATCTTCTGTTTTTGAACCAATTTTAAAAGCAGAGCTTGGTGATGAAGGAGACATTATTATGTCAACTTCATTAAAAGCATCCACAAAATCATTTTTTATCATTCTTCTTGATTGCTGAGCTTTCTTATAATAAGCGTCATAGAAACCCGCTGATAAAACATATGTTCCTATTAGGATTCTTCTTTTAACTTCGTCCCCAAAACCTTCAGATCTTGATTTTACGTATAGTTCTTCTAAATTATCGACATCTTTTGCTCTATAGCCGTATTTAACTCCATCGAATCTAGAAAGGTTTGATGAGCATTCAGCTGGAGCAACTACATAATAAGTTGGAACAGAGAGTCTAATGTTTGGCATTGAAACCTCTACAAAGCTTGCTCCCAAAGCTTCAAATATTCTTTTTGATTGTTCAAAAGAATCCTGAACTTCTCTATTCAGACTAGAAATATCGAACTCTTTAATAATGCCAATTTTCTTACCTTTTAGATCATTATTAATATTATCTAGATAATTTTCTCGTTCATCGCTAATTGAGGTTGAGTCTTTTGAGTCATGACTACAAATATGATTTAGTAAAAGAGCACAATCCTCAGCATTTCTTGCAAAGGCTCCGGCTTGATCAAGACTGGAAGCAAAAGCTATCATTCCCCACCTTGAAGCTCTTCCATAGGTAGGCTTTATACCAGTAATTCCACATAATGCAGCTGGTTGCCTTATAGACCCGCCTGTATCTGTTCCAGTTGCAGCGCAAACAAGACCTTCTGAAACGGCTGCAGCTGAACCTCCAGAGCTTCCTCCAGGAACTCTTTCAAGATCCCAAGGATTTCTTACTGTCCCATAATAGCTAGTTTCATTTGAGGACCCCATTGCAAACTCATCCATATTAGTTTTTCCAACACAAATGCTGCCAGCTGCTGAGAGATTATCTACAACAGTAGCATCATAAGGAGGAATAAAGTTCTCTAAAATCTTTGAACCACAAGTTGTCCTTAAATTTTTTGTACAAAACAGATCTTTTTGGGCAATTGGTATCCCTGCGAGATCACCATCAACTTTACCCTCATCAAAATCTCTCGCTTTGTTTAATGCAACTTCTTCATCCAATGTAATGAATGAATTCGTTTTACTTGACGAAATATTTTTAAAGGTTTCGTTTACCAGCTCATAGGAAGATATATCTTTATTTTCTAGAAGTCTTTTTAATTCAGCTAATGTTTTAAATCTAATACTCATTCAACGACTTTTGGGACCATAAAATAATCTTGATCTGACTCAGGAGAGTTCGAGAGAAAAGCTTCTTTTCTATTTTTTGAAGTTACTGAGTCTTCTCTTTTAGGAGCTACTTTTTCTAACGGATTGGAAAGTGGAACTATATCTTCAGTATTAAGATCTTGAAGTTCAGCAACGAAATCAATTATATTTTCTAGGTCTTTGGTAATTTTTTCTTTTTTATCCTTATCTAGCTTTAATCTAGCTAAATAAGAGATAGTTTCAACTGTTTTATTGTCCATATATAGGATATTATATTAAAGTTGCGAGATGTTAACCTAACGCAGTGTAATTTTATATATTTTTGAGGAAAATTGTGGAATTTAACTTATTCAAAACAGCTAGAGGGCTTTTTTCAAATGATCTATCAATAGATCTTGGGACTGCAAATACCTTAATTTACACAAAAGATGTAGGAATAGTGCTAAATGAACCTTCGGTTGTAGCGATAAGAGAATCCAGAGGTCAAAAAACTGTTGTTGCAGTTGGTGCTGAAGCAAAGAAGATGCTTGGAAGAACACCAGGAAATATTACAGCAATAAGACCCTTATCAGATGGAGTTATAGCTGATTTCCAGGTAACAGAGAAAATGCTTCAACATTTTATCGCCACTGTCCATGAGCAAAGATTTATAAAACCAAGTCCTAGGATTCTAGTTTGTGTTCCATGTAGGTCAACCCAAGTTGAAAGAAGAGCTATAAGAGAATCTGTTCTTGGTGCAGGTGCCAGAGATGTAAAACTTATTGAAGAACCAATGGCTGCAGCAATTGGTGCAGGTCTGCCTGTAGAAGAAGCCAGCGGAAGCATGGTTATTGATATTGGAGGAGGCACATCTGAAATTGCAATACTTGCATTAAATGGAGTTGTCTACGCTGAATCGGTAAAAATCGGAGGAGATAAGATGGATGAATCAATCGTTTCCTATATTCGAAGGAACTATGGATGTGTCATCGGAGAATCAACGGCTGAAAAAATTAAACAAACAATTGGTTGTGCTTCTGAAGACTCAGAAAAACAAGAAATGATGGTTACTGGCAGAAATTTAGCGGAGGGCATACCTGAAACATTCAGTCTTTCTAGTGATCATGTTTACGATGCTATGAAAGATCCACTTAATGGAATAGTAAGAGGAATAAGAGATGCGCTCGAGCTATCTCCTCCTGAACTCTCTGCTGACATAGCAGAAAGAGGTATTGTTTTAACTGGGGGTGGTGCGCTTTTGAGAGATCTAGATCGATTAATCTCATCTCAAACTGGAATACCTGTAATCATCGCTGAAGATCCCTTGACATGCGTTGCAAGAGGGGGAGGTCAAGCGTTAGAAATCATAGATAAATATAATATAGACCTATTATCTACTGATTAATATGGCAAGATTGCCCGATAGATCATCAAGGTTTTTATTGATATCCACTTTTATTATTTGTCTTTTAGTTTTATTTATAGATTTTAGATTTGGTACTTTTAAACCTGTTCAGAATTTCTATAATTCTTCTTCGATATCTATTCAGATACTTTCTAAAGACTACATTAGCAGCCCAATATATAGATTAGTTTCAAGTATTTGGGATACGAAAAGAGCTAAGGATGAAATTCAATACCTTAAAGAAGAACTAGAAAAGCAATTAATTGAGAATTATGTTATTTCAAATAAAAAAATTTTAAATAGGAATTTTTTCTCTGATATAAGTAATTTAGAGAACACTAATTTAAATCTTCTTCCTGCTAAAGTTGCGAGTTTTGATGTAAATAAGTATCGTTGTTGCGATAAGCACAGAATGTTTTTATTGCCTGAAGTATCAACTATTGTAGATTCTTTCAAAGTTGTTATTAATTCTGAGGGCATAATAGGACAATCAATTAGGATTAATAGAAACCTTTTTGAAGTAATTTTGTTAAGTGATAAAAGTCACAAGATACCAATTCAAAATGAAAATGAATTTTATTGTGAAGCAAATGGATTAGGCATCCCTAGAAAAATATTTTGCGATGTTGATTTGACTTTAGAAGAGAAAAGTTTTGAATTAGATCAGCAGATTTTCTCATCCGGATTAGGTGGTATATTTCCAAAAGGAATCGAAATTGGAAGTATTTATGAAATTCAAGATATTTCTCCTAAAGAGGTAAGATTAATTATCGAGTTAAATGCAAATCCACTATCCTCTAATTATTTTGGAGTCCTTCAATAATGAGAGTATCCGGATTTATTTTTTTGACTATATTATTTCTTATCCTTAGTTCAATTGATATGCAAGTTAATTTATTCTTAATAGATTTTTTTATAGTTTCCAATTTTACCTATTTATTTTTATGTTATTTGTGCTTTGTGAACCCTCAAAAAATAAATTCGCTATTTGCAGCATATATTGGTTTTTTTATAGATCTTCACCAAAATGTTTTTTTTGGCCTTCATGCAACATTATTCACACTTACAGTTCTTCTTATAAACTATAATTATTTTAGGCTAAGGATGTTTTCAACATTTCAGATAACAATTGCTTTTAGTTTTTTTACTGCTTTTTTTGTTGGATTTAAGAGCATTTTGCTAACCACTATGAATTTTCAATATCTGTTGGTTTTTTTGAGTTTTTTTTCTGCATTTGTTTCTTATCTTGTTATTCCTAGTCTCGGAAAATTATTAACCAATAAAATCAAACTTTAGAAAATGATGAAGACTTTTTTACTAAGATTTTTTTTAGTGATATTTACACCACTTATAGTAATTTCATTATCCTATTTTTTATTTTTAAGTAAGCCAGAGATTTTTTCTAATAGTTTAGAAAGATATAAGTATCAAGATTACTCATTTAGTTTTAAGGAAGTCACAACAAACAAGAATCCCTTATATCCAGAATTAATATTTGAAGATGTTGTTCTCAAAAATAAAAGTAGCGACATTAAAATTATTAGTATTAAGATTGGGTTTAATCTGCTTGGATATTTCTTTGATAATGTGGGAAGACTTAAATATTTAAAAATATATGCAACTCAAATTAAAACAGAGAATTATATTTCGTTACTCCCAGAAAACTCTATTGGACTAAAGAATAATTTATTAAACATAATTGATGATGGCAATATCGAGGAGTTATATTTTGAATATATAGATGAAGGTGATATCAGCATCAATAATGAACTAATAATTTCAGATGTAATTCTTAATTTAGGATCTGAGAGAAAATTAACAGCTAAACGAGCATTCATAACTGCAGACCCCCAAGAAGTTAAGATAAAACTAGATAAAGGCTCATTCGAAGACCTTCCATTTGAAGAAATTTCGGGATTCTTAAATGTAGATACAATGCAATTGAATTATATTTCTTATCACAAATCTATTAATGAATATGCTGAAAATATTCTTCCACTGGGAGTTTTAAACTTTAAAAATGACATTCAGTTGTTTACAACAGGTTTTGCTGACTTCAGAAACAACAAAAATAAAAATTTTGGTTTTATAAGTTTTCAAGACCTTTCAGATATTAAATATCTACAAGATGGATTTAATATTAAGACTAATATATTTATTGAAGACTTCAATAACGTATTTTCACAAAATTTTATTTCATTCAATGACCTCAGTATAAATCTATATCTATCAGGTAATGAAATACAAAATTCATCTGCATTCAATTTCTTTTCAGATCAAAAATCTGGTATTGAGCTATCAGGAAGCTTCAATGAAGGAAATCTCACTTTAGATTTTAATAGTGAAAATCTTAAAGGATCTTTGGTTAGAGATGATTCAAGTTTTTTCAGAATTAATCTTTATGACTCAAATATTAATTTTAAGTTTGGGAATTCCGAAGAAGAAAGCTTTGCCCTCCCTAACTTAAAGTTCAGAGTTACTGGAGACAATATCATTTTTAATGACGCGGTATTTAATGCAATAGATTTTTACTATCTCAAGAATGGAGATGTCCTTACATTAAACAACATAAATATCGATAGCGATTTCTTGAAAATATCTGACTATGAAAATGAGCCTGCCTATTTATCCATTAATACAAATCAAGATTTTTACAAAATTAAAGGTTTATATGAATTTTACGATATTAAAGACGCTTTAAAGCTTCAAAATTTCCCACCAATAAATTATTTTAAATCTAATATAAATATTCAGTGGAATAATCTTCTAGAACTTAGAAATATAGAAGGAAGCTTAGATTTTTTAGCTAAAGATTTTCAAATAAACCAAAGCAATCCAAATTCCGCTTTACTAAATCTAATCGGCTTATTAAACATTCAATCATTTTTTGATGGCTATGATGGATCGTCAACTAATCAATATATTAAGTTTAAAAGGGGGAGCGGAAGTATAATTTTTTCTCAAAATTATGGGAGAATTGTTGATGATTTTTCTTTTGAGGCTGATTTCGGAAATATGGATTGGAATGGCTTTATTATTAAAAATAATGCTGGTTCTTTTGAAAAGTTAGATCTTGAGCTATCTTTAAAATTAAATCTTCAAGAAAATATACCCTGGTATGCAGCAATTTTTGGTGGTCTTGGCGTAGCTGCTGGAACAGCAATCATTGGAAATGTTTTTGAAGATCAGATCGAAGATATTTCAACTATAGAATACTCAGTGAAGGGGCCACTGAATTCTCCAAGCCTTGAAAGGTTATAGTAAAAATATTGTTGCTAGGCCCAGAAATGAAACAAAACCTACAACATCAGTCACTGTTGTCACAATAACACTTCCAGCTATAGCAGGATCCTGATTTAGTCTTCTTAAGATAATAGGTACAAAGACACCTGCAACAACTGAGCTAAGAAGATTGATTATCATTGCTGCAGCAATTAGTGCTGAAAGAATAAACTGATTAAACCAAACATAAGTAACTAAACTAATTATTAAAGACAAAACAATTCCATTGAGAATTGCAACCGCTAGCTCCCTTTTGAAAAGCCACCCAAGATTCGAACTTGAGATTTGCTCTAACGTTAATCCCCTTAATACAATCGTTAAAGTCTGAGTTGCCGCAACTCCTCCCATGCTTGCAACAATTGGCATCAAAACAGCTAGGTATACTATTTTATCAATTGCATCATGAAAAATATTTATTGCTAAAGCTGCTACAAATGCTGTGATGAGATTAAGACCAAGCCAAACAATCCTTCTTCGCGCAGCTCTTGCTGGAGGTGAAAAAGTATCTTCAGCAATTCCAGCCATACTCAAAAAGTTCTGATCTGCATCTTCAATAATGACATCTACGACATCATCAATGGTGATTCTGCCAATGAGCTCATTTTTATGATTAACTACCGCAGCAGAAATAAGATCATTTTGTTCGAAAAATTTAGAAACCTCTTTATCAGATTCATTGACCATAAAAGTATGTGGTTTGTCATTCATAACATCTGAAACTTTTAGCTCTGGATTTGAGCTGATAATTTTTGAAATCTTTAGCTCGCCAATAAAATTATTATTTTTAGAGACTACAAATAATTTATCTGTATTTTCTGGAATATCACCAATTGATCTGAGATATTCAAGAACTAAATTAAGAGAAGAATCTTTTTGGACACTTATAATATCATTATTAAGCAAGCCACCTGCAGAATCCTCAGGATACTCTAAAACCATTTCAACCCTTTCCCTATCAATTTTAGTCATCTTTGATAGAAGAAAACTTATTCTTTGCTGTGGAAGGTTTTGAAGAATATCAACCATTTCATCTAATTCTAGATTTTGAACTAAATCTAGAAGTTCTTCATTCGATATTTCATCAAATAAATCTTGCTGAATTTCCTCGCCCAATTCGCTCAGCACGTCTGCTTCATTCGATTTATCTATAATTGACCAAATTACTTTTCGCTGCTCTGAGGGAGTTGATTCAAGACAGTGAGCAATTTCATGTGAATCCATTTTGGAGAGGATTCTTTGAATCTGAATAAATTTATCCTCAGATTTTTTGCTTAATATTTCAAAAATCTTCTCTTGATTGTAGGTTTCCATCAATCAAAAACTGTTCCAAAGTATTCCTTTTTAATGAGCGAGCTGTTTATAAGATAATCTTTTTCACCTTTATCGAGGATGCTTCCATCTTTTATGACAATTGAATAATTGCATATATCTATAGTTTCTCTCAGATTATGATCAGTTATTAAGATACAAATACCTTTATCAGAAAGGCTCTTTAAAACATTTTTAATATCTTCAATAGCAAGAGGATCAATGCCAGCAAAGGGCTCATCTAAAAGTATTATTTTTGGTTTTGCAGCTAAACATCGAGCTATTTCAACTTTTCTTCTTTGACCGCCTGATAACACATAACCCATTGAATTCTCAATAGACTCAAGACCAAACTCTTCAATTGTATTTTGATAAAAATTAATAAGCTCTTCTTTTTCTAAAAAATTTCTTTCTGCGACGCCTAAAATATTTGATTTTACTGATAGGTTTCTAAATATTGATGGTTCCTGAGGCAAATAGCTCATTCCGACTTCGGCTCTTTTATGAGGAGGAATCATAGTTATATTCTTGTCATTAAGAAAAACTTCTCCACTATCTATTTTTATTAATCCCAAAATTGAGTAAAAAGTTGACGTTTTACCAGCGCCATTAGGCCCTAAAAGCCCAACAATTTGGCCCTCCGAAATATTAAATGATATTTCGTTAATAATTTGCTTATTTTTAATAGACTTTGATATATTTCTAACGCTTAGGACTTTCATACTAGTTAATTTGTAGCTCTCCAGAACCCATATTGAATTTTATTATTTTACCTCTTATTCGCGAGTTCTTATCCTCTATTAGAACACTTCCAGAGATTTCTATCTCATTATCTTGAATGAAGACTAAGTTTGAAAAACCATTGAAATCATTATCTTCGGTGCTTATTTTAAATTTTACAGGCGACCCTTCAATTTTGATAAGCTCTAAATCTCGATTATATTCTGCAAACTCTCCAAATATTCTAAAAGACTCTGACTGAAAAATAACATTATTTTTAAATTCGATTTTTCCTTCTTTAATTTCTATATTATCTGAAGAAATATCTATTTTTTCTGATATATCTATGCTCATTTCAGCAGCATTGAGTATTCCAAATATTGAAATAACTAAGCCGACAAGAAATATCTTTTGCATAAAATTTTAAAAACTAACAAGTGTATAATAATGCAATGTCGTACCTAAAAAGAAATTTATTAGCCCTATTTTTATTTCTATCATTCCCAATCTTATCTGATATTAATAAAAATCCATTTGAGCTCATAGATACTAAATCACAAGAAATGGTGGTAGTTTTAACAACAGAAAATGAATTATTCAATACCAATCCAGAACTATTCAAAAATAAGATAAAAAATATCTTTGAACCCTTGATAGATTTTAATCGAGTTAGCGCAAGTGTTATGGGGAAAAAGTATTATTTGAGTGCAACTAAAGAGGAGAGAGCTCAATTTATAGAAGTTTTTAAGATTTCACTTCTTGATACTTATGCAGAAACCCTTGCCCAATGGGGAGATGCAGAAATAGTTACTGATTTTTCTTATGATGAGAAAAAAAATAAGATTGTAAGCGTTAAGCAAGAACTACTTACCACTAATAATGCGTATCCAATAATTTATAAACTGAGGGAATACAAAAATGGAACTTATAAGATAGTAAATATAATTATTAATGGAATCAATTTAGGGCAAACCTTTCATAATCAATTTCAAGCACTTGCTTTAGAAAAGAATGAGAATATTTCTTCAATTATCAGTGAATGGAAATCGGATGCTTTCATAGATGGATAATAATCAGATACAAGAACTTATCAAATCTTATTTAGACGATGTCTCAGACCTATCCATTAGTGGTCAGGATTGTAATTTCTCTATAAAAATTGTTTCTAAAGATTTCATAAATATGAGCACCATAGATAGACATAAAATCATTATGAAATTGTTTAAAGATCTTCTACAATCAGGTGAACTTCATGCAATTAGTTTAGATTTAAAGGCACCAAGCGAGGTCTAGTTGGAAAAATTATTAATCAAAGGCGGAAAAAGTCTTTCAGGTCAGATTGACTGCTCAGGAGCTAAGAATTCTGCTTTGCCAGTAATTGCAGCATCTATTCTTTCGTCAGATGATATAACGCTTAAAAATCTTCCATATCTTCAAGACATTACTACCATGTTTGAACTCATAGGCTCAATGGGAGCTGATATTTCTCTTGATGAGAAAATGAATTTTAAACTAAACACATCAAACCTTTCCAATCTTGAAGCAAGATATGAACTTGTAAAGACTATGCGAGCATCTATCTTAGTTCTTGGATCTATGGTGGCTAAATATGGATATGCGAAGATCGCATTACCTGGAGGATGCGCTATAGGAAGCCGTCCTGTGAATTATCACCTTAAAGCTCTTGAAAAACTTGGTGCAGAAATATCTCTAAATAATGGATATATTGAGGCAAAAGCTAAAAAATTAACTGGAGCTAATATAGAGTTTGAGGGAGTTACTGTTACGGGCACAGAAAATCTGATGATGGCTGCTTCACTAGCTGAGGGATTAACAATTTTAACTAATGTTGCAAAAGAGCCAGAAATTTCTGATTTGGCAGATTTTTTAAATTCAATGGGAGCTAAGATTTCAGGAGCAGGAACAGATGAGATTAGGATTAAAGGTGTGGAAGAATTGACTGGAACAACTTTTAAAATTCCTGCAGACAGAATCGAGGCAGGTACATATCTTGTAGCTGCAGCTATTACTAATGGGAAAATTACAATCAATAAGATTGATCCAAAAAGAATGGGTTCAATTATAGAAACTCTTCAAAGAGCTGGGGCTGAAGTAAATTTAAATGGAAATTCTATTTACCTAGATATGACGAAGAATGTTATAAAGCCTGTTGATATTGTTACAGCTCCTTTTCCTGGATTTCCAACAGATATGCAAGCTCAGTTTACTGTTCTAAACTGCATCGGACCAGGTGAATCAAGTGTAACAGAGACTATATTTGAAAATAGATTTATGCATGTACAAGAGCTTAATAGAATGGGTACGGATATTACAATTAATGGCACCACTGCACTTATTAATGGAGTTGATTCTATTTCTGGGGCTCAAGTAATGGCAACAGATTTAAGGGCATCAGCAAGTTTGATACTGGCTGGTTTAATAGCAAAAGGAGAAACTATTGTAGATAGGATTTATCATATTGATAGAGGTTATGAAAGAATAGAAGAGAAATTGTCCAATCTGGGTGCAGAAATAATAAGATTACCTAATTAGATGCAATAGTCTTAACTAAAACTTCTTTATTTTTATCTTTTCCATAAATCTCAAATAAAATCTCATCACCCGGAAAAGTTAATTTAAGTGCAGTAGTCAGATTTTTCCATGTGGCTGGTAAGTCATTAATCTTTAATATTATTTCACCCTCTGATATTCCATTTAGCTCAAGGGGATTTGCAATACCAGAAGTATCATCAATTTTTATAATACTTAAAGCTGGTACTAAATTATTGCTTAAATTTAATCTTATCTGTCTTACCTGAAAGTCGCCGATCCATGAATTCCTTACCTTGCCAAACTTTATAAGTTCGGAAGCAACTTGGATTACTTTTTCAGATGGTATCGCAAAACCAATACCTGAGTAAGTCCCGGTTTTTGAATATATGCTCGAATTAATACCAATTAAATTTCCCTCTTCATTAAGTAGTGCGCCGCCAGAGTTTCCTGGGTTAATTGCTGCATCAGTTTGCAGTAATTCCAAATAGGGGTTTCCATAATCTCTTCCAGTGGCACTAATGATGCCACTTGTAACAGTTTTTCCAACACCAAATGGATTTCCTATAGCAAGGACTTCATCTCCGACCTTTATGTTGCTAGATTCAGCTGAATCAATAGGATTTAAATCCTCAAAACCGCTAATTTTTAATACCGCAATGTCTGAATATTTATCAGCACCAATTAATATTGCCTCTGTAATTTCTCCATCATTAAATTCCACAAAAACAGATGAAGCATTTGTTAATATGTGAGTATTGGTTACGATGTGACCTTCTTTTGAAAAAATTACTCCAGAGCCTACAGCATTCCTAGCTCTATTAATTCCTCTGTTGCTTATAAATATATTAACTACAGATGACAGAGCTTTTTCAGCTGCATAGGACAAATCTTCTTGAGAACCCTTTTTATAACCGGTTTCGAATGAAACTATACCAACAAATGCGGCAAATATAATGCCGCTAATGATAAACTTATAATTTCCCATTTCTAAAAAGTATGTATCAAACTATTTTAAAGAAGTTTTCAGAAGATGGCATTCATTTAAATGATGAACAAGACAACTTTCTAAGAATTTTTGAAAAAAATCTTCCTAGAAAGAGCTTTTTTGTAAACTTTTTTAAAAAGAAACCAAAAAAAGGTTGTTATGTACATGGCGATGTTGGAAGGGGGAAAACCATGATGCTAAACGCAATTTTTAGAGAAATTAAACTTACAAAATGTTCATATCATTTCATTGAGTTTATGAAATTTATTCATAGCGAGCTTGAATTAGTCAAAAATAGTAAAGATCCATTAGAGAAAATCGCAAAAAGAATAGCTTCAAAACATAGAGTGCTCTTTATTGATGAGTTTCAAGTTGAGGATGTATCAGATGCAATGATAATCGCCAAACTTTTAAACTTATTATCGAAAATGAATGTTTTCATAATGCTTACATCAAATGCAAATATAGAAAATCTTTATAAAAATGGACTTCAAAGAGACAAATTTATTAGAGATATTTCACAGTTAGGAAAGAGCTTTGTGGTATATGAATTCATTGGAGATAAGGACTATAGATTAAAGAATATAAATCTAAATTCTTCAAAGAAAAGGGAAGACTTTAGCCAAGGTCAGATCTTTGATTTCATTAAGAAAAACTTTAATTTTATTGGCGACCTTAACAAAGAGCTTGAAATAAATGACAGAACTTTTAGATGCAAAGGTAATACTAAAGACTTTATTTGGTTCTCTTATAAAGAATTCTTTAGGCAGAATTTAGCAATTTCTGATTTTTTAGCTATATGTAAAAATTATGACTGGTTTTTCATTGACGATTTTGAACAAAATGATGATTATGGCAAGGATATTATTAGAAGGTTTATCGGCTTTATTGATGTTGCTTACATTGAAAAAGTAAAAATTAAGTTCTTTATAAATAACGATGACATTCGAAACCTTTATAGTGGTAAAGAGCTTTCATTCTTATGGGATAGAACAATAAGCAGGATTGAAGAAATGAGAGATATTAATGATAAATAAATTATAAAAATTATTGATTAAATAGCTCTTAACCTATAATATTCGTCCACACAAAATTGATATGAAAACGTTTAGCTTAAAAAATACTGAAGTTGTTAGGAATTGGGTTGTATTTGATGCCGCGGATAAAGTTTTGGGTCGTTTTGCTACTAAAATTGCAGACAAGCTTAGAGGTAAAGACAAACCAACATTTACACCCCATGTAGATGGTGGTGATTTTGTAGTGGTAATAAATGCAGACAAGGTAAAAGTTACTGGAAATAAAGCAGAACAAAAGAAATACTATAAACATTCCTTATATCCGGGCGGGCTAAAAGAAAAATCATACAAAGAAGTTCTTGAGAATAATCCCGAGAGAATTATTGAGAATGCAGTGAAGGGAATGTTGCCAAAAAATAAGCTAGGAAAATCAATGATTAAGAAACTAAAGATATATAGTGGATCTGAGCACCCTCATGAATCTCAAAATCCAACTGAATGGAATCCTAAAATATGAGCAGTGAAAGACTTTATGCAACTGGCAGAAGAAAGACATCTTCAGCAAGAATTTACTTATCTCAAGGGGATGGCTCTATAACAGTTAATAATAAAAAACTTGCTGATTACTTCGGAAGAGAAGTTGCACAAATGCTTGTTAAACAACCACTTGAGTTATGTAATCTAATCGATAAAGTTGATATTAATGCAAAAGTCAAAGGTGGAGGAAGTTTTGGCCAAGCAGGGGCAATAAGGCATGGCATATCTAGGGCCCTTCTTTTATATGATGAAGAGCTTAGACCACAGCTTAAGAAAGCAGGCTTTCTTACTAGAGATTCTAGAAAAGTAGAGCGAAAAAAACCTGGTTTGAAGAAGGCAAGAAAGAGCTCTCAATTCTCAAAAAGATAGATATAATTTATTATTAAAATCTACTTCCAATAAGTATGTTTTTGTATTATATTGTGCGTACTTTACTAACATATATAAGGAAGTATATGGGTACAAAAAAAAGAAATACCTTGATATGAAAGGTATTCCAGTAAATTCTACGTTTGTTGATAGCTTAAATTCATTTGCACTTTTTATCATCATGGGTACCCTAATCTTTGCATATGGGTACAATCGTGAATTATATTATTAATTATTACTAAAAATGACAGAAATTACTGAAAAATATCTTACTCTCAGAGGAGCTAACAATGATATTTATTTCTTTCAAAAAAGAGTTAGTGAAAAGGTTGCAGATATTATTGGTACAAGTTTTGTAAAGATATCACTTAGGACAAAAAATCTCAGTGAAGCTATTTCAACCAGGGATGATCTCTTAGATGCGCTAAATGAACTAGAAAATTGTGACACACTTGAGATTAGTGATAATTCCCGAAGAACAATGGATAGCCTTGGCATTTCACTTTTGAATGAAAATGAACACAAAAATTCTCAAAAAACCAACGAACCTGATCAAGGAAGAAGAAAGGTTTTAATTGGTCTTACTGCTGGTGTTGCTGCTGCTGGTGTTGCTTTTGCAGCTACTCCATTTGTAACAACTTGGAATCCAAGCGCTAGAGCTAAAGCAATAGGATCAGCGGTTAAAGTTGATGTTTCAAAAATGATGGTTGGTCAGCAGATACAAGTTTCATGGAGAAAACAGCCTATATTAATTATTAGGCATTCATCATCAGCATTGTCTGGTCTTGCATCAGTGACATCAAAACTTGCTGATCCAAATTCAGACAGCATTGATGAACCTTACAAAAACATTAATGCGACAAGGTCTCTAAGTACGGAATATTCTGTATTATCTGGAGTTTGCACTCATCTGGGCTGCTCCCCTAAATACTATCCCGAAGTTGAACCTAAGCCTTGGGACTCATCCTGGGCAGGTGGTTTCTTTTGCCCTTGTCATGGTTCTATGTTTGATTTAGTAGGGAGAGTTTATAAGGGTGTTCCTGCGCCAACAAATTTAACTGTACCCCCCCATTTTTTTGAAGGGAGTATATTAACAATCGGAGAAGAAGCTTAATGGTTACCAAAGTTCTAAATTGGATTAATTACAGATTACCCATAGTCAACACATTTGAGAGACATCTTTCCAAACACCCGGTACCCAAAAAAGTTAACTTTTGGTATTTATTTGGTGCTTTAGCTTCGATAGTTCTAATTCTCCAAATTGTAACTGGTATATGGTTAATGATGCCATACTCAAATACTGAGGAGGGGGCCTTTGCATCTATAGAATATATTATGAGAGATGTAGATTATGGATGGATTATTAGATATATGCATACAACTGGAGCATCAATGTTTTTTGCAATAGTTTATCTTCATATGTTTCGTGGCCTCCTATATGGATCGTATAAAAAACCAAAGGAACTTGTTTGGATTTTTGGAGCGACAATCTATTTGGTAATGATGGCCGAGGGATTCTTAGGTTATGTTTTGCCATATGGTCAAATGTCATATTGGGGAGCTCAAGTTATTATTTCTCTATTTGGTGCAATTCCATACATTGGAGAATCACTAGAAGTATGGGTAAGAGGTGATTACTATATTTCAGGAATAACTATTTCAAGATTTTTTGCTCTTCACGTTGTGGCTTTGCCGCTGATATTGATTGCTCTTGTATTCCTTCATCTTGTGGCTCTTCATGAAGTTGGTGCTGGTAACCCGGAAGGAGTTGATATTGAGGAATTTGTTGATGAAGATGGAGTTCCTCTTGATAGCGTACCTTTCTTCCCTTACAAAGTTCTAAGTGCTATGCCTGCAATCGGAGTCTTTGGGTTGGTTTTCTGCATAATTATGTTTTTCTTCCCTGAAGGTGGAGGATATTTTCTTGAATTGGCTAATTTTGAGGAAGCAAATCCTCTTGTAACGCCAGAACACATTGCTCCTGTTTGGTATTATGCCCCTTATTACACAATGTTGAGAGCAGTTCCTGATCCTTTAGGAGGACTAATAGTTATGGCAGCTGCTGTTGCAATAATATTTATTGTTCCATGGCTTGATAGAAGTAATGTTGCATCAATAAGGTATAAAGGCATCTTGAGTAAGATTGCAATAGTTATGTTTGTTGTTAGTTTTATTACTCTTGGATATCTTGGAACTGTTACTGTAACAGAAACCGGAAAGATTATGTCAATAATATGTACTGTAATGTACTTTGCATTTTTTCTTCTAATGCCTATTTATACAAGCATTGAAAAAACATATGAGGTGCCTGAAAGACTGTGATTAAACCATTATTAATAATTAGCTTTTTTTCCTTCTTATTAGTTCCACTTGTGGATTCAGCTGAGGGAGGACCTTGCAAAGACTACGGAAATTGTGATCAGTTCAAACCAGATTTAAATAATATGGCTTCGCTTCAGAGAGGAGTAGGAACCTTTATGAAATACTGCTATAGCTGTCATTCGCTTAAATACTCTAGATGGGGAAGAGTTGCTAATGATCTCCAAATACCTGAAGACATTTTCTTTGAATATCTCGTCCCAGATAAGGATGCAGGACCATATGATTTAATGGTTGCACCAATTCATGAATTAGAAATAGATAATGCTCCTCCCGACTTAACATTGGTCGCAAGAAAAAGAACTTCTAGCTGGGTTTATACTTATTTAAGAGCTTTTTATGATGATTCTTCAACAACATATGGATCTAATAATTTAGTTTATCCAGGCGTAAATATGCCCAATATATTGGCGCCAATTCAAGGAAATCAAAAGCTTGGTTGTAAGGAAGTTCCTGTCTTAGCTAAAAATGGCGGTGAAAAAAGAGACGAGTTTGGTAACACTATTACTAAAGAGAAATGTGGATATTTGAAGCATCAAGATGGTTCAGGCTTATTAAATGTTGAAGAGTTTGATGAATTTATATATGATCTCACAAATTTTTTGACTTATGTGGGTGAACCCAGTAGGGCGGAAAGGGAAAGAATGGGAGTATATGCGATAATATTCTTTATAATATTTACATTTCTTTCTGCGCTTCTCTATAGAGAATATCAAAAAGACTACCACTAGGAGAGCATTAACATGATTTTATATTCCGATAGAGATAATCACTACAGTCATAGAGTTAGGATAGTTCTTGCTGAGAAAGATATAGCTTGTGAAATTAGGGAATTCGATATTGAAGAAGCTCCAGATGATATTCTTTCTTTAAGTCCTTATCATAAACTACCAATTCTTGTTGACAGAGACTTAGCGCTATATGATACGGCAGTAATGATGGAATATCTTGATGAAAGATTTCCTCATCCTCCATTATTACCAGTCTACCCTGTTGCAAGAGCTAACTGCAGAGAGTTAATGCTTAGAATAGACAGAGAATGGTGTCCATTAGTAGATGCAATAATTTCAGGTAATCTTAAAAAAGCAAATGAGAAAAAGACTAAAGAAGAACTCATTCAAGAACTTGCAACTATTTCACCAATTTTCAGAGAATTTCCTTTTTTTATGAATGAGGATTTCACTCTTGTGGATTGTTACCTTGCTCCAATTATGTGGAGATTATCAACTATGGGTATTAATCTTCCTTATAACAAGCAGCTAAAACCCCTTTTGGATTATCAAAATAAGATTTTTGATAGGCCTTGCTTTATGGATAGTTTGACAACAATCGAAAAGGACCTCAGAGCTGAGTAAATCCTCCTAGATTATTAATTTGAACTAGATTTGCTTGAATATCAGAGCAAGTATTTTGGGAAAGGCGAATATTTGCAAACCGTCCAGCAATTGTTTGAGAAATTCCATCATTTTTTTTGATTGCAGAAATAAGAACTAAGTCTTGTAAAAAAGATAACTTTGAGAGCTCATTAAGGTTTTCAAAGTTATCTTCTTGCAAAAATGAGTTTGGAACTGTGAGAATAACATTAGAAAAGTCTAATAATTTTTTTCTATCTTCGAGGCCTGTTATTGATTGCGAAGAAACATATATTTCTTTATCTAAAATATAGTTAAATCTCAAAGAAGGGATAAAGTTTTTAGATTGATCATAGTCGGCAATAATATATATCTTTTCAAAATCTTTTCTAGGTCTTGGTATAAAATTTACTTCCTCCTCTTGAATCAATCTGTTTATTAAATCTCCTCTATTATTACTACCTGATAATTCAAAGACCGTTTTAACTAAATCATCATAATCACCTTCCAAGCTAAAGATTCTTACTCCAGGATAACTATTTTTTACAATCTCTGCCTGAGATTTGTATCTTTCACTATAAAATACGAAAACCTCATCATTTTTCTTAAAATTGAATAAATATTTCTCTGTAACTTCTTCAAGATAATCGTTTGCACTTTTGCAGAAATATGTAAAATTTTGGTTAAGAAAATTACTTGATATCAGAAGAACTTCATTATCAATTTTATCAACAAAATTTATTCTTATATCTGAATCAAGATAAACCATTGATTTAAAAATAAGCTGCTTTACTTCTTCATTAGTGTTAATACTTAATTCTACTTGCCCAATATCATTAAGAAGATCATCAAGCTGATCATCCTCAGAGATATCTATTAATTGGACTGAGGAGCAACTAAGAAAAAAAAAGCAAATAAAGCTTATAATTAGTATATTGTTGAGATTTATAATTTTCACTTATGATTTATTTAATTTGCACACCAATAGGTAATTTAAATGATATTTCTTTAAGGTCAATAGAAATACTTAATAGCAGTGATCTTATATATGCAGAAGATACTCGCAAAGCTCAGAAAATATTTTATAAGTATAAAATTAATAAAAAAAGCTTTTCTTATAATGATCATAATGAGAGAAGTAAAACAAAAAAAATAATTGAAGAGGCTAAAGCAGGAAAACAAATATCTTTAATTTCAGATGCTGGAGCTCCCCTGATATCTGATCCAGGATATATATTAGTCAATGAATGCATCAGAGAAAATATTGAGTATTCAGTAATTCCTGGACCCTCAGCTGTAATAAACTCAATGCTATTATCTGGGCTCCCGACTAATAAATTTATGTTTTTAGGATTTTTACCAAAAAAAAATCCAGAAAGGAAAAAAGTCTTTGAAAATAATTTAAACAATGATGCAACATTAGTTTTTTTTGAGTCACCGAAAAGATTAGTTGAAACACTTTCAATGATGAATGAGATTTTTCCATCAACAAGGCGAGCTGTTGTATGCAGAGAAATGACAAAAAAATATGAGGAGGTAATAAGAGGAACGATTTCTGAGATCCACACGCACATGTCAGCAAGAGACATTAAAGGTGAGATATGTCTTCTAATTGAAGGAAATCAAAATTTGTCAGAATCTTCAATAAACTTTAACAATGAAATTAAAGACGTAGCTCTAAAGAATATGTCCCCAAGTGAGGCTGCAAAACTTTTAAGTTTAATTACTAAACAAAATAAAAGAGATCTATATAAGTGGCTAACTAAATAAAGTTGAAGAAAAAATTTTTTTAAATAAAATGTAACCGAGTTGGTCGGATGATCGCTGGAAATTCCAGAGGAAAGTCCGGACTTCATGAGCAAGGCGCCAGGTAACTCCTGGGAGACGTGAGTTTACGGAAAGTGCAGCAGAAAATATACCGCCTAAGGGTAAGGGTGAAAAGGTGAGGTAAGAGCTCACCGCATGAATGGTAACATTCTATGGCAGTGCAAACCCCGCTTGAAGCAAGACCAAATAGAAGCTCAATAGGAATGCTCATTCTGAGCTTGGGTAGGTCGCTAGAGTATTATG
Source organism: uncultured SAR86 cluster bacterium (assembly GCA_902622845.1). GTDB lineage: Bacteria > Pseudomonadota > Gammaproteobacteria > Magnimaribacterales > D2472 > CACNXK01. Next base: position 43,187 of record CACNRI010000004.1, on the reverse strand, counting down.
GCAACATAATATCGAGATAGATGATCATCTTTAACAGAATCCGGCTTATAGACCAACTCAATTCTTGCAAGAAAAGTGTTAAAAAGTGCGTAAAAAGTATTGTAAAGTGTGTAAATACTTTATAATATGTAATGATGTTCGGCTTTAATAATATTTCTATTGATAAAAAAAGTAGATTCTCATTTCCTGCTAAATATAGAGATGCTTTTATTAATTCAAACGAAAATCAGATTGTAATTACCAAAGATCCTCAATATCCATCACTCAAAGTCTACTTAGGGAGTGAGTGGAATCAAATTTCTAAAAAGCTTTCTTCTCTTCAGGGCCTGGATCCAATAGTAAGAAATCTTCAATGGACAATTTTAGGTAATGCCAGCGTTTGCGATTTTGAGCCAAATGGGAGAATGCAAGTTTTAATTTCAGCTGATCTTAAAAAATATGCACAAATAGAGGACGCAAACAGAATATGTTTAATAGGAATGGGGAATAAATTTGAAATTTGGAATCAAGAAAATTGGGAGCAAAGACAAACTGGGGGAAGTCTTGCAACAGAGATCCTAGATATTGTTCTTCCAGAATCCATAAAGGATATGAGTTTTTAAGGGGAGATAAAATGAATTGGGAAGTTGTAGATGATATTGATCAAGCAAAAATAAAAGTTATTGGGGTGGGTGGTGCCGGAGGCAATGCAGTGATCCATATGATGAATCACAAGATACAAGGTGTCGAATTTATATGCGCTAATACTGATTCGCAAGCCTTGGAAAATGCTAAGGGCGCCACTATTTTAAAGCTTGGAGGCGGCATGACAAAAGGTCTAGGAGCTGGAGCAAATCCTGAAGTTGGTAAACAAGCTGCAGAGAGAGACAGGGAAGCAATTGAACAATTACTTCATGGTTCAGATATGGTTTTTATAACTGCTGGCATGGGTGGTGGAACTGGAACAGGAGCTGCACCAGTAGTTGCATCGATTGCAAAAGAACTAGGTGCTTTAACAGTTGCTGTTGTTACCAAACCATTTAAGTTTGAAGGTAAGCCAAGAATGAGTTCGGCTGAAAAAGGCCTTGCTGCTCTCGTTGAAGAAGTTGATAGCTTAATAACAATACCAAATCAGAAGTTAATAGACGTTCTTGGAGCAAATACACCAATTCCTGAAGCTTTTGCGCAGGCAGATGATGTTTTAAAGGGAGCTGTCCAAGGGATCTCAGACATTATTATGAAGCCAGGTCTCATAAACGTGGACTATGCTGATGTTAAAACTGTTATGTCAGAAAAGGGCATTGCAATGATGGGTACTGGAAAATCTAATACAAAAGACCGTGGAAGAGATGCAGCAGAATTAGCTGTTGGAAGTGAACTTCTTGAAGATATTAATCTAAAGGATGCAAGAGGGGTTTTAGTAAATATTTCTGCAAAAGATCCAACAATGGGAGATTTTACTGAGGTAAGTGAGGTTGTTGAGGAGTTTACAGCTGATGATGCGACATGCATATACGGACTTGTAATTGATCCATCTCTAAAAGATGAACTTATGGTTACGATTGTTGCAACAGGGGTAAATCAGAAATCTCCTAAGCTTTCTATAGATAAACCTAAAGCATCTATTAAGCTTTCACCGGTTGGGTTGGATAAAGATCTCACAACTAAAGAAGTTCAACAAGTTGGTGCATCGTCTGCAGAGGCAATTGATTTCCTCGATGTGCCAACTTTTATGAGAAAGCAAGTAGATTAAGAGATGCTTCATTCTCCAGTATTGCTGGAAGAATCGATTGATTTTTTAATTACTAATCTTTCTGGCAAATATATTGATGCAACCTTTGGTAGAGGTGGCCATTCAAGGAAGATATTAGATTCAATATCAAAAGATGGGGCTCTTCTGGCTTTAGATAAAGATATTGAAGCAATTAGATTTGCAAAAGAAAATTTCAAAGACAAAAATTTTTCAATTAAACATGCCGGCTTTGAAGATTTAGACTCAATAAATTTAGCAAAACAAGCCGACGGTATATTATTTGACTTTGGTCTTTGTTCTACTCATTATGATGATCCATCAAGAGGCTTTAGTTTTAGTAAGGCTGGGCCACTCGATATGCGAATCGATCTAAGGCAAAGCAAAAAACTTGAGGATTTACTTCAAACTGTTGACCCAGAGACTTTAGCAAATATTATTTATCGATACGGTGATGAGAGAGAGTCTAGAAAGATTTCACTAGCAATTATTAATTCTTACAAGGACGGCAGGATTTTAAATACTATTGATTTGGCTGAAGTAATTAAAAAATCAAAAACAAGGTTACCCAATAAAACACATCCCGCAACGAAAACTTTTCAAGCTCTAAGAATTTATTTAAATGATGAGATAAATAATCTAAACATTGGATTAAATAAATCAAAAGATTTGCTCAAAACTGGAGGAAGAATAGTTTGCATTTCTTTCCACTCCCTCGAAGATAGATCAGTTAAGCAATCTTTTGCTCCAAAAAAGATAAGTTATCCAAAAGAGATTCCAATAAATAATGAAGTTATTCAAGAATTTAAAGTAGTTGCTAAAAAAATTAAGCCAAGTGCTTCTGAGATTCAAAAAAACATGAGGTCACGAAGTGCAATTATGAGAGTTTTTGAAAAGATATAATGAAAAATTTTTATCTACCAATAATATTTTTACAGCTAGTAATAATTACTTACTTATCTTTCGTAGTCGTTGATGTTAGATGGGAAATAAGATCAGGCTTTAAGTCACAAGAAATGCTAACTATTCAAAATGAAGAATTGGAAAATCTTTATTATCAGCTCTTAACAGAAGAATTCTTTCTTAACTCTCCGGCTAGAATTGAGCAGAGGGCCAGAGAAGATCTTGGAATGGTAAAAGTCAGACCAAAGAAAATTAAATGAAGATTTATTATAAAAATTGGAGATTATTTTTAATTTTTTTATTTCTTTTCTTATCAATAGCAGCAATTATTTCTAGAATGATATATGTTCAAGTTGAGGAGGGCAATTTTCTTCTACAAAAAGGGAATAATCAAAACACTTCAGAAAGAGTAATAAAATTTAAGCGTGGATCTATTTATGATAAAAATGGCATTCCTCTTGCAATAAGTATTACAGGTTTTGATTTATTTGCACTGAGCGGGCTTAGCGAAGATGATTTCCTAAAAATTAAAAATACTCTTCAACTCAGAGATTTAAAATACAAACCTTTCAATAAAAAATCATTAATAAAGAACTCATTATCTTTTGAGGAAATGCGAAAAATTAGATCTCTAAAAATAGATAGGTTGGAGTTAGAGAAGACTTATAAACGTCATTATCCTCTTGGAGAGCAGGTTGCTCCATTGGTTGGTTTTTCTGGAAGGGATGGATATGGTTTAGAGGGCCTAGAAAAAAGTTATAACTCAATTTTAACTGGAAAGCCTCTTAGAGAGAAAGTCTTGAAAGATGGTGCGAGAAACACAATACAAAGGCTTGAAGTTGTAGAATTTGGTGAAAACTCAAAAGATATTCATCTCACTATTGATAGTAATATTCAATATATTGCATATAAGTATCTCGTTGAAGCCATTAAAAATAATGCTGGTACTGGCGGGACAGTTATTATTTTAGATAATTCAGCTAAAGAAGTTCTTGCTCTGGCTAGTTATCCTTCTTACAACCCAAATAATCCAATGAGAAGCATAAAAAAAAATAGAGCTTTTCTTGAAAGCTATGAGCCGGGATCAATCGTTAAGCCATTAGCTCTTGCCGGAGCTATTGAAAACAATCTTATTGATATTGATACAGAATTAGAGCTACCAATAAAAATCGAAGTTGATGGAAGCATTATTAATGACAGAAAGAAATATGGGCAACTTAAAGCATTTGAGATTATTAAGGAGTCTAGCCAAGTTGGCGCAACTCAGATTTCATTTCTTCTAGGAGCAGAAAGACTAGTTGATAACTATAAAAAATTTGGATTTTCAAAACCTATAAATATTAATTTTCCTTCTACATCATTTGGTGAGATTAATTCTAGAGATGAAATTTCTGATATTGAAATAGCTACACTTGGATATGGTTATGGACTAACTGCAACACCTTTCCAAATTTCACAAGCTTATGCAATCTTCGCCAATAAGGGCACCTATTATGATTTTAAGATCATTAAAAATAATGAATCTGAAATTTTCTCAGAACAAATTATTAGCGAATCAACTGCTAATGATATTTTATTTTCAATGAGAACAGTTGTCGAAGATGGAACAGGAGCTCTTGCAAAGTTAGAAAACTTTGATGTGAGCGGTAAAACAGGAACAACAGAAAAACTAAGAGATGGAAACTATAAAAGTTCAACATATACAGCCTCTTTTATTGGAATTGGGCCTAATCCTTCAAATGAGTTGACTATCTTTGTAAACATTGATGGCTTAGGATCGCAAAAATATTCTGGAGGATCTGTCGCAGCTCCACTTTTTAAAAAAATCTCAAATGATGTCTTTAGCTATATGGGATATTTCAATAAATGAAAGTTCTACGAGATCTAGACATAAATATTAATGAAGACATATTTATATCTGGATTGACAAGCTCTTCAGGATTAATAGAGAAAGGACAATGTTTCATAGCTCTTCAAGGTTTAAGATCTCACGGACTTGATTATATTGACGAAGCTATTGCTAATGGAGCCAGCTGTGTCTTGCATAATAAAAAAGATTATTTTAAACAACATGAGATACCTTGCTTTTTTGTAGAAGATTTATTTGAGAGACAAAAAGAAATATGTCTTAATTTTTATAATATTCGTGAAAAAAACTTAAAGTTTCTTGTTTTTACAGGGACAAATGGAAAGACTTCGACTGCATTTTTTTCTTATCAAATTCTCTTAAAAACCAATAAAGATGCTGTCCTAGCAGGGACCTTAGGACTTGAAAGTAAAACAAGATTTAAGGAAACAAGAAACACAACTCCAAATCTTTTTGAACTTTTTGAATTTATATCTAGAGAAAAATATGAAGATGAGCTATTTGTTTGTATTGAAGCTTCTTCTCACGGCCTAGATCAGAATAGACTTATAGGAATAGATGCTGAAACTAGAGCAATTTTGAATATTGAGCAAGATCATCTAGATTTTCACAAAAATATTCAAAATTATATTGACTCAAAACTGAAGATATTAAATTTCTCTTCTCACAATAAGATAATCTTAAATGGGGACTGTGAAACTTCTGCTTCACTCATAGATAAAGAATTAGCAGGATATGAAAAATGCATAGTGAGTTGCTCCAATAAACAAGCAGATTACTTTTTTTCGATAGATAAAACTAATAAAAATGGCTGTAATTTTAGATTAATGTCAAATGATAGATGTATCGATTTAAAAGTAAGATTTTTTCAAAAACATAACATTTATAATTTAGTTTTTGCGATAGCATGTCTTGATCAAATAGAAAAAAATATTTTTTTTGATAAGGAGCTTATTAACTCAATAGATCTGCCTTCTGGCAGGGCAAGGATAATATCTAAAAACAATAAAAATATTTTAATTGACTATGCTCATAATTACGGGGGCATCAGAGCTATAGTTAATTCAGTCTCAAATATCTATCATGATTTAATTATTGTTTATGGATGTGGAGGAGAGCGAGATAGTTCTGAAAGAGGAAAAATCATGAAATTTTCATGCACTAATTCACGAAAAGTCATTTTTACTTCTGACAATTGTAGAAATGAAAGTTTCCAGTCAATTTTGGATGATTCTAGAAAAGATCAGGAGTATAGTAACTTAATTGTTGAACCAGATAGGAAAAAAGCAATAAAAAATGGTATAGATGCCTTAAAAGAAGATGAAATTTTATTGATTCTCGGGAAAGGGCATGAAGAATTCCAAGAAATAAAAGGAACTAAGATACCATTTAACGATCAAAGGGTTGTGGAGGAAATATTATGAAATATATCACCCTTATAATGTTAGTTTTTTCAACATTCTCTTTCTCTGAAAAAAAAGAGATAATCTGTGAGCTTGATGGATCATTTTCTGTAACCTATAGAGATCTTTCCAAAACAGTAATATCGGAAGGCTTAGACTTTTTTAAAAACTTGGCAACTCAGACGCAACAGTCTATTTTTCTTATCAATAAAGCAAAAACAAATTTTGACAAAGACGATTGGCAAAAAGAATCTTTGCAGGTTGTTCAGTATTGGGAAATTGATGAAAGCGATAACCTTATTAAACTCAATTATACATTTGATCCTTCACCAATTTGGGTAAATCCTAAAGCGAATTGGAGTAAAAAGATAAGTGAAAATGGCATAGAGGTAATATCATCAATGACTTTGGGAGAAGATCATCCACTTTTTGATAATTATAGTGTCGAGTATTATGGAATCTCAAACTCTATCAACTGGTATACAGGTAAAGGGAGAATTTTTGGAGATGTCTGGCTAAAAAGTAAAGATGGTGGCAAAAATAAGAATCCTAAGTTAGAAATCTTGGCAAAAGGAAATTGCACAAAAAAAGAAAGAAAATTTTAATGAAATTCATTTCAAGCACAAACGACATTAGAAAGTATCTTGGTTTAAAGGCAAAAAAAAATATTAAATTCAAAAATATTTCAATTGATACTAGAACCATCAAAAAAGACTCACTTTTTATTGCTTTGAAGGGAGAAAATTTCAATGGAAATAAATTTATCGAAAAAGCTTTCTCATCTGGAGCAACTGCAGTTTTATGCTCTGATAAATCTTATATTAATAAAAATAATGCCATCTATGTTCCTAGTGTTAGGAAAGCACTTTCAAAAATATCATCGGAGATTGCATCTGATTTTAAAGGAAAAAAAATATTAATTACTGGGAGTAATGGAAAAACATCAACAACAAATATCATCTCAAAATCACTCCCCAAGTGCTCGACTACAATTAAAAATTTTAATAACGAAATTGGCCTTCCGATTAGCATTATGTCGTCAAAAAAGGATTGTAAATATATGGTTTTAGAAGCTGGCGCAGCAAAAAAAGGAGATATTAAATATTTATCAAAGATAGTTAAGCCTGATATAGGAATAATCACAAATATCGGAAACTCGCATCTAGAAAAACTTATAAATATTGAAGGTGTTTTCAAAGTTAAGTCTGAGCTTATAAAAAATATCCGTAAAGGAGGAACTTTGATAGTCCCAAATGATAAGAACTATCTTTTTAGATGGAAAAATATGGCAAAAGGCATCAATGTAATCCCTGTCCCTAAAAAATTTATTGCAAAGAATGAGAAAATCTCAAAAGATAAAAAAGTAATGACTTTTGATATCATCAAGAGCTGTAGTGGAGATAAAAAATCTAAAGCTATTTCTATTTCTTCATCACTCCTAGGAAAGCATAACGTTCAAAATATTTTGGTATGTCATACATGTCTTAATATCTTAGGTGAGAGTAACTCAAAAATGCTTAAATCTCTAAAAAATATATCAAGTTCTATTTCAAGACAAAGAATCCTTTCCTGGAGAAATAAATCCACACTGATTGATGATACTTATAATGCAAACCCCGAATCAGTCAAGAGAAGTATAGATGTACTATCAGAATTTTCAGGCAGAAAGATTTTTGTTTTCGGAGATATGTTTGAGTTAGGAAGGTTTAGAAAAAAACTTCATGTTGATATAGGCTCTTATGCAAAAAATTCCAAGATTGATATTCTTATAACTTTTGGAGAGCTTTCAAAATTTGCATCCAGCGGATTTCAAAAAAAATCTTATAATTTTTATAATGAAGAGCAACTCAAGGAATTTATTGCTAACTTTGTCAAAAAGAATGATATTGTTTTAATTAAAGGATCTAGAGGAATGAGAATGGAGAGGTTTATTTAATGTTTGAATATTTAGGCACCATTCTTGTAGATTTTGATCCTGGCTTCGATGTTCTCAGATATCTTACTGTAAGAACAATTGGAGGAACAATAACAGCGTTATTGCTGACAATACTTTTGGGCCCTAAGCTAATAAGCTGGCTTCAAAGAATGCAATTTAAACAATATGGAGTGGAGAGAGGTCCAGATTCCCACAAACAAAAGTCTGGTACCCCAACCATGGGAGGATTACTAATAATTTCCTCATTGCTAATATCTACTTTATTGTGGGCAGATTTAGGTAATAGATATATTTGGGTTTGCCTTTTTATTACATTAGGTTTCACCATCATAGGTTTTCTTGATGACTTCTTTAAAATTAAATATAAGGACTCAAAAGGCATATCTGGAAGGGTTAAACTATTATCTCAAACCATAGTTTCAATTATCGCAGTAAGCTTTTTATACTTCTCTGCCGAAGATTCAGCAGAAATATCATTAATACTCCTTTTTAACAAAGACTGGATCTTTGAAATGAGCATGCTTTCATTTATTTTGTTTGGCTCATTAGTAATTGTTGGCTCATCAAATGCAGTAAATCTAACAGATGGCCTTGATGGGTTAGCAATATTGCCAACTATTTTAATTGGTGGTGGCTTAGGATTAATAGCATATGCAATGGGTAACCAGTTAATAGCAGAATATTTATTTATACCTCATCTTCAAATTGCAGGTGAGCTAATTGTTTTTTGCGGAGCGCTTATAGGTTCCGGAATTGGCTTCTTATGGTACAACTCATATCCAGCAGAAGTTTTTATGGGAGATGTTGGTTCTCTCACTCTTGGCGCAATTCTTGGAGTCCTTGCTGTAATTTTGAGACATGAAATAGTTTATGCAATTATGGCAGGAGTTTTCATAGCTGAAACCCTAAGTGTCATGATTCAAGTCACTTCTTACAGGTTAAGACAAAAAAGAGTTTTTTTAATGGCGCCAATCCATCATCACTTTGAGCTAAAAGGGTGGCCAGAGCCAAAAATTATTGTCAGATTCTGGATTATCACTCTTGTTCTAATTTTAGTTGCCCTGGCAACACTCAAATTAAGATAATCTATGCCATCTTTGATATATGGCTTCGGTGTAACTGGAAAGTCATTTCAAAGATATCTTGACATCAAAGGTGAAGAGTTTGAAATATATGACACTTTGCATAGTGATTCATTAAAAATTACTTCAAAGATTGAGGATGGTTTTTATAAAAATATCTACGTAAGTCCCTCAGTGCCTAAAGAGAAGTTTATAAATTTAAAGAAATATTCAACAGTTATTACTGACATGGATATCTTTTTCGATGAAGATGACTCTATAAAAATAGGAATAACCGGTACAAATAAAAAAAGCACCACCTGCTATCATTTAATGCAACTATTAGAGGAAAAATACTCTACAAACTTAGTTGGAAATATTGGAAAGCCAGTCCTAGATGTTTTGAATAATGGAAAAAAATATTCAATTATTGAACTTTCTAGTTTTCAATTAGATAAGGTTTCAAATATTGATCTTGATTATGGGATACTTCTCAATATAGATAGTGATCATCTTGATTATCACGAAAATATTGAAGACTATGTTCGATCAAAAAAAAGAATATTGGAGGCTAAAAAAAGTATCCAGAATGATGATATTGAGACTATATATAAATTTGTTACTGGATCTATCCCCCCAAAGAAAGAACTAAAAGATCTTCCATTTAGGTTTCAAAAAATAAATCAAAATACTATCAATGATTCTAAATCGACTAACTCTCATTCCTTAAAATTTGCTTTATGTGAAGCAAGTAAGATATTTAATGACTTTGCTTTGATCCTAATAGGCAATCCTAAAAAAGAAGGATATAAAGAAGTTGAGATTTCGAATCCATCATTAGTAGTAATATGCGGCAAACATGCAAATGAAATCTTCTCATGTGTAAAACATGAGAATAAAGTTGCATGTGAAAATCTAAGTTTAGCAGTCAGAGAGATCGAAAAAGCTAATATTAAAAATATTCTTTTTTCCCCAGGATATCCAAGCGGCGATGACTATATTAATTTTGAAGAAAGGGGAAAGGCATTCAATAAACTTATAGAGGAAAAGAGTGGAACTTAAAAGCAATAATTTTCAAATTCTTTTTACTTTTGTCCTCTTACTAATCTTTGGAGAAATTATGGTTCTATCCTCGAGTATGGTGAGGGCTGAATCAATTTATGATAATCCTTTTTTCTTTGCTTCAAGGCAAGCCATTTTTATTTCAATTGGCTTTATTATTTTTTGTTTTTTTCTCCTTATTCCATCAGATTTTTTAAGAAAATTTGATTGGTTATTATTGATACTATCTCTTATCTTGCTAGTCGCATTATTCTTTCCAGGAGTTGGTACTGAGGTCAACGGAAGCATGAGATGGATAAGGTTTGGACCAATCAATATCCAGCCATCTGAAGTTGCCAAGTTCTGTATGCTTATTTATATTTCTGGATATTGCGTAAGAAGGCTTGAAGAAATATCATCAACATCTGGTTTTTTAAGACCTCTTTTCGTTTTAACTCTTTTTGCTTCTCTAATATTAATTCAACCAGATTATGGATCTACGGCCGTACTTTGCTTGATCGTGATGGTTTTACTCTTCTTCGCTGGCATTTCTTTTTACCAATTTTTAATTTTGGTAACGCTTTTTTTAATACTAGGAGCAGTTGCAATATTTTTAGAACCATACAGATTGATAAGATTATTAAGTTTTATTGATCCTTTTGAGGATATTCAAGATAGCGGTTGGCAGCTAGCTCAATCCTTAATAAGCTTAGGTCAAGGAGGATGGTTTGGCTTAGGGTTGGGGAATAGCATTCAAAAGAATCTTTTTTTACCCGAGGCACATACAGATTTTATCTTTGCAATATTAGTTGAGGAGCTTGGAATAATAGGAGGTGTATGCCTAATTTTGATTTATGTATTCTTATTAATTAGTATTTTCAAAGTTTCCTTTGAATCATTTAATAAAATTAGACCATTCCAGGGTTACCTTTGTTTTGGAATAGGATTTTTAATATCACTTCAAGTAATCTTAAATATAGGAGTTAATATTGGGCTGCTTCCTACAAAGGGACTAACCCTTCCGTTCATTAGTTACGGAGGCACAAGTTTGCTTGTAATGATGAGTCTAATAGCTATAGTTGTTAGAATTAATAACGAAAATAAATTCTATAAATGAAAAATATAATCATTTGCGCTGCTAAAACAGGCGGACATATTTTTCCAGCACTTGGTTTTGCTAAGGAGGCTCTTAAAAATGATTATAAAATTACATTCTTAGGCACCAATACCGATCTTGAAAAAAAGATTTTTCAGCAAAATGAGAATATAGATTTTATAAAATTTGAATTGGATGGCTTCAGAGGAAAAAGCATTACTCAAAAATTAATCTTTTTAATTAAGTTACCTCTAATTTTTTTTCAAGTCATAGCGATTATTATTTCAAGAAAAATATCTTCAGTGGTTTGTTTTGGTGGATTTATAACGGTCCCAGTAGGTTTTGCTAGCATCATCAGCTTAAGGAAACTATATTTGCATGAGCAAAACTCAGTTGTAGGATCTTCAAATAGACTTCTTTCATTCTTCGCAAATAGGATGTTCACCGCATTCCCGCTCAGCAAAACTAAAAAATACTTTTTTGTTGGAAATCCATCATATATACAAAATAAAAAAGCTATAGATATCAATCAAAATGATAATTTAAATATTTTAGTTACTGGAGGGAGCCAAGGAGCGAATTTTATTAATAAAAATATACCCATTGCCCTTAATACTTTAAATATTAAATTAAATGTAATCCATCAATGCGGTTTGGGTAAGATTCAAAATGTTTCAGACTACAATCAAGAAATTAATGTATCAATTTTAGAATTTATAGATAATTTAGATGAATATATTGAGTGGTGCGACTTTGCTATTTGTAGATGTGGGGCAGGAACTCTTAGTGATATTTCTCAAAAAAAGAGGGGGATGATCATGATTCCTCTTCCAGAATCAATTGATAATCATCAATACTTTAATGCAGTATTTTATGAGGAAAACAATCAAGGTAAGATTTTTCAAGAAAAAGACTCACTAGATAGTCTCTCTTATCTTCTTAGAAAAATAATTCATGAAAAAATTTATCAGAATTGGGAAAAGAAAGAGCCGCCAATTGATCATTCAAAAGCAGCTTCTTTAATGTTGGCTGAAATTCATAAAGATAATGCAGCAATTTAAGAAAATTAGAAATATTCATTTTATAGGCATTGGTGGGTCTGGAATGATAGGAATTGCAACAATTCTTCACAAGAAAGGATATAACATTTCGGGTTCAGATATCTCCAAAACAAAAGATTTGGATGTGTTAGCAAAGTCAGGCGTCGACGTAACTTACTCGCACAAAAGCAAAAACATAAACAATAAAGATTTAATTGTTTTATCCTCCGCAATTGATTCTTCAAATATTGAGGTATTCTCTGCAAAAAAGAAAAATATACCAATTATTCCTAGGGCTGAAATGCTAAGTGGTATTTCCAGAGGATACCAAGGAATAGCAGTTGCTGGCAGCCATGGAAAAACAACCACAACAAGCTTAATTGCTCATATCTTTAATCAAGCTTTATTAAGTCCAACTTATGTAATTGGAGGAAAAATACTTAGTTCAGATGGTAACTCGCGTCTTGGTGACGGAGATTTTTTCATATTTGAGGCAGATGAGAGTGATAAATCTTTTTTAAGTTTTTATCCTGATTCTGCTGTTATAACAAATATAGATGATGATCATCTTGAGGCTTATGAGGGTAATATTAACAATTTGAAGAAATCTTTTTTAGATTTTTCAGATAATATTCCTTTTTTTGGATATGTCATTGCTAATTATGATGATAAAAATACCAGAGATATATTAAACAATATAAAAAGACGGGTAATCACATTTGGTTTAAATAAAAACAGTAACGTTACAATTAGTGAAATCAATTACTTCTTTGATTACGTTGATTTTAAAATTTATATAAAAGACACAAATAAAAAACATAAATTCAGGCTATCACTTCAGGGGAAATATAATATTTATAATGCTGTTGCTGCTATAGCAGTTGCTATAGAGGAGGGAATTAGTATTCAAACAATCAGGGCTGCATTGAAATCTTTTTCTGGTGTCGAAAGGAGACTAGAGAGATTTGAGCTGATAATTAAAAACAAGCAAGTTACCCATATTGATGATTATGGACATCATCCTAGAGAAATAGAGCAAGTAATAGTTTCTATAAGAAGACATTTTAAGAAAAAAAAAGTTCTTATGATTTTTCAACCTCATAGATTTTCAAGAACAAAAATGCTTTTCAAGGACTTCATTTCAACATTAAGCAAAGTTGATAAAGTATTTTTATTGCCAATTTATTCTGCAAGCGAAAAAGAAATTAAGGGAGTCTCTTCAAAAAATATGGCACAAAAATTAAATACAATAAATGGGAAAGACTTTTGCAGTCTCGTAAAACATGAAAATGTAAATGATATGGTTGAGCAATATATAGATAAATATGATGTTGTAATAACTCAAGGGGCAGGAGATGTTTCTATGGTTTCAAAGGGTTTAATCAAGAAATGGAAGATATGAAAGAAGTCTGTGTACTCTACGGAGGTAATTCCTCCGAAAGAGAGGTTTCACTTAAAAGCGGTAAATTTATTCATAAATCTCTAGTAAAGAATGGTTATAAAGCTCACTTAATTGATTATGCAGATCTAACAGAGCTGGAAAAGCTAAAAGATTTTAATCTTGTTTTTATTGCATTGCATGGTGAAGAGGGCGAAAGTGGTATTCTTCAATCCAAAATGGATAAAGCAGGAATTGACTATACCGGCTCTGGTTTTGAAGCTTGCAAGAATAGCTGGGACAAAGAAATCTGCAAAAATATATTAAGACAGCACAATCTTCCTACTCCCGATTTTTCTGTGTATAAAACATTTCAAGAAATAATTGAGTCTAAAAATAAAATAGAAGAGCAGTTTCAAGAAGGTGTGTTTATAAAACCCTGCAAAGAAGGCTCTAGTATAGATATTATTAAGGTAACAGATTTCTCAAAATATGATCTAGAGAAGATAAAAGTAGATTTAGTTGACAGAGAAAGAAAATTTTTAGTCGAAAGATTTATTGAGGGTAGGGAGTTTACCGTCGGTTTTTTAAATGATCATATTCTTGAACCCTTAGAAATAATTACTAAAAGAGAATTCTATGATTATGAAGCTAAATATGATGATGATGAAACTCAGATTATTAAAGCTGATTTAAACGAAAATGACTTGGATACATTAAAAGAAATAGCTAAAAGTTGTTTCAAAGTATTTGGACTTTCAAGATGGGGCAGAGTAGATATTCTGCAGGATCAAAAAGGAAATTTTTTTGTATTAGAACTTAATACTGTTCCAGGTATGACTGATCATAGTCTTTTTCCTTATGCTGCAAGCTTAAAGGGATTTAGTTTTGATGAGCTAGTAAATGAAATTACAAAGTAAGAAAAGAACTTTTTTAGCAAGTTTTTTAATCCTATTTTTCATTCCTTCGCACTCTGCCGAATTTGAAATTAATTTTGTTGAAACCTTTGATGAAAATTACATGATTGAGGTTATACAAGAATTAAAATATGAAAATAATATTAAAAGAATTAAAACTTTCTTAGATCAAAAGCACTGGATTGAAAGATATGAAATTAAAAGAAACTTTTTCAAACCCTCATCTATAAACATTTATTCAAGAAAACCTATTTTTGTTTGGAACAGTGATAGTTATGTAGATAAAAATTTAGTTATTTTTCCAAAAAATGAGAATTCCTTGTCTAACAATATTCTTATGATTAATTGTCCAGAGCCATTACTTTATGAAGTTTTTGACTGGATAAAGTATCCGATTGACTTAGTTGAAAATAAGCTTATTTCTATAAACTACAACTCAGTCGAGGGATGGATATTCAAATTTGAAGATTTTGAAGCAAAATTGGGTAAAAGTTTAGATAGCTACAAGTTTGAAAATCTTTTAAAAACTATTGAATACTTATACGCAAAAAGAAAAAATGTAAGTATAGTAGACTTAAGAAGTAATGCAGGAATTTCTCTGAAATATGACAAATAATCAATCAAAAAATAAAGATCTTATTGTTGGTTTAGATATTGGTACCTCAAAAGTTGTTTGTTTAGTTGGAAGGTATGACTCATCTGATAATCTAGAAATACTTTCATTAGGAACATATCCATCAAGTGGCCTAAAAAAAGGTGTAGTTGTTAATATCGATGCAACAACAGATGCAATAGAGAAAGCTGTTGAACAGGCTCAATCTTTAATAGATGAAAAGATTAGAAATATATTTGTAGGAATAGCTGGGAATCACGTTAAAAGCCTAAACTCAGAGGGCGTAGTTGGTATAAAAGACAAAGAAGTAAAACAATCTGACGTGGATGCAGTTATTGAATCTGCAAGAGCAGTAGCTGTTCCATCAGATCAGACAATGCTTCATGTTATACCTCAGGAATATACTATTGATGAGCAAGACTCAATAAAGGAACCTATCGGCATGACTGGTGTCAGACTGAAATCTAGTGTTCACCTAGTAACATGTGCATCAAATGCTATCTCAAATATTGAGAAATGTATTAGTTCTTGTGATTTAAATGCAAATGCATTTGTGCTAGAGCAACTTGCAAGCTCATATTCAATTCTAACTGAGGATGAAAAAGATTTAGGAGTTTGTATTGTTGATATTGGAGGGGGCACTACAGATATTGCAATTCTTAATTCTGGATCAATTATTTTTACAGGTGTAATACCAATTGCAGGTGATCAAGTAACAAGTGATATTGCCGTTGCTTTAAGAACACCAACATCTCAAGCTGAAGAAATAAAACAAACATATGGATGTGCAGTTGCTGAATTTACAAATGACGAAGACATGATAGAGGTTCAGGGAGTTGGAGGAAGACCTCCAAGAGAGTTAGCAAGAAGATCACTGGCAGAGATCATAGAGCCTAGATATGTTGAGTTGTTCGAGTTGATAAGAGCTGAGATTGAAAGAAATGGATTTGAACATAAGATTCCTGCTGGCATAGTTCTAACTGGCGGGACTTCAAAAATGGAGGGCGTAGTTGAATTAGCAGAATCAATCTTTCAGACAAGTGTTAGATTGGGAGTCCCAGAGAAGTTTTCAGGAATGGAAAATGTTCTTAGAAATCCAATATATGCAACTTCAATAGGTCTATTAGCCTATGGCAATGACAGAATTAAAAACGGACTTGTATCAAACTCAGGAGATAGCTTTGTATCCAAAGCATGGAGTTGGCTTAAAAATAATTATTGATTAGAAACAAATTTTATATATAATTCACTCACCTTGATTTAGCAAATAAGTGTTAAATCTTATAACCATAGGGTAAAAATGCAGAATTACGAAATAGCTTTAATAATTAATCCTGATCTTTCAAAGGATATTGATAAGTTCTTTACTAGTTTTGAAAAACTATTATCAGATAATAATTTTTCCATATCTAGGTTAGAAGATGTAGGAAGAAGAAAGCTTGCATACTCAATAGATGACCATAACAAAGGCCACTACCTTTTCTATTATGTAGAAGGTATCCCAGAAAATGTTTCTGAAATTGAAAACAAGATAAAGTTTAACGATATGATAATTAGACATTTATTCGTAAAAATTAATAATGTTCCAGACTTTGAATCTGATTTAAAAGAAGACTCTGCGAAAGAAGAGGATAAATCTAAAAAAGCCTCGAAATCAGCCGACAAAAAAGAAGATACAAAAAAAGATGGTGACAAAAAATCAGGTGATGCTAAGGAAACCGCAAACGAAGCGGGCGAAGAGGAAAAAGTAACTGAAGATAAACAAGCTGAGAATGAAAAAGAGGAGGCTAAAGATGAGTAATCTCGATTCAAAATTTATAAATTATAAAAACATTGATTTACTTAAGAGGTACATCACCGAAACTGGAAAAATCGTACCCGGAAGAGTTTCTGGAGTAACCTCTTCTCAGCAAAGAAAAATTACAAAAGCAATTAAGGTTGCCAGATATATGGCTCTATTGCCATATACAGATTCACATAACTAAATATGAAAATTATATTACTTGATAAAATTATTCGCCTTGGTGACATTGGTGATGTTGTTAATGTGAAGTCAGGGTTTGCAAGAAATTATTTAATACCTCAAAAAAAAGCAATGTTTGCTAATGAAGAGAATATAAAAATAGTTGAAGCAAAAAAAGCTGAATTAGCTGCAGAATCAGAAGATCTTAAAGTTCAGGCTCAAGCAGCAGCAGATGCTGTATCCGGAAAAGAAGTAGTAATCAAAGTTGCTGTTTCCGAAGAGGGTTCTATGTATGGTTCAATTGGAACTAGAGAAATAGAAGAAGCATGTCAGTCATCAGATATTCAGATTGATAAGAGTCAAGTTCAACTTCCAGAGGGTCCAATTAAGGAAATAGGCGAGCATTCAGTAACAATATACTTCCACCAAGAGGTTTCAACCGAAATCATAGTAAAAGTAGAATCAGAGTAGTTGTTTATTTTTGAATATGATGTAAAAATCATAAACCCATGTCAGAAATAACTAGCAATTTTAACAAACAAGCAAGAGAAGCAGAGAAAGCCGTTTTAGGTGGCCTCATGTTGGAAACTGAGAGATTTGATTCAGTTATACTCAAAATTTCTGATAAAGACTTCCATGGCAAAGATCACCAATTAATTTTTGAGAGCATGGGAGAGCTTATTAATGAGAATAAGCCACTTGATCCACTTACAGTTTCTGAAAAGCTCGATAGTAAGAACCTTCTCAATAAAATCGGAGGTAAAGATTATCTTATATCTTTAGCAACCGAAACCCCAACTGCAGCGAACCTCGAGGCATATGCCGAAATCATAAGACAAAGATCTGTAGCAAGACAACTTATGAAAGCAAATTCTGAAATTGCTGAATTAATAAACAATCCTCAAGGAATGGATGGTTTTAGCCTTCTAGATGAGGCTGAAAGAAAAATATTTTCTTTAAATGATGAAGCTAACAGGTCTCAATCTAGCATTCAATCAATGAAGGAATTAATACCAAAATCGATTGATAGACTTCATCAATTGGCTGAAAGCGGCTCTCAACTCTTGGGAAGTTCAACTGGCTTTAAAGCAATTGATAATAAATTGCAGGGACTTCAAGACGGAGATCTTATTGTCGTAGCAGGAAGACCAAGTATGGGTAAAACTGCATTTGCGATGAATATAGCTGAGAATGTTTTAGTAGAGAATGATGAAAATACAGGAGCAGTTCTTGTCTTTAGTCTTGAGATGCCCGCAGAATCACTAACTACTAGATTACTTTCAGGAATGTCTAGACTGGATCAACAAGACGTACGATCAGGAAAGCTTGACAATAAACAAGTCACTCAGGTGGTTGAGCAAAGCAAAAGGTTGCGCGAACTTCCTCTATACATTGATGATAGCTCTCTACTCTCGCCTATGGAGCTAAGAGCCAGAGCAAGACGAATAAATAGACAAGAGCCAAATGGACTTTCTCTAATTGTAGTAGATTATTTGCAGTTAATGCAGGTTCCTGGAACTCTTGAAAATCGTGTGAATCAGATTTCTGAAATCTCGAGATCCTTAAAATCTTTGGCTAAAGAATTAAATGTTCCCGTCATAGCTCTTTCACAGCTAAACAGGGCTGTTGAACAAAGAACAGATAAAAGACCTATGATGGCTGATTTAAGAGACTCTGGTGCAATTGAGCAGGATGCGGATGTAATCTTATTTATTTACAGAGACGAAGTTTACAATGAGGATACTGATCAAGGAAATAAGGCTGAGATAATTATTGGAAAACAAAGAAATGGCCCAATTGGAAAAACTTATCTTACTTTTTTAAAGCAGTATGCAAGATTTGAGGACTTTGTTCCTGACGACCGGCTCCCAGAGGAGGGTCTTTATAGTAAGTTTGAATGACAACTCACTCAGCTGAGCTAATTGTCGATAGCTCTAAAATTATTAGCAATATTTCTCATCTAAAATCACTCATAAGCAGTGATTCAAAATTTATGTTCATTGTGAAAAGTAATGCATATGGACACAGTTTAAAAGAGATTATAAAAAATCTTGAAAGTTATGTTGATGCTTTCGGTGTCGTTAGAATGGAAGAGGCTATTTTAGTCAGAAAAACTACCAGCAAGCCCATTCTTCTTATGCAAGGTATTTATACAGAGCATGAAATAAATATAGCTAGAGAAAATAACATTCAAGTAGCTATTCACAAAATGAGCCAATTTAAATTTATTGGAAAGGATGATAATGAGCTTGGCCTTTGGGTAAAGGTAAATACTGGCATGAATAGATTAGGACTCTCACATGAAGAATTAAAAGAAGCCTACGAAAATGGGATCATAAGTTCTGATTCTGTGCTTATGACACATATGGCATGTGCAGATAATCCGGATGATCCAATGAATGAAATGCAAATAAATAAATTTGAAAAAGCCTTTGATATAGTTGAGAGGAAAACAAAAAGAAGTATCTGTAATAGCGCATGCTTAATGAATTTCCCTCATCTTTCATTTGATTGGGTTAGGTCAGGTATAGCAGCTTACGGTGGAGAATCAAAAAATTTAAATTTAAAAACAGCAATGACATTCAGAGCTCCAATAATTTCGATAAGAAAGATTAGAAAAGGAGAAAGAGTTGGATATGGTGGAAGAAAGAAAGCATCTAAGGATATGAGAATTGCGATAGTCTATGCTGGGTATGCTGACGGAATCCCTCAGACAACAATTGATGGGACCAAGGTGTTGGTAAATGACAAGCAGGCAGTTATTTTTGGGAGAGTGAGTATGGATTTAGTATCAATAGATATTACAAATCTTCCTCAAGTCTCAGAAAACGATCTTGTTTCATTCTGGTGTGAAGAACTTCCAATCAATGAATTTTCAAACAATAATGGATTGATTTCATATGAGCTTATGACTAGAATCAGTAACAGAGTAAAAGTAAAAGTAATTTAGATGAAAATTAACTATCTTAATAATACACCTAGAAAGGTAATTGACTCAGATGACTTGCCTGAATATATGTCTGAGAATGATGTTACTGATGTTGTAGAAATTTTTAATACGCCTTTAACAGGATCATATAATTGGGACTATACAATCCAAGATAATAGAATAAAAAAGCTCTATGAGTTAGGGAAAGAGCTAAATTGGAACTCTAACATGGATATTAACTGGGATAGACCCGTAGTTCATTTAGATGAACCACCACCAATATTTTGGGACGATTATGAGCCTTATATTAAGATGTCAGACAATGAAAAGTTGAGATTTTTAAGGCATAGACAGGCATGGAGCATGAGCCAGTTCCTGCATGGCGAGCAGGGAGCTTTGCTTGTAGCATCCCAGCTAACTAGTTGTGCACCAACTTATAATGCAAAGCTTTATGCAGCTTCACAAACTTTTGATGAAGCTAGACATGTGGAAAGCTTTAACAGATATGTTCAATCGAGAATGGAGCTCATGTATCCAATAGGTAACGCTCTTAAATCAATTTTAGATAAAATCCTTACAGATCCAAGATGGGATCTTAAGTTCATTGGGATGCAGTTAATTATTGAAGGACTGGCACTAGCAGCTTTCAGAACTTCAAGGGACTTAACACCAGATCCTGTCTTAAAAGATATGCTTGATTTAATAATCCGAGATGAAGCAAGGCATGTTACTTTTGGCATTAATTATTTAGAAGAGTTTGTAACAACTTTATCCGAAAAAGAGATTGAGGAAAGAGCTCAGTTTGCCTACGAGGCATGCTACTTAAGTAAAGAAAGACTTGTTTCCATAGAAGTCTATGAACACTTTGGTTGGAACGTTGAAGATGCAAGACAATTTCAGCTAAGTTCCGAAATAATGCAAACATTCCAAAAACTTCTTTTTCAAAGAGTTATGCCAAATCTGAAGAGAATTGGACTACTAACTGATTCAATCAGACCAAAATTCGAGAAACTTGGTATTCTTGAGTACGAAGACGATGCAAGTGATGCTGACATCGACTGGGCTGATCTATCAAGACCATTATTCAAAGAAACTGCAGAGTTAGCTCCATAAATTATTTATATAATCTTTAATATCTGTTATTCTGTTATCCCATCATGAGTATCTTTAATGATGGCAAAAACTAAGTATATTTTTATCACCGGTGGAGTTGTTTCCTCTCTTGGAAAGGGCATTGCAGCTGCTTCAATTGGGGCTCTTCTTGAGGCTCGTGGACTTAAGGTTTCCTTATTAAAATTAGATCCTTACATCAATGTTGATCCTGGGACAATGAGTCCATTCCAGCATGGAGAAGTCTTTGTTACCAATGATGGAACAGAAACGGACCTTGACCTGGGTCACTATGAACGTTTTGTTAGATTTGAGGCTTCTAAAAAGAACAATTTTACAGCAGGTATAGTTTATGAATCTGTTATTAAGAATGAAAGAAAAGGTAAATACCTTGGCGGCACTGTTCAAGTTATCCCTCATATAACCGATGAAATTAAAAGAAGAATTAAGGCAGGCGCAGCCGGAAGCGATGTTGCAATAGTAGAAATTGGCGGTACTGTTGGTGATATAGAAAGTCAGCCATTTGTTGAAGCTATTAGACAGATGTCTCTAGATCTTCCATCAAAATCAACATCATTTGTTCATTTGACTCTTGTTCCATACATTAATGTTTCAGGCGAGCTGAAAACAAAACCTACTCAACATTCAGTCAAAGAGCTTAGGTCGTTAGGCATTGGTCCAAATTGTCTTATTTGTAGATCTGAAACAGAACTTCCTAAAGATGAAAAAAAGAAAATAGCACTATTTTGCTCAGTTGACATGTCTAATGTTATATCTATGCATGATGTAGATACCGTTTACTCAATACCTTTATTACTTCATAAACAGAAGGTAGATAAAATAGTTTTAAAAGATTTGGGCCTCAAGACCAAAAAACCAAATCTAAATGATTGGAAAAAAGTAGTTAAAGCTAAATTAAATCCTAAAAAATCTGTTGAAGTTGCAATGGTTGGAAAATATACCGAATTAAAAGACTCTTATAAATCTCTCAATGAAGCACTCGATCATGCAGGCATCAAAAATAATGCAAAAGTAAATATAACTTTTATAGAAGCAGAAAAATTAACCAAAAGAAATGTAAAAACAAAGCTTAAATTTGCAGATGCTGTATTAGTACCTGGAGGATTTGGTAGTAGGGGTATTGAGGGAATGATCATAGCCTGTGAATATGCAAGAATAAAGAAAATGCCTTATTTTGGGATATGTCTTGGAATGCAAATTGCTCTCATTGAGTTTTCAAGAAATATGTTAGGCCTTAAAGGAGCTAATAGCACTGAATTTGATTTGAAAACAAATTATCCTGTTGTTGCGCTTATTACTGAATGGAAAGATAAAACCGGTAAAACTGAAAGGAGAACAGCTGACTCAGATTTAGGAGGAACAATGAGGCTGGGTGGACAGACCTGTATCTTAAAAAAGAACTCTAATGTTTTTAAAATGTATAAAAAGAATAAGATTATTGAAAGACATAGACATAGATATGAAGTTAACCCAGAATTTCGAGATGGATTTAATACTAAAGGAATGAATATAGTTGGAACTTCTGTGGATGATATGTTGGTTGAAATGATCGAGATAAAAAATCATCCCTGGTTTCTTGGATGCCAGTTTCATCCCGAATTTACTTCAAATCCAAGAGATGGACATCCTATCTTTAATAGCTTCATTTCAAGTACAATAAAGACAAAAAAATGAAAGATATTTCAATAAAAGATTTTCAAATAGGAAATGATCAAGATTTGACCCTGATGGGTGGAATGAATGTTCTTGAATCAGAAGAGACAGCTCTTTTAGTAGCCGAAAAATTTAAAGAAGTAACTGAAAAATTAGAAATAAATTGGATTTTTAAAGCCTCCTTCGATAAAGCTAATAGAAGTTCAATTGAATCCTTTAGAGGCCCAGGCATGGATGAAGGACTCAAAATACTTGAAAAAGTTTCATCATCATTTGACGTTCCTGTAATTACTGATATACATGAGCCAAGCCAGGCTAATTCTGTAAGTGAAGTTTGCGAAGTTATTCAAATTCCTGCATTCCTATGTAGACAAACCGATTTGGTTTTAGCGGCTGCTAAAACAAATTCAGCAATTCAATTTAAGAAGCCACAATTTCTTTCAGCAGCTGAGATGAAAAATGTTGTTGAAAAATGTAAGTCTGCTGGGAATGAAAAAGTTATCTTATGCGAGAGAGGAAATATTTTTGGTTATAACAATCTTGTAGTCGATACTCTTAATTTCCAGATAATGAAAGAATATTCTGTGCCGGTTATGTTTGATGTTACTCACTCACTACAACTTCCCGGAGGCTTAGGAAAATCCACTGATGGTAGAAGAGAATACCTTTTGCATATGGCAAAAGCTGGAATCTCTCAAAAGATTGCTGGATTATTTCTTGAAGCTCATCCAGATCCAGATAAAGCCAAATGTGACGGACCATGTGCCCTAAGACTTGATCAGCTCGAATCATTTCTTCTTCAAGTAAAAGAATTAGATAAACTTGTTAAGTCTCAAAAAGATTTAAATCTTAAATAAAATGCCCAAAATTGAAAATCTAACCTCCATTCAAGTTCTGGATTCAAGAGGACTTCCTACAATTTCTACTGAAATACTATTAGATGATGGAACTAGTGCAGTTGCAATGGTCCCAAGCGGCGCTTCAACTGGGGAAAAAGAAGCTCTTGAGCTACGAGATGGAGGTCAAGCATTCCTCGGTAAAGGCGTTACAAAAGCCATAGATAATGTTAACGATCGCATAAAGAATTCTCTTATAGGAGAGAATCCTCTTGACCAAGATTATATCGATCAAATCTTAAATAACTTAGATGGTACAAGTGACAAATCTAATCTTGGAGCTAATGCAATTCTTTCTGTATCAATAGCTTCTGCAAAAGCATCATCTAAATCAGAGAATTTAGATTTACATAATTATTTTAACATTTTGCTTGGTAATAAAATGGGCAAAACAATTGACCAAGTTATTCCAATACCCATGTTAAATATTCTTAACGGTGGTGAGCATGCCGACAACAATATCGATATACAAGAATTCATGATTATTCCAAAAGGAGCTGTTAATTTTTCGCAAGCTATGCAGTGGTCTTCTGAGATATATTGGAATCTTAAATCTATTCTTAAAGAAAAAGGCCTATCAACTGCAGTAGGTGATGAAGGTGGGTTTGCTCCAAATCTCAACACAAATAGAGAAGCTCTTGAGTTAATAGCAAGGGCGGTAGATAAAACTGATCTTAAGTTAGGTTCAGATATCTGTATATCCTTGGATTGTGCTGCAAGTGAATTTTATGAAAATGGCGCTTATCATCTTAAGGGTGAAGATAGAGAACTTACTAGTTCAGAATTTGCTGAATATTTAGAGGGTTTGGCAAATGATTTCCCAATAATATCTATTGAAGATGGGATGGATGAAAATGATCTAGAGGGATGGAAAATGCTTACTAAACAAATTGGAGGAAAATGTCAGCTTGTTGGTGATGATCTTTTTGTTACAAACCCTGAAGTCCTCAAAAAAGGAATAAGTGATGAGATTGCTAATTCAGTTTTAATAAAATATAACCAAATTGGAACAATATCAGAAACACTTGAAACGATTTCTATTGCCTTAAATAACGACTATCAAAATATTATTTCGCACAGATCTGGAGAGACCGAGGACTCATCAATTTCTGATCTCGCAGTTGGAACAGGAGCCGGTCAAATTAAAACGGGAGCACCATGCAGATCTGAAAGGGTTGCAAAATATAATAGGCTTTATTGGATTGATAAGAAAAATAGCTTTTCATATGGCTGATGATGAGATTAGCGCCTTTAATTATAATTTTATTTTTCTTTCTTATTGCAGCCCTTTTGTATGCATTATTTTTCAGTGAAAGCGGTATTAATGAGAGAAATATGATTGTTGAGAGCAACAAAGAGTTGCTAGAAGAAAATCAAAGACTAATGGATGAAAATAAAAAGTTATCTGAAAGTATTAAACAAGCTCAAGAAAACCCAAATATGCATATTGAAAATATTGCTCGTGAAAAATTTAACCTCACAATGCCTGAAGAAGAGTTCATAGTTTTTGAAGAAGAGGATGAAAATGAATAACAACCTTTTGGTAATTATTCCATGTGCTGGAATAGGTAATAGATTTTCGTCACAAATTGAAAAACAGCATGCTAGTTTGGGAGATTTATCAGTTATTGAGACAACTTTAGATACTTTTATGATGTTTAAGCCTGCTTCAAAGATTGTAGTTGTTGTAAAAGATCCTGAAAGTTTCCAAAAAAAAATAAGTATCAAACTAGATGAAAGATTCTCAATTGTAAGTGGAGGAAATTCTAGGTCAGAATCTGTATTAAACGGAATTAGAAGTGAAAATATTGAAAAATATGACTATGTAATGACTCATGATGGAGTAAGGCCATATATTGACCTTGATTCTTTAGAAAAGATATATGCATCTATCTTGGAATCTGATTATGATTGTATTTTTTATGGGATTAAGCCAAAAGATTCAATTAAAAGATTAGAGGGAGGATCTTGTAAGGTTGAAGAAAGAGATAATTTTATTTTGGTTCAAACACCTCAAATCTGTGAATCTAAGAAATTAAAGAACGCTCTTGAAGTACTAACTTCGAAAAATATTTATCCTACTGATGAGAGCTCAGCAATGGAGAACTCTGGATACAGTATAAATTTTATTGAGGGGTCGCAAAAAAATATAAAAATTACTTTTCAAGAGGATTTAATAAAAGAGGATATTCTTATTGGGAATGGGTTTGATTTACACAGATTTTGTGAGGGAAATTCAATAGTCTTTGGTGGAGTCAAATTTCCATTCGAATTTGGAATTGAGGCAATATCCGATGGCGATGTAATTTTACATTCTTTAGCTGACTCAATTTTAGGTGCATTATCTGAAGGCGATATTGGAACTTCTTTTCCAGAAGATGATCCAAATAGTAAAGATTTAGATAGTCGAGAAATAATTACGCACTGTTTGGATTTGATGAAAAAGAGGGGATATCATCTAAATAATATAGATATCACAGTTATATCTGAGATCCCAAAAATTAGTCCAATTAGGAATCAGATCATAAAATCTTTATCTGAAATTTTTTCAATTGATTCAAGTAAAATAGGTTTGAAAGGCTCAACTATGGAAAAAATTGGAACAATCGGAAAAGAGCAGGCTCTTGCAGTTATGACATCTGTAACACTAAAGAGATAAATATGAATATTCTTCTTACAAATGATGATGGTTTTGATGCTGATGGAATTAAGGCCATTAGAACTGCATTAGAAAAGAGTCATAATGTCTATGTTGTAGCTCCAGAAAAAAATTGCAGTGGCCTTAGTGCATCTATCTCGTACATGAAAGAAATTGAAATCAAGAAGGAATCAGAAAGACTTTACATTGTTAAAGGAACTCCAGCTGATTGTGCATATATTGGCTTATTAAATCTTCTAAATGATGAAATAGATGTGCTTGTATCAGGCATCAATCTTGGAGCAAATATTGGGAATGATGTTTTGTATTCTGGGACTGTAGGAGCTGCGCTTGGAGGAAGAAAGCTGAAGTATCCGCCAATTGCAATTTCTTCATGTGAGTATAAGCCTAAATCTCTTGAGTTTATAGCAAATAAGTCATGTGAATTATTTGAATTAATAACTTCTTTTGAAAAACAGGAAATTTTAAATAAAGTCGTAAATATAAACTTTCCTGATATTGATGAAAAATCTTATAAGGGCATTAAAGTGGTTCCAATTGCTAAAAGAGATATTCCGCCAACTCCTGATATTCTAAAAAATAATTCTGACATTCAATCATTTAGGTATGCGGCATCTGGAGCGCCAATAAAGGAAGATTTTCTTACCGATGCTGAAGCTGTGAAACTTGGGTATGTATCTATATCAATTTTAGATTATGAATTACTAGATCCTAATTTTAATAGTCTTGAGTTTGAGAACTTCATAAATGAATAACCCTAAAGCAATATATGAAAGACCGCTTGAAGAGATGATTGGAAAATTGTTTGAAATGGGCATCAAAGACTTTAATGTTTTAGATGCAATGAGAAGGGTGCCAAGACATATTTTTATTGATGAAGCCTTAAGGTCCAGAGCTTATGAAAATATGTCTTTACCTATTGGGTTCAAACAAACCATATCGCAGCCATATATTGTTGCAAAAATGACAGAACTATTGGTCCGAAATTCAGCAAAACAAAACGAGAAATTTGAAAAGATTCTTGAGATAGGATCTGGTTGTGGATACCAATCTGCTGTTCTTTCTTACTTTGCTGACGAGGTGCATTCCGTGGAAAGAATTAAACAATTAGTTAGCAAGGCTCGTGAGAATCTATCAGATCTAAGAATTCATAATGTCCTAATTAAAAATAGAGATGGCTTTGAAGGTTGGGATGAAGAAATTAAATATGATGGCATTCTTTGTGCAGCAGCACCCCCAGAAATACCCAAAAGCCTTTTAGCTTTTTTAAAGGTTGGATGTTGTCTTGTTCTTCCAGTGGGTGGAAGCAAATCTCAGAAATTAAAAATAGTTACTAAAACTAAAAAGGGTTTTGATGAACAAGAATGCGAAAAAGTTTCATTTGTTCCAATGCTAGGTGGTACTTCAAAATGAGTATTAGACTAAGATTTCTTTTGGCTGGTTTTTGTATAGGTCTTGCCGAGTTGCTCCCAGGGATTTCAGGGGCAACAGTAGCTCTGATGTTTGGCATATATAAAAAACTTATTGAATGTATTTCCAAACTAAAAGATCTAGATCTTCTTGTTCCATTGTTGCTTGGAATGGCTGTAAGTGTTTTTGGTTTTTCAAAACTGATAAATTTTTTATTTTTAAATTACACCAACTTATTCGAGTTTTTTATTGGAATTCTTATGATTTTCTATGGTGCTTATTTATTCTTAAGCAATATTCAAAAATCTAAAAGAAAAGAACTATTTTTCTTTTCTTTATTGTTTGTTATTTCAGTAGCTATTGGAGTCGCAATTGGAAATTTATCTGGTTTGGATGCATCTGTTGGCACCTTTCCTTTAATAATATATGGATTTATTGCGTTTTCTTTTCTTTTGATACCAGGGATATCCGGGAGCGCTTTTCTGCTAGCAATAGGGATTTATCCATTAATTATTGGATCAGTAGCAGACCTAAACTTATTAGTGCTTCTTCCTTTTGCTATAGGAATGCTTTTTTCATTAATTACTATGCCAAAATTAATAGAAAAGCTTCTATCTAAATTTGATAAGAATATCTATATGATTTTCGCAGGTTTTATTCTTGGTGCTGGCTCTTCAATAATTTAATAATCAAGAAGGTGTTTTTTTTCTTTAATGTTTTTCCATTCATCGGCATTAGGCAGAGGTTCTTTTGCCTCCGAGATATTTGGATAAACATCAGCTAATTTTGCATTTATTTCTATAAAATCGATTTGATCTTCTGGTAGTTCATCTTCCGATAAGATTGCATCAATAGGGCACTCTGGCTCACACAAAGCACAGTCAATACATTCATCCGGATGTATGACAAGAAATTCTGGCCCCTCGTAAAAACAATCAACAGGGCAAACTTCTACACAATCAGTGTATTTACACTTTATACAAGCTTCAGTAACTACAAATGCCATGATTACTTATTAGATAGGGTGATTCTAGCTAACAACAATGAAAAATTGTATATAAAGTCTTTAAATTTTGACATTTTTCTAATATACTGTACAAATATACAGTAGGAGTTAATTATGGCAGAAGATAAATCAAAGCAACTTAACGAGACTTTAAGTCAGATTGAAAAACAATTTGGTAAGGGAACTGTGATGAGAATGGGCGATAGAGAAGTTGTCGATATTCCCTCTATCTCTACAGGATCTTTGGGATTAGATATCGCTCTTGGAATTGGGGGAGTTCCACAAGGTCGAGTTATTGAGATTTTCGGACCTGAATCATCTGGAAAAACAACACTTACTTTGCAAGTGATTGCAGAATGCCAAAAGGCAGGTGGGACAGCAGCTTTTATTGATGCAGAACATGCTTTAGACCCGCTTTATGCAAAAAAACTTGGAGTTAATGTTGATGAGCTTCTGCTCTCACAACCAGATACTGGCGAACAAGCTCTTGAAGTAGCTGATATGCTTGTTAAATCTAATAGTGTAGATCTGTTGGTTGTCGATTCAGTTGCAGCTTTAACGCCAAGAGCAGAAATTGAAGGTGAAATGGGAGATCATCATGTTGGACTTCAAGCCAGACTAATGTCACAAGCTTTACGGAAAATTACTGGAAACATTCAAAGGTCAAATGCCACTGTAATCTTTATCAATCAAATAAGGATGAAAATAGGAGTTATGTTTGGTAATCCTGAAACTACCACAGGAGGTAATGCTCTTAAATTCTACTCGTCAGTTAGATTAGATATACGAAGAATTGGTGCAGTAAAAGAAGGAGAAGAAGTCATAGGTAATGAGACGAGAGTAAAAGTAGTAAAAAATAAAGTCTCTCCACCATTTACAAAAGCAGAGTTCCAAATCTTATATGGAAAGGGAATTAATGTTGAAGGTGAAATTATCGACTTTGGGCAAAAACTAGGCCTCATTGAGAAAGCAGGTTCTTGGTATAGCTACAATGATGAAAAGATTGGTCAGGGCAAAACTAATGCAAGCAATTTTTTAAGGGAAAATAAAAAAATACGAAATGCTCTCGTAAAACAAATAAAAGCAGCCCACATCAAATCAAAATCAAAGAAAAAATAATCTAATATATTTGCCTGAAAAATGATTGAGTATTAGAATTTACTCAATCATTTTTTTTTGGAGTTTTTATGGCAGAAAAAGCATTTATTGTAGAGGCAGTTAGAACTGCTGGTGGAAAAAGAGATGGAAGATTAAGTTTATGGCATCCTGCAGATTTAGGGGCAAAAGTACTTGATGAGATAGTCTCTAGACTGGATATGGATCCTAAGCTAGTAGATGATGTAATCTTTGGTTGTGTTGATCAAGTTGGAGCCCAGTCAGGAAATATTGCAAGGAATGCAGTTCTTTCTTCCTCTTTTCCTGAATCTGTTCCTGGTACTTCTGTGGATAGACAATGCGGTTCTTCTCAACAAGCAATTCATTTTGCTATTCAAGCAGTAATGTCTGGTACACAGGATATCGTGATAGGTGGTGGTGTAGAAGTTATGTCAATGGTTCCAATTGGTGCCGCAGTTAAAGACGGTTTTGATGCAGGTCATGGACTCCCATTTGATTCAGAGGGAATGAAAGAGAGATATCCGGGGATATTCTTTTCACAATTTACTGGTGCTGAACTTGTTGCAGATAAATGGAATCTTTCAAGAGAAGACCTTGATCAATTTGCCCTAGAAAGTCATCAAAAAGCAGCTAATGCAACAGAATCTAATTTTTTTGATCGTGAAATTCTTCCCGTTAAAGGCAAGAATGCTGAAGGTATTGAAGATATGGTAATCGCTGATGAGGGAATAAGATTTGATGCAAGCTTTGATAAATTGGCTGGCTTGAAGACTGTCACCGAAGGCGGGGTTATAACCGCTGGAAATGCAAGCCAAATAACTGATGGAGCTGCAGCAGTTTTAGTTTGTAATGAATCAGGCCTCAAGAAAATTCAAGCAAACCCAAGAGCAGAAATAGTATCAATCTCTGTCGTAGGAGATGACCCAGTATTTATGCTTACTGGTCCAATTCCTGCTTCAAAAAAAGCATTAGAAGCTGCAAATTTATCAATAGATGATATAGATCTTTATGAGGTCAATGAAGCATTTGCTCCTGTTCCTCTTGCATGGGCAGCTGAGTTACATGCTGATAAGGAAAAGCTTAATGTAAATGGGGGTGCAATGGCTTTAGGTCATCCCCTTGGAGCTACGGGTGCAAAACTAATGACTACACTTCTTCATGAAATGGAGAGAAGAGAGTCAAAATATGGTCTCCAAGCAATTTGTGAAGGTGGTGGAACTGCAAATGCGACCATAATAAAAAGAGTAAGTTAAAGAAACCCTAAGTAGATACTCTTAAATTGTTATGCAATCAGGCCTTAAGAATTCTTATGCCCAGGATTTGCCTGAGTTATCAAAGAAGTGTATTCCTTCCGGTTTCCAGGATTCTGAAATAATTCTTAAAAATTATGAACTTGGCGAAGAGCTTGGTTTTAGTAGAACGTTCTTAGACTCTGATAAATGTCTAAATATTTTCAGTGGTAATGCATTACTTAGAGATTCAATACCTATTGCACAAGCATACTCCGGACATCAATTTGGACAATTTAATCCAAATCTTGGTGATGGAAGAGCGATCTTGCTTGGAGAGATTAACAATCTAGATATTCAATTAAAAGGTATTGGACAAACGCCTTTTTCTAGAAGGGGAGACGGAAAATCTGCTCTTAGTCCTGTATTAAGAGAATACATAATAAGCGAATTCATGAATGCAGCTGGGATTCCAACAACTCGAGCACTACTTGCTTTAAAAACTAATGAAAGTGTTACAAGAGACACTAAGCTTCCTGGAGGTATTCTTGCAAGAGTTGCTAATAGTCATATAAGAATAGGTACATTCGAGTTTGCTGCTATGCAAGGCACTCAGATATTAAAAAAGTTAGCGGATTATTCTATTCTTAGACATTACCCTGAATTAAAAAATACCAATGAAAGATATATAAAGTTTTTTGCTGCTGTATGTGAGAGTCAGACAAGATTAGTTTCTAAGTGGATGAATATTGGCTTTATTCATGGCGTTATGAATACAGATAATATGACTATTTCTGGAGAAACGATTGACTATGGACCATGCGCTTTTATGGATTATTATGATCCAAAGACAGTTTTTAGCTCAATAGATGTTGCAGGAAGGTATTGTTACGGAAATCAACCTGCAATTCTTGTTTGGAATCTTTCTAAATTAGCTGAAGCTCTCATCCCCCTCATTCATGATAATGAGCAAAAATCAATTGAAAAATTAACTGAAGTTCTTCAAGCAGTAATGCCTTCCTTCGAAAAGTACTTTTACTCGGAAATGGGGGAAAAGCTAGGTATTGATTCGATAAATCAAAACAATATAAACCTTGTAGAGGATTATCTTAAAATATTAGATTCAAATTCAATTGATTTCACTCTGTCATTTAGAGACTTATCAAAAATCCTTAACAAGACAAAGAGTATAGAGGATTCAGTTTTTAAAAATTCAGGCGATTTCAAGAAGTGGACTGAAGATTGGATGATAAAAATTATTACAGAAAAGACCAATCTTAAAGACATTACAAAGAAAATGGATTTAACTAATCCATGTTATATCCCAAGGAATCATATTATTGAGGATGCACTTGAAAATGCTGTAAATGGCGATATGAATCTTATTAATGAAATTCATAAGCTATATAATAATCCCTTTGATGAGAATGAATATACTGAAACTTTTAAGAAGCCCTCTGAAACAAATGCACCATTTGTAACATTTTGTGGCACTTAAGAGTATTAGTTTAGTTTTTTATTCTTAGTGTTCCAGCAAAATCAAGTTTACCTATTTCAAGACCCTTAACTCTAAACAGATCATATAATGTTGTAACATGAAAATAGAAATTTGGGAGTGAGAAAGAAAGAATAAAGTCCTTTGCTGTAAAGGCCCATTCTATTTGCCCCATTCTAAACATTACTTCTTTCCCTGAAAGAGAATTTATATCTTCATCAGAAAAATGATTTAATTTTTCCTCAGCATTCTCAAGCATATCAATAAGATCATTGAAACTTAAATTCTCTGGCATTCTTGGAGGAGCGAATTCACCTGTTTTTAGTGCATCTATAGCACCTACAGAATGATGTACGACACTAAAAACTTGGAAAGTTAATGGGGCCATGTCCTCTATCAATCTCATTTCAGCTAGATCATTTAAGTTTGCACCTTCATCAGTAAAATATTTTTCAGCTTTCTTCATAATAGCTAAAGATGCAGGAAGAAGCTGTCTGTAAGTTTTAAGTGATGCATCGCTGAGCGAAATACTCATATTTTTTCTCCTTTTTAAATTATCTCCTCTACTTCATTCAAAGCAGAAGCCACTTTCTCTCCATTCCTGAAGATAATTTCAACCTTGTTATGATCCGTAAAATTTTTACCAAAAACGATCGATACAGGAACGCCAATTAACTCAGAATCTTTAATCTTTTTTCCAAAACCATCATCTCGATCATCCAATATTAGCTCAAACCCTTTCTTAGTGAGTTCTTTATAAAGTTTTCTGGATGATGCTTCAATATTTTTGTCTTTATCAGCCCCGATTGTAATTATATTTAAATCAAAAGGAGAAATAGATTTTGGCCAAATAATTCCCTTATCATCAAAATTTTGTTCTATTGCAGCCGCGACTATCCTTGAGATACCTATTCCATAACATCCCATATGCATGTTTTTAGCTTTACCAGAGTCATCTAAAACAGTCGCATTCATATTTTCGCTATACAACTTACCCAATTGGAATATGTGTCCTACCTCAATACCTTTTGTAATTTCCAGCAATCCATTCCCATCAGGTGATTCTTGTCCAACTAGTGATTTTGAATCTTGACCATTTTCAAGCAAAAGCTCAGCATTAACTGCATAATCAGATTTATCAGACACTGCAAGAGTATCTTCACCATTTTCTGCAAGTACATGAAATTCCTCAGATTTATCTCCACCAATTGCTCCTGAGTCTGCTTTTACTATTTTGAAATCTAGACCTATTCTTTCAAAAATTTTTGAGTAGGCATTTCTCATTATTTGGTATGTTTCTTCCAAGCTTTCTTCAGAAAGATGAAAGCTGTAAGAATCTTTCATTAAGAATTCTCTACTCCTCATCACTCCATACCTTGGTCTTATTTCATCTCTAAATTTAGTTTGTATTTGATATATATTCAAAGGAAGCTCTTTATAACTTTTGACATTATTTTTAATTAAATCAGTTATTACTTCTTCATGAGTAGGGCCTAGGCAAAAATCTCTATCGTGACGATCTTTAAATCTAAGCAATTCTGGACCAAATTTGTCCCATCTCTTTGATTCCTTCCATAAGTCCTTTGGTTGCACCATCGGCATTAGTACTTCATGCGCTCCTGCATTGTTCATCTCTTCTCTAACAATATTTTCAACTTTATTTAAGACCCTCAAACCAAGCGGAAGCCATGTATAAATGCCAGAAGCATTTTTTCTTATCATGCCAGACTTGAGCATGAGGCTATTACTTATAACTTGAGCATCCTCGGAAGCAGTATCTTTTAGCGTAGGAATGAAATAATTTGACCAAAACATATCTATTTTATTTTTGCATATTAAAAATACTTATAGTTTATAATTTTATAGTTTTTTTTAGTTATATGCCCATTTATGAATACAAATGCTCAAATTGTGGGCACCAATTTGAAAAAATACAGAAATTTTCGGATGATCCACTAAAAAAATGTCCAAATTGTGATAAAAATGCTTTAAATAAGTTAATATCCAGCCCATCATTTAGGCTTAAGGGCAGTGGATGGTATGAAACTGACTTTAAAACAGGTAATAAAAAGAACATACTAAACAAAGAAAAAGATACCAAAGACACCACAAAGTCTAAAAAAAAGAACAAGGATAGCGGAAAGGTAAGCAATGAGAACTAAATACTGTGGGAATGTAACTAAAGAACATTTAGGAAAAGATGTTTCAATATGTGGTTGGGTCCATCGAAGGCGAGACCATGGTGGAGTTATTTTTCTTGATGTTAGAGATCTTGAGGGTATTTGTCAGGCAGTTATCGATCCATCCAACGAAGAGGCATTTTCTCTTGCAGATAAATGTAGAAGCGAGTTTGTTATTCAGATTAAAGGAAGTGTACGTGAGAGACCTGAGGGCACTGTTAACTCTAAAATGAAGACTGGGGAGATTGAAATAGAAGTCAGCGGATTAGAGATTTTAAACTCTGCTGCAACACCAGCATTTCCACTAGATGATTACCAAGATGTTAATGAGGATGTTAGATTAAAAAATAGAATCATAGATTTAAGAAGACCCGAAATGAATAATAGGATTCTTAAAAGATCTAAAATTGTATCTACCATTAGAAATTTTTTAGAAGGAAGAAGCTTCAATGAAATAGAAACTCCAATACTCACAAGAGCTACTCCTGAAGGAGCAAGGGACTATATTTTGCCAAGTCGTGTTCACCCTGGAAGCTTTTACGCTCTTCCCCAGTCTCCTCAACTTTTTAAGCAAATGCTCATGATGGGGGGAATGGACAGATACTATCAAGTTGCAAGATGTTTTAGAGATGAAGATCTAAGAGCAGACAGACAGCCTGAATTTACTCAGATTGATATAGAAGCTTCTTTTGTTGAGGAGAAAGATATTATTGAGCTTGGCTCAAGCTTACTAAAGCTTCTGCTTAAAGATTTTGCAAATTACAATATAGATAATATTGATGAACTTGATTATGAGGATGCTATTAATAAATACGGCTCAGACAAGCCTGATCTGAGAATACCTCTTGAGCTGATAGATATTTCTGATGAAGCTAAAAAGGAGGAATTTAAAGTTTTCTCTGATCCTGCAAAAAATGATGGATCAAGAGTTGTTGCTTTAAAAGTAGACGGAGGAAATAAACTAACAAGATCTCAAATAGATGAATATACAAATTTTGTAGGTAAATTAGGAGCAAAAGGGCTTGCTTATATAAAAATTAATGATGCTTCTGACATCGAAAATGGACTCCAATCTCCAATTCTTAAGTTCCTTTCTAAAGACTTCATAACTGCTCTTTTAAGCAAGTTGAATCCTGTTAATGATGACTTGATTTTCTTTGGTGCAGGACCTTCTGAAGTAGTTAATTTAAGTATGAGCTCTTTAATAAAGAGACTTGGAAAAGATTTAGATTTATATCAAAAAGATTGGGCGCCATGTTGGATAACTAATTTCCCAATGTTTGAAAGTGATGCAGGCAATTTGAAGGCGCTTCATCATCCATTTACAAGACCCAAAGAGGATCTAGAAAAATTTAGAAAGGATCCGTCTGATGCTCAAGCTTATGCTTATGATCTAGTTCTCAACGGTTATGAAATTGGCGGAGGTTCTTTGAGGGTTCATGACTCTAAAATGCAATCGGCTATCTTTGATGCTCTAAATATTTCAAGTGAGGAAGCAAGTCTTAAGTTTGGATTTTTGCTTGATGCTCTTAAAACTGGATGTCCTCCTCATGGCGGTATAGCTCTAGGTCTTGATAGAATTGTCATGTTGCTTACTCAAACTGAAAATATTAGAGATGTAATTGCATTCCCTAAGACTCAGAGCGCATCATGTCTTCTTACAGATGCACCAAATATTGTTGATGAGTCTCAACTTAATGAACTGCATATTAAAAAAGATCTTGATGAGGAATAAATAATGGCTGGTCATTCCAAATGGGCAAATATAAAACATAGAAAAGCCAGACAAGATGCTAAAAGAGGAAAGATTTATACTAAATTGATCCGTGAGCTTACCGTTGCAGCAAAAGCAGGTGGCGGTGACCCCAATGATAACCCTAGATTAAGATTGGCTCTTGATAAAGCTAATTCTGAAAATATGCCAAAAGATACAATAAATAGGGCTATAGAGAGGGGAACTGGTGCAGGAGAAGCTGGAAACCTTGAGGAAATTACATATGAAGGTTACGGTCCAGGAGGAGTTGCTGTTTTAGTTGAGGCAATGACTGATAATAGAAATAGAACTGTTGCAGATGTTAGACATGCATTCACGAAGTTTGGAGGTAATCTTGGCACAGATGGTTCAGTTAGTTACTTATTTAACAAAATTGGCCTTGCGATGATTGAAAAAAATCAAGATGAAGATGCTGTAATGGAAATTTTATTGGATTTTGATGGTGAAGACCTAGAAGATACTGGAGATAATTTTGTAGCGACTGTGCCATCTCAAAATCTTTCTGCATTTGTAGAGAAGCTTAAGGAGCAAGGGATAGAAGTTGAAAATGCAGAGGTCACAATGAAAGCTGATACAAGCGTACCTGTT
This sequence comes from uncultured SAR86 cluster bacterium, assembly GCA_902622845.1. Classification (GTDB taxonomy): domain Bacteria; phylum Pseudomonadota; class Gammaproteobacteria; order Magnimaribacterales; family D2472; genus CACNXK01. The sequence continues at coordinate 6,174 of CACNRI010000004.1, read as the reverse complement.
GATCAAGAAATGGGAGAAAAAGTTCTAAGGATTCTTGATTTTTTAGATGAAGTAGATGATGTTCAAGAAGTTCATTCAAATGCAGAATTTCCTGACGACTTTAAACCTTCGGAGCAGTAATGCCAGTTAATTCTAGAGCAAAGGGGGCTAATTTTGAGAGAGAAATTGGAAACCTTCTTGTAAAAGATTTAGGCTTAAAGAATCCTGTTAAAAGGATCCTTGAGCAGACTAGAACCAAAGAATTGCCGGATCTCATGTTGGGAAGATGGTGTATTGAATGCAAACGTTATGGTGACGGCTCTGAGCCAAGTGCTGATTGGTGGAATCAAGTGCTTATCGCATCAAGAAATGATAATCAAATACCAGCTCTGGTTTATAAATTTAATAGGAAACCACTAAAAGTTAGGATTCTGGCATCGAGCATTAATACTGAGATTGAAAACCAAGATATAACTGTTGATCTATCATGGGAAGATTTCATTTCGATTATTAAAGAATTATTTTTAGAAGATATTAACTTACATGAGCAAAGTCCACAGGTGTAGAGATCTCGACATTTTTGTTTTTGTTGAGGATACTGATTTTCAAGGAATCGTTTACCACGCAAATTACTTGAAATATTTCGAAAGAGCACGATCAAGCTGCCTTAAAGACCTTGATATTTCTCAAAGTGAGGAAATTGCTGCAGGAAAAGTTTTTATCATAAAGACTATAAATATTGAGTTCATAAAACCAGCAAAGATTGAGGACAATCTGGCTGTTTCCTCAGAAATTGAATACTCATCTAATGCTCGACTATTCTTTCATCAACAAATCAAAAGGAAAGAAAGTGATGATATTATATGTAGTGGAAAAGTTGAGGTATGTTTTTACGATCAAAATAAAGATAAACCAGTTGCTTTCCCAAAAAAATTATTAAAAGTCTTTAAAAATGAATGAAGTATCAGCTATAGAGTTATTTTTGCAAGCAGGAATAGTTGTTAAGTCAGTAATGATTGTTTTGATCTTTGCTTCGATTATTTCATGGATAATCATATTTGAAAGATACATTTTTTTTAGGAAAGCTAATGAAAATAGATTTATTTTTGAGGATAAATTCTGGTCAGGAACTGATCTAAATGATCTTTATTCTGAACTTGATGGATTAGATGTTGATTTAATTGGCTCAACAAGTGTTTTTAAAAATTCTTTCAAAGAATTCAAAAGGATATCTAATAGGGGCAGACTAACAGATATGGATCTCGAAGGTCTCAATAGATCTATGAGAGTTTCTATAGCAAGAGATGAAGAGGATATGAATAAAAATTTATCGATACTTGCAAATATAGGTTCGGTGAGTCCTTATATTGGCTTATTTGGAACAGTATGGGGAATCATGGGTTCTTTCCAAGGCCTTTCAGATGCAACACAGGCTACTATTAATGCTGTTGCACCAGGGATATCTGAGGCCTTAATTGCAACAGCTATGGGTCTTTTTGCAGCTATACCAGCTGTAATAGCTTTTAATAGATTTACTTCAAAAGCAGATTCTTATTTGCAGACAACAACAATTTTTGCTGAAGAGCTTGCAAGCATCTTCTATAGAGAATCAGTAAAGCAAAAAGATGATCTATAGACTAGGTCGAAGAAAGAAACTACATGCAGAAATTAATGTAGTCCCCTACATTGATGTAATGCTTGTATTACTAATAATCTTTATGGTTTTATCGCCATTATTGATACAAGGTATAGATGTTAATCTTCCAAGAACAGATACAACAAAAATGACAATTCAGAATGAGCCTTTGGTGGTATCAATTGATAAGAATGGTAATTATTTTCTCAATCTGGGAGAAGAAGAAATTGCCATTTCGCTTGATGAGCTTAAAGACAAGGCATTTGTTATTTTTGATGCTAATCCAGAAATTGAAGTTGTTTTCAAAGGAGATGAGGCAGCTGATTTTCAAAGTGTGGCTGCTGCAATGGCAGCAATCCAAAGTGTTGGCATTGCAAAAATAGGAATTGTAACTTCGGGATATGATGACTAGCACTAATATACTTATTGCATCCTTTTATTCTTTCTTAATTCATGCCGGACTCTTTTTAGGATTTTTTGGATATTTTGAACAAACTGCAAAGCCAAACAAAATACTTAGCTCACCTCTCAGCGTAAAAATGCTTGTCGAGGAACTAACTCCAAACACTCAAAAAAAGAACTATGTAAAAATGCAGCCAGATATTTATAAGGAACCTATTGTTGAATCAGTAGAAATTATTCAGGAAGTTGTGAAAACAAAATCTTATGAGATATTTGACTCTGGAATAGATACGTTATTGAGTGAAGAAAAAGATTCTGATAAAGCTTATGATGCGGATATTGTAAGATTTTATAATGCAATAAAACTTAAGATTGAGTCAGCATGGATTAAGCCAAGAAATATTCCATCGAACCTTTCATGTGATCTAAAAATTACAATTAATCCGCAAGGCAGAGTAGTTGGCTTAAATCTTTCAAAAAGTAGTGGGAATATAAGATTTGATAATTCTGCTATGCAGGCGGTAAGAAGGGTTGAAACTTTTTCTATCTTTAAAGAGATGGAAAGAGAAGTTTATGAAGAAACTTTTAAGAACATTATCTTTAGATTTAATCCAACAAAATGAAATTTTTAAAATTTTTTTTGATAATTCCCCTTTTCCTGAATGCTGAGCTAGTAATTGAGATTACACAAGGCTCGGATAATCCATATCGAATAGCATTAATTCCATTCAAGGGAGAATCTGGCGCTACAAAACAAGCTAATGAGATTGTGAAAAATGATCTTATTAGAACAGGAGAATTTTATATCTTTGATGAAAAGTCTTTGATTGCATACCCATCTGGCGAGGATGATATTAATTACAGTGACTGGAGGCTTATAAATGCTGATTATTTACTTCTTACATCAGTAATTGATAGCGATTCGGGTATTGAAGCAAGATATGAAATATTTGATGTTAGAAAAAAATCTAAAATCAGAAGCTCAAAGGTCTATGGAGTCACTAACAATGTTAGGCAGCTCTCACATTATGTCAGCGATGGAATTTATGAAGCAATTACAGGAATCCAAGGTATCGCATCAACAAAGATTCTTTATGTAAGTCAGTCAAATGAAGTTGATACCTCATATAGGCTTTACGTAGCAGATGCTGATGGAGTTAATGAGCAACTCCTAGTGAAAAGTCCTGAGCCAATAATATCTCCAGCTTGGTCACCTGACTCCAAGAAGGTCGCTTATGTTTCTTTTGAAACTGGCATTGCAAATGTATACATCCAGGATATTTCAACCGGAGAGAGACGATCAATTATTGAGAAGAGGTGTTTGACATGTATCTCTAATGAGCAAATTAGCTCTCCTTCTTGGTCGCCAGATGGGAAGTATCTGTCATTAACTTTATATCAAGATGGAAATGCCGAGATTTATATTTATAACCTCCAAAAAAGAAACTTAACAAGATTAACAAATCATTATTCCATTGATACAGAATCTCAATGGTCGCCAGATGGGAGGAAACTGATGTTCACGTCAGGAAGATCTGGTTCACCTCAATTGTATGAGCTAGATTTACGAAAGCTAAACAAAAAACCAAAACGCTTAACATTTGAAGGAAATTACAATGCAAAGGGTTCCTATCTTCCAGGTGGAGAGGGTATTGTTTTTGTTCATAGATCCTCTGATAAATTTCAAATAGCGATAAAATATTTTGAGGACAATTTTGTTATTCCCCTCACTGATGCAAAAATGGATGAATCTCCTAGTGTTTCTCCAAATGGTAATGTGATAATCTATTCTATAAGTGAACAAAATAATGACATTTTGGCAGGAGTAACTTTAAGTGGAGCCAAGTTCCGTTTACCCTCTGCAAAAGGTCAGGTAAGAGAACCAGCTTGGTCGGGTTTCTTAAAGTAAATGGGAGACAAAATGCAATTAGCCAAATCTTTATTGACAATTTTTTTAGTATCAATATTTGTTATTTCATGTAGCTCTGTTCAGGTCACTGAGGAGTCTGTAAGAGAATCAAGTATTGCAACTGTGGAGGTATCAACATCTGATACTTTTGAAACAAAAACAACAGCTGTATCAACTTCTGCAACAATTTATTTTGATTTTGACAAATACAATTTGACATCTAGATCTATTCAAACTTTGAGAGGTGTTATTTCTGCCTTGGAAGACAATTCATCCATGACACTTGTTCTTGAGGGGCATGCTGATGAAAGAGGGACTAGAGAATATAATTTAGCTCTGGGACAACGAAGAGCTGAATCTGTTGCAGATTATCTTGAATCAAGAGGAATAAATAGGTCAAGACTAGTAATCAAAAGTTATGGAGAGGAAAATCCAGCGGTTTCTGAGTCTAATGAGAGAGCTTGGGCAAGGAATAGAAGAGTAGAAATAAAATAAATTTATGCGATTTGCATTCATTTTCTTTGCGCTTTCTTCCTTTCAATCTTTTTCGCAAGATTTTGAAAGTACAGAGTCTGATATTTTATTCCTCAAAATACAAGAGCTTGAACAAGAAATTGCAGAGCTTAGAAATGAACTAGAAACACAAGCATATCTGCTTGAAAAGCTTCTAAACGAGTTGGAATCTATTGGGGATCAGTCAGAGGAAGGTTTGACAGATGAAATTGTTGATGAAGATATTTTTAGATTTGAGGGCATTAATGATTCACAAAGCATAGATGAAGTCTATGATTCTGCTATAGATGCACTTGAAAATGATGATCTCGAAAATGCAAAAAGACTATTAGATTTTTTTCTAATTAATTTCCCAGATGCAGAACGAATTCCACTTGTTTTATTTTGGTTAGGAGAGATATCCTTTATAAATGGAGATATTGATGAGAGCTTCATTTATTTTCTAGAACTTGTTTCTAATCATGAAGATCATTGGAGAGCTCCTCAATCTCATAAGCGTCTTGGCGACATTTATCTTTCCAAAGATGACAAGGATAATGCTAAAGCTAAATATAATTTTGTTTTAAAAAACTATCCCAACAATTCTGTATCATCAATTGTCTTGCAGATATTGGAAAATATGGAATAATCACCATCTTTAGTATTATGAATGGGTCGCTAGCTCAGTTGGTAGAGCAGTTGGCTTTTAACCAATTGGTCACAGGTTCGAATCCTGTGCGACCCACCAGTTATGAATGATTATCTAAATACACTAAAGCAATCCTTTTCAAGGGATTCTTTTTCAGCTAGCCTGTTTTTCTTTTTTATCCTTTCTTCATGGTATACCTTAAGACCCCTTAGAAATGAATTGGCAGTTCAAGATATTGACAACATATCAATACTTTTAGCTATGGTTGGAATTGCAATGCTTTTTGCTAATTTTATTTATTCATGGACTGCATCCAAAACAAACTTAAAGCAACTAATTATTTTTTGTTATCTTTTTCTTGCGAGCAACCTGATAGTTTTTATAAATCTTGATTTCTCATCAAATGTTTGGATAGGAAGATCATTTTATGTTTGGTGCAATATTTATAGTTTTTTTGTTGTAGCCATTTTTTGGGTTGTAGCAATAAATTTATTTCGACAAAATAAAGCAAGGCAATATTTTGGATTTATTTCGTTTGGAGGAACTCTAGGTGCTGCCTTTGGCTCAAGATTATCAAAATATATTGCAAATAATCACTCTATTACGCCTATTAATGGCGGTCCTGAGGAAGTAAATATTTCAGTCTTCGCTTTTTTTACATTGGGCCTTTTGATAATTGGCTTATTGATTGGTTTATATTGTATAAGCAGAGCAAAAAGTGAAAAAATTGCATTAGGTGGAACTGCTAAAGATGCGTTTAAAAATCTTTTTGACTCAAGAGATGTAAGGCTTCTTGCATTTTATATGTTCTTATTTACATCATTAATGACTATTCATTGGATAACTTCAGCAATAATATTTGAGGATGCGATAGAGAGCTCTGTTGAGAGGGTGGCACTTTTTGCAGATATCGAGCTGGCAGTTAGCCTAATTGCAGGATTCACACAAATATTCCTTACTTCCTATATAGTTCAAAGGCTTGGAATCAAATTAATTTTATTTTCTTATGGAGTAATTTTTTCAATTGTATTTTCTGTTTATGCTTTTGCGCCTTTGCTAATTTCAGCAGTTTTACTAACTATAATTCTTAGAGTATTTGAGTATTCA
>CACNRI010000003.1 GCA_902622845.1 uncultured SAR86 cluster bacterium | reverse complement strand
CTAGAACAAAGATTATTTGCACTATTGGACCAGCTACATCTGAATTAAGCATAATGCAAAAGATGTATAAAGCTGGCATGAATGTCGTTCGAATTAACATGTCTCATGCTTCTCATGATGAGGCATTAAATATAATTAATAATGTTAAATTAATTAACAAAAATGCTGATATTAGAATAGGACCAGTTTCTATTTTAATAGATACACAAGGTCCAGAAATCAGAACAGGAGATAGGGATACATCTCTCGATTTAAAACTCGGTGATAAGGTAAACCTTACTGTTAGAGATGAAGTAGATGTTGAAACATCATCCATAAAAATTAACTATAGAGGCTTAATCAATAGTGTAAAAAAAGGTTCCAAGATTTCTGTAGATAATGGTCTAGTAAATTTTAAAGTTTTAGAAAAACATGATGACAAGCTTTTATGTAGAGTGATTGATGGAGGAAAAATTGGAAGTAAGAGAAGCGTTAATCTGCCTGGAGTAAGGATTGATCTGCCTTCAATAACTAAAAAAGATAAGGCCGATATAAATTTTGCAATCAAGCATGATGTAGATTACATAGCACTTTCCTTTGTCCGAAAAATAGAAGATATTCAAAGCTTAAGAAAGATCCTTAAGAGAAAGAAATCAAATATAAAAATTGTTTCAAAAATTGAAGATAATGAAGGACTTTCTAATATTCATGCTATTACTCAAGAATCAGATGCTGTCATGGTGGCCCGAGGTGATCTTGGAATTGAAACAAGCTTAGCTGATCTTCCAAATGTTCAAAGGCGAATAATGTATGCATGTTCAAAATGGGGAAGAAGATCTATCGTAGCTACTCACTTATTAGAATCAATGATTGAGAAACCAACCCCCACCAGAGCTGAAGTAACTGATGTTGCCAACACTATTTATGAGGGTGCAGATGCAATAATGTTATCGGGCGAGACAAGTATTGGGAAATATCCTGTTGAATGCATAAAGTTTCTTAAATCTATAGCTGATCGATCAGAAAAATTTAGAACATTAGGTTATGAGGAAAAACTGCAATTAAATGGCGATTGGGAGTACTTAGCTAAGACAGCAAGAGACCTCGCTGAGTCAATTGATGCTGATGGCATTATCGTTATTACAAGAAGTGGATATACAGCAAACCTTGTTTCCAATGCAAAGCCATTCAACGTTCCAATTTATGCTTTCACAAATGACAAGAGAGTTCATAGACAGCTCTCATTAGTTGGCTCTGTTTTAAGTATTTATCAAAGAAGTATTGTTGATAATAAAAATAATATGTCTAAAATTGCTAATACACTCAAAAAAGTTTTTAGTAAAAAGAAAAAATTAAAGTTTGTACTTATTTCTGGAATGTTTTCAGAAAAACACTCTGATGCAATAAGGGTTGTAAACTTTTAAAAGGGGAGAGCATGTTTTTTAATTCATTAGACCTTTCAATCATTGCAATTTATTGCGTAGGCATAATTGCTATAGCTACATATGTTTCCAGGCAACAATCAGGATCTGAGAGAAGTCCCGAGGATTATTTTTTAGCTGGCAGATCGCTTCCTTGGTGGGCTATAGGAGCTTCTTTGATTGCTGCAAATATTTCTGCAGAACAGATTATCGGTATGTCAGGTCAGGGTTTTGTTGTGGGTATAGCTATTGCGACATATGAGCTCACAGCTGCAATTGCTTTAATTGTAATGGCAAAGTATTTCTTGCCTCTCTTTCTAAAAAAACAAATTTATACAATGCCCCAATTCTTAGAGCAACGATTTGATAAAAGAGTCAGCTTGGTGTTGTCCTTTTTCTGGCTTGCAGTATATATATTTATCAATCTCACTTCAGTCTTATGGCTTGGCTCACTTGCTATAAATACACTCACAGGTCTTGAAACGTTCTATGGTCTAGTTTTGCTGGCAATTCTATCTTTAGCATATTCGTTATATGGTGGATTAAAGGCTGTTGCACTGACAGATATTATTCAAGTTGTACTCTTAATATTTGGTGGATTAGCAGTTTCATTTATTGCTTTATCAAAGATTGGAAATGGTGTTGTAACAGATGGATTCGTTGAAGTGTATAGATCATTGCCTGAGAAATGGGACATTATTTTGTCTCCGGATAATCCATCCTATAAAGACCTTCCAGGTGTATGGGTCTTAATTGGTGGTCTCTGGATAGCTCACTTTGCATATTGGGGCTTTAATCAATATATAACTCAAAGAGCGCTTGGGGCTAAATCTCTTCCTGAAGCACAAAAGGGAGTAATGTTTGCAGCCTATTTAAAGATTATTATGCCTCTTGTTATCGTTCTCCCAGGTATCTGCGCAGCTGTTCTATTCCCACTACTTGAAACAAGTGACAAAGCATATCCTATGATGATGTCTTTACTGCCAAATGGATTGTTGGGATTAACCTTTGCTGCACTCATTGCAGCTATCGTTTCCTCTTTAGCATCTATGACCAACAGTATAAGTACAATATTTACTATGGATGTATATAGAGCTTATGCAACAAATAATCCATCGAATGCAAGATTAGTCAATATTGGAAGATCTACCTCGGTTGTAGCTTTAGTAATAGCAGTATTTTCTGCGACACCTCTCTTGGGAAGTCTTGAATCAGCATTTCAATATATTCAAAACTTTACTGGATTTTTTACTCCAGGGATTTTAGTGATATTTTTAGTAGCTCTATTTTGGCCAAAAGCTACTACATTATCAGTACTCAATGCTGCATTAACTTCCTTAGTTTTATCAATATTTATATTTTATTTTTTCCCTGAATATCCATTTATTCACAGAATGGCTGTGGTGTTCTTTTCATCATTTTTTGTTTGTTATCTTACATCTTTGATTCAGGGCTACACAGACAGCCCTAAGGCTATCAACTTAAACGATATGAGTTTTGCTACATCCAAAGCTTTTAATATGAATACTGCTGTTGTAGTAATAATATTATCTATAATATATATCAGCCTGTGGTAAGAAGATATTTCGTAGCAGCCTTACTGTTAAGTATTTCTATAAATACTAGTGCATCAATAGATTGGTCAAGTCCATCGACTTGCAATATTGAGGATTCAAATAACCTTGATGAAATAATCAATCAAATGACACTGAGACAAAAGATAGGTCAAATAATTATGCCTGATATTCAATATGTCACACCTGATGAAGCAAAAAAATATCAGTTAGGTTCAATTCTCAATGGAGGCGGAAGTTGGCCAAATAATAAAAAAACTAGCACAGTAAAAGATTGGCAAAATCTAAGCAAAGCATATTATGATGCTTCACCAATTATTGGAGATCAAATTGTTCCAATTATATGGGGAACAGATGCAGTGCATGGTCACAGCAATGTTATTGGAGCAACTGTATTCCCTCACAACATTGGTATTGGTGCGACTCAAGACACTGATTTAATTAAAAGAATCGCAGAGGTTGTTGCAAAAGAAGTTCTCTCAACAGGTATTGTTTGGACTTTTGCTCCCACAATCACAGTTCCTCAGAATGATACTTGGGGTAGGACTTATGAAGGTTTTTCAGAGAATCAAGATCTTGTGTCTAGAATAGGGAAAGCTTTTATCGAGGGTGTTCAAGGAACCGGTGATGAATTTCTTGATTCAAATCATATTATGGCAACTGCGAAGCACTTCATTGGTGATGGCGGCACCTTTAAGGGTATTGATAAGGGTGATACTAGGATTTCTGAAGGTGGTTTAAAGAATATACATGGAACGCCATACTATTCAGCTTTTGAAGCTTGTGTTCAATCTGTTATGGCAAGCTTTAACTCCTGGAATGGTGTAAAAATGCATGGCCACGAATATCTCTTAACTGACGTTTTAAGGGATCAAATGGGCTTCAATGGGTTGGTTGTTGGAGATTGGAATGGCCATGGAGAGGTCCCAGGATGTACAAATGCGAATTGTCCTGAAAGTTTTAATGCCGGCGTGGATATTTATATGGCTCCCGATGAATGGAAAGAGCTTTATACAAACACCGTAAGGGCAGTTAAATCTGGAGATATTTCAGAGGATAGGTTGGATGATGCTGTCAAAAAAATTCTCACTGTAAAGGATAGGCTAGGAATGCTTGATGGGCGAAAGCCACATGAGTATGAAAATTATGTTGGTAAAATTGAGCATAGAGAGCTTGCAAGAGAAGCGGTATCAAAGTCACTAGTTCTCCTTAAGAATAATGATAATTTACTTCCTCTTGATTCAACAAAACATTTTTTAGTAATTGGTAATGCTGCTGTTGAAATAATGAATCAAATGGGTGGCTGGACAATAACATGGCAGGGCACTGAATTAAATAGGTCAGATTTTCCAAATACACTATCCATATACGAAGCTTTAGCTGAACAAGTCATTGAGAATGGAGGCTCAATAGAGTTTTCACAAAATGGAACTTACAAACAAAAACCTGACTATGTAATTTCAGTTTATGGAGAAAATCCCTATGCAGAGTTCTTTGGTGATGTGAAGGATTTATCATTTAAATCGTCCGACTTAAATTATTTAAATGCAATGAGAAAGCTTAACAGCGAATCTATTCCCATTACTTCAATATTTTTAAGCGGAAGGCCACTAGCAGTTAACAAACAAATTAATCTTTCTTCTGCTTTTATTGCTGCATGGCTCCCTGGTCAGGCCGTTGAAGGAATAGCTGATGTTATCTTGAAAAAAGATGGAAAGATAAATAAAGATTTCACAGGAAAACTTTCATTTACTTGGCCTAAAAAATCAACGCAGACTGTTCTAAATTCTAATGATCCTCTATCCGATCATTTATTTGCCTTTGGGTATGGATTATCTTATTCCGATACTATTAATATTCCTTTTCTTGAAGAAGAAGAAGTAATAGAAAAAATTGAAAGTAAGATAATTTTTGAAGGTTCGCCTTTAAACGCTAATGAGTTTGTAATTGAAAATAATAAATCTCCATCGATTGTTAATGCTAATTTATACACTAGCCCTGAAAAAAATATCTCTTTAAAAAGATTTGATCTTAATCAGCAGTATGATTCTAGAAACATTGTTTTTAATGATTCCGAGCTCATGAATGCCTGGGGCATATCATTGAATGAGAATCTTGTTATGAGTGAGCTAAGCAACCCATATGTGAGTATTAAGTTTAGAGTAAACTCAAGATCTGATGACCTACTATTTTTTGTTGCAACCTGCGGTGTAAATTGCAGTGGAGCAATTAATTTAATGGATTTCTTAAGTGATCAAAATAATAATTCTTGGATCGAGGTTGATATTAGTTATAAATGTCTAGAGAAAAGTGGTTTAGATTTATCTAAAGTATATATTCCTGCGATGTTAATGACTTCTGGAAAATGGGACATAGATATCAATAAGATTGTCATAAATAAAGATAGAAGTTCCAAGAGAGTTATTCAGTGCTAGATAAGAATCTTCTTCTTGTCGATATTGGTGGAACAAATATTAGATACGCATATTCAAATATTGGAGATTCTGATTTTGTTTCTGAAAACAAAGCTGAACTAGATAGTCTAAATGATTTTGATAATTTGATGTCTGTGCTATTAGCTGAGTCAGATGTTAAAAATATTGTTTTTTCTGTTGCAGGGCCTAAGGTAAATAATTCAATCAAGATGACCAATAGGAATTTTGAAATTGATGCTGATGAAATTAGAAAAAAATTTAATCTAGAATCCTGTTATTTATTAAATGACTGGGAGTCAATTGGATATAGTATTAGAACATTCTCTGAAAATGATTTTGATAATTTTAAAGACGGCGAGCCCTTTAATGATACCTTTCTAGTCATTGGGCCTGGAACTGGTCTGGGTGCATCAGTGATTTCTGGTAATAATGTGATTGCAACAGAGATAGGAAACACTAATTTGGGCTTATCTGCTTTGAAATCTCTTCTAGAGATAAACAGTGATGAATTGAATGTTTTAGAGGATGTTATTTCAGGTACTGGAATTTCTAGAATGTTTGAAACAAAGACTGGAAATAAAGTAAAGTCAGAAGAGATCTTTTCTCTTTCTCTCAATGGTGACGATGATGCCATAGAGGTAATTGATATGTTTACCATAGCTTTTGCAAGAACTCTCTCAGACTTATCGCTAGCATTCTCAAGCGGAGGGGGAATTATTCTTGCAGGGTCTCTTTCTAGGTCTTTTTTGACGATAGCAAATAAAGATTTATTTAATAAGCATTTTCTAGATGGAAAAAGTGAAATTCATAAGGAAATTCTTAACAAGGTCGGTATCAAAGTAGCGAATAGGGGTTATACCTGTCTTTTTGGCAGTCTTAATTATATTAATAGCATTTAATCTGTTTAAAATTCCTAGTTCTTGTGTATAATTCAGCACGTTATGGCAGATAAAAAACAAACAAAAGTATATTTAATTCCTGAAGGTGAAACGCGTGATTCTCACACTTATCACTACACTGTAATTAAAACTAGAAAATTTATTTTAGAAAATACTAAACTTAGACTTAAGAAGTTTAATCCTGTGAAAAGAGTTCACGAATGGTTTGTTGAAGCTAAATTACCGCCTCACAGTTAATCTAATTCTTTTTTCCTTATTTCTGATGACGATATGTCATCTCTGAATGTATCTTCATCGAAACCAGTAAATCTTGGTTTTAATTCCGCTGGTATATCAACATCTTCAAGAGATCTAAATTTATCAAAATCCTTTCTCCCAAATACCAGGAAGTTTATATTGAAGTCATCAAAGATCATTAGATTTTCCTTCATGATTTTTGAGTTTTCATAATACTTTTCATTAAATAATCTTCTTAGGGTGTCATAACCAATCACAAAAGTAGCATTTTCGAACAATTTGGCTTTATCAATAAACCTGCCAGCCTTTGTTAAAACCCAGGAATCATTTTCAAACTGATTGATTGTGTTTGAGATTTCAAAGAAAGTTAATGGCGGCTTATCAACATTATCAATACAGATTTCATAATATAGATCCATTCCAGTTTTCCTTTCTGCGACCTCTTTCATTTTAAGATGACCTTTATGAAGAGGATTGAATGATCCGGGAAATATTAATTCTGGTTTGTTTGCTGTATTGGAGATAAAGCCGACCTTATCATCAATCAGGTCAATCCAATCTTTTTCTCCATGAACTTCACTAATTTCTATCTCGTCAGATATTTGAGGATATTCAAACTCTAAAGCACAAGACTTTGATATTAAATTTAATATAAATGTTGATAATAAATTTTCTTCCTCTTCACGAGAGCGCTTATTTTTTTCAAGAACACAGTTGATGACTACAGTTTGTTTCTCGTTTTGTAAGGCGATGTGGAATCTATGCTCACCAAGCTTATTGTAATTACTTTTCAAAGAGGCTGTTACAGCGATACCAAATAGGTATTTTTTATCAATATCGGATATCTTTAACGCTTTCTTATATGCCAATGATGCCATATGAAGTGATGTTGCTTGCGAACAATAATGATCAGGTTTTTTATTTAAATAAATATCTAGAGATTCCCTCGAGTAGGGCACATAAGACTCTAAAATAGATTGGCTTGCACCTGGTACACCCATTAACGCAGAAATTGCATTAGTTCCTCCGCCACTGGATGAAATTACAAACTTGTAGGGCGATTCATGAATCGCTTTGATAGATAAATTACCAAAGATCATTGTGTGTAAATAATTATTATTTGCTTTATTATGCATATATGCGCATAAAATTGTATTTTTCTATAGTTTGCTTATTTATCTCTTTTTCTTCTTTGGCAGACAACTTCAATAAGTTAACGTTCTCACTTTGGTCAAAACCAGATTTAGAAATCTTTTATTCGCTGCCAGAGAAGGTTAATGAGGATACTAAAGTCCTTTTTGTTATTCATGGCGCATCAAGGACAGCCGAGTCATATTTTACAAAATGGTATGAATATACGAATAATAAAAATATTATTCTGATTGCGCCAAAGTTTGATAAAGCAGCTTTTCCATCTTATAACTCTCTTGTCGTCGATAAAAAACTTGCTCAAGGAAAAGGTTGTGAATATGAATATTCAGGATATTGTTTAGAACCTCAAAATAATCCCAGCAACTCTCTCAGTGATTCAATCAGTTTAATATTTGATTATTTTAGGTCTAAATTCGATATTCAGGAGAACTCATATAGAATTTATGGTCATTCAGGAGGATCACAGTTTGTGCATAGATATCTTTTATTTGGTCAGGATACTAGGGCTGAAAAAGCAGTTATGGCCAATGCTGGATGGTATACCTTTTTAAAAGATATTAATTATCCTTATGGTGTACAAGATATGCCTATATCTGAAGATAGACTTAAATGGTTCTTATCTGTCAAAGGAGCAATAATGCTTGGTGATGAGGATACAGACCCTAATGATGGCTCATTAAGAAATGACAAAGGAGCAAAAGAGCAGGGCAATAATAGATTTCAAAGGGGTATTCGTTATTTTGAAAGAAATGTTCTCATTGCAGATTCTTTAGATATGCCATTTAGATGGCGGTTGCAAGTTGTCAAAAATGCAGCCCATGAGAACTCAAAAATGATTCAAGCCGCAGCTCCATTCTTACTTGAAGATATTTAAGAGATAAAACTTGACAGATTTTTTTCTGTGTCTAAAATGTGTCTTATATGTTACATTTATGTTACATTAATATGACAGGAGAGAAACATGAAAAAATTTTATTTTTTAATCACTTCATCGTTTGCTCTATTTATTAGTGCAGATACTGTTCTAGAGGAGGCTAAAAACATGCTTGATCTGGATGCAAAACCAATTGAGGTTATTTACGATAATGATCTTGTAACCTCAGTTTGTCCAAAAGGGTCGGTGGGATGTTTTATAAATGATAAAAAAGCTTCAATTTATATTAGGGATGATATCTCTAAAGACCACCACAATGTTGTTCTCTTTGGAATGTATTCCGACTATTTGCAGTTTTCAAATAATGGACTTATAGATCCTTCATTAACCTGCGACCTAAAGGTTAATTATTTATCTGAAAATAGAAAATCACATCTAGCTAATCTCTATAGAGGTTATTGTGATAAAACATTCAAAGGTAAAGTTATTGTTCTTAAGTAGAGCTTTTATGGTTAGTCTCTAATATTTGAGGCTAACCATATTTAGGGTTTTGCCATTAAGATCTTTTAACAAAACGTTTATTTTATTTTCAGAAACTTCAAGCGATCCATAATTTTCTTGATTATATGTTTTACCAATAAGATTAGTATCAGTCTCATCAAAATTTGAACCAGGCTTATTGAGTGAAGATGCAGTTATTTCATAGATTCCACTTTCTTTATAGATACCGCCCCTATGTCTATCTCCCGAAACAAATAAAGTTTTGTCATTATATTTGTTTAGCATATTAAATAGTTTTTCTTTTTCATGTGGAAAATTATTCCATTTTTCATAGGGGTGATCTTCTGCAATTATTTGAATGGAGCTAAATATCATTAAGAAATCAAATTGATCTTTTAGCTCACTCTCCAACCAATTCCATTGAGAATTTCCAAGTATTGTTGCGTCAGGATCTAGGTTTTCAATATATTTTCCTTTTGGGCCTTTCAACTTAGATCTAAAAAATCTTGTATCTAGAAATATTAGTTTAAAAACTTTACCTTGTATTATTTTTTCTTCTGAAAAATAAATACCATCTCTATTATGCCTATCATCATCTAAAGGTATTCCCCAAAAATTTAGATATATCTCTTGTGATTGTCTCTTTAGAGGATATTCTGAGCCAGCATCATTTAAGCCGTAATCATGATCATCCCATATAGGTAAAATTTCTACGTTTTTCATCCATTCAGGAAAATTATTCTTTTGTTTTTTATAGGCACTTACCATTTTTCTTAGAGACCCACTAGGTAAATCTCCATAGACGTTATCTCCCAAGAAAACAAAATAATCCAAGTCTTCTTTTTCAATTGCTTTCCAAATTGGCTGAGGGTAATCTTGATCAAGGCAAGAACCTAGACCAAATTTAGTAGTATCTGCATTTATAAAAGATAAACTTAAGCTAGATAAAAGATATAATTTGATAAAATTATTCATGTATTGATTATAGTTGATGATGCCGTATAAAAATTTTTTAATTTCTCTATTTTTTCTTGCTTCATGTAGTAAAGAAGTCTCAGATAATCAACAAAATCTCTCTGAATTAATGCAACCAAACCAAAACTACTTTATCTCTCAGTATGAATGTACTCTAAGTCAAAATAATAATTTAAATGACCTTGAGCAATATATTCCTAAACTTTCTCAACTGCTCAAGAATCATAGTTTTGAATATCAATTAGATTTTTATTTTTCAGACAGCCAAGATGATGAAATTAAAAATTTTATAATCAATGTAAAAAATAAAGAATCTATTGATCAAGAGAATCTTAGCTTATTCATTAATTCTGAAAACAATATATTTCAGTGTCTGCAAAAAAATAATAATCTTGTTGCAACTACATTAATTTCAAAGCTAGATCAGCAAGATGATATTTTCTACTTAGAAATCCTAGACTGTGAATTTGGTCCAGATTCAAACTTTGGAACGTTTAAGGTTGCTTCAGATTATTTTTATAACCTATTGAATGAGTATAGTATTTCTTATAAAGCTGATTTTCTAAACTCAGATTCTAGTTCGAGGAACTTCTACTGGCATAACTTTTTTAATTCCTCTTCAGATAGAGATAATTTTTATGCTAGCTGGATAGACAGTGAAGATTCAATTGAAATAAAAGATCTTTTTTCTGAACAATCTGAGTGCTTCTCTTCAAATTCATACATAGGTTATAAAGTCTTTTAGTTTTTAAGTGTTTTTTTAACCTATATATTGATTTTTACTTTTCTTCTTGAAACAATCTATATAAGAGATTTGAAACATCTGAGGGGAGAGGTTTTTCTCATCAATAATAAATTTTTACGGAGGATATAAATGAAATACTTATTATTAATACCTTTTTTATTTTCTATTGGGACCTTTGCTCAAGATGTTGAGTACAAGTATGAGCCAGTTATTAATAAAGCTGAATACTATATGGGATCATATAAAGATGGAAAAGATCTAGATGATATGGTCATGTGGTATAACAAATTTGCTGATTGGGCTGAAGATCAGGGCGAAGTGTATGACAATATGACGGTTGCACTTCTTTCACCTTACTTTAATAGTGATATGGGGGCTTTGGATGTTATCTGGGTCAGCAATTGGCCTTCATCAGTTGAGCAGTTCAAGGGTCTTGAAACCTGGGTAACTGGTGGTGGAGACAAGTTGTTAAGATCGCTTCCATCTGAGAATTCTGCACAAGTCGATGCATGGCAATGGAATATCTCTAATCCAGATGAATTTGGTGTTGGGGATATGATGTATGCAACATATTCTGATTGCTCCAATGCAGAAGGATATAACAATAGATCTGTTTATGATCTATATATGGATTTTGCAAATATGGTAAAAGAAGATGGTGATACTATTGGAAGAAAAATGATTGTGCCTAATGCAGGAAGAGTTCTTCCTGATGGAGTAGATTTTGTAAGGTTAATGTATACAGCTTCTATTTCTGAGGCAGGGGTAAACCAAGCTTTGTTTACTGAAAACTTTGCAGATCGACAAGAAACAAAAGACTTACAAGCTAGTTTTTCATGCACTAATGCAAGAACTTATACTGGTCTTGTAATGAGAGCTCCGGAGTGATCATGTATAAATCTTTATTAACTATTACTCTATTAATGAGTTCGGTCTCAGCTTTTGCTGAAACCTCAGAACAATATGTGCATAGATCAGAGTTTTTCTTTTGTAATTTTAATGAAGGAAAGACCTATAATGATTTACTTGCAGAACAAGCTCCATATGAGGACTTCTTAAAAGAAAATGATCTTCAATACAATAGAATTAATCTCACTCCTATTTGGGACAATGATCAGGAATATGATTACGTAATGTGGGGTAATTGGCCAACTGGTCAAGATCAATATATAGAATGGGGTGCCTACATGAATGATTATCCAGAATGGGCAGAAAAGAATGGTGTTTCGGCTCAAGTTGCTGGTGAGTGTAAGTCAACCTCATCAATGAGATTTCATTCAGTTCTTCGTGTTCGAATACCTATGGAGGAAAGAGATGAAAGATTATTTACTGACTGGAGAACATGTAAGTTAACTGATGATGCTGATATTTCAGAATTAAAAGCCCTTTATGCTAAACAAGAAAAACTAGCAAGAGATTTCGGGCTCAAAGGATGGGGCGTCAGTTTCTTCACACCTTATAGGGGTATTCAGGAGGAGCCTGATTGGGATTTCATCATGATGACACATTGGTATAATGCAGAAAGTAGGGCAAATATGATTAGTTCATATAGGGACTATACAACTTTACTAAGAGACTCAGGTGTATATGAAGAGAGATCTAAGCATATTGAGTCATGCTCAGGTGCAAATACATACCAAGCTCACATGGTTTACAACACTCATAATATTGTTTATGACACCGATAAGTAGTACCTATAAAAATCTAAAAAAGGGGCTTACGCCCCTTTTTTCTTTTATAATACAAAAATATTTGCGGGTGTGGTGTTAACGGCTAGCACAATAGCCTTCCAAGCTATTGGTACGGGTTCGAATCCCGTCACCCGCTCCATTAAAAACAAAAGCGGACCAAGGCCCGCTTTTAGTTGACCCCTGGGGAAAAAAATTAAGAGGAATCGGTCAACACTTATATAGACAGGTGTTTTTTGAATTAGTTCAATTTATAAAAAGAAAATCAGAAATAATGTGGCTATTCCCATCCCGGTACCAAATGGCAAAAGTTGTTTTTCTTTATTTGAAACTAAATAAATTAATAAAGAAATTAACGATGCACCAAGAACTATTGGTCCAATCAACTTGTAGCCCATTAAAGAGCAAAGAGCTGCTAGAAAAATAAAGTCACCACTACCAATACCATCTTTAGATTTAATAGTCTTAAAAATAAAATTAATTAGCCACAAAGAGATGTAGCCTAAACAAATACCTATAAACGATTCTATTAATGAGATCTTTATATCGAGATATGCTAAACCTAAACCCAAAAGTATTATCAAAATACTTACATTCGTTGAAAGCAAAAGAAATCTATAGTCTAGAAGTATTTGCATGATGATTAATAAGCAAACAATATAGTTTAAAACGCTAATCCAAGAGACTTCATATGTAGTAAAGAAAGCTACTGAAAAAATACCAATTAATATTTCATAAAATAAATAGGATGACTGAATTGCAGATTTACAGTACCAACATTTTCCCTTCAAAAATATATAGCTGAATATTGGTATTAGCATAATAGGCTTAAGAGTTTTTTTACATTGAGGACAAAAAGAGGGCGGACTAACAATTGATATATTTGCTGCTTTTTTTTCAGGTGACTGCCTATTGATAAAGCTATAAATAAAGCTTCCAAAAATAGCCCCAATAAAGAAAAATATTAAGTAATCTATAAGAAACAATTTACTTTCTTTTTGTAAAGAAATAACAAAAGACTAAAAAAAGTATTGTTGGAACAGCATATACAGAAATTACAATTAGTTTATCAATCATTTTTAACTCCTAAAGCAAGAGAATCTGGTCTTCTTAAATCAGAAACTCCAATAAACTCACCATCATCAATCATAATTGATTGTGTGCATGTAGCTGTATCAATAATATCAATCTTATAACCTAGATCCATTAATTCATTGATTTGGTTATAGGTTTCTTCTATATCTATATCATCAGGATACCATTGGTGGTGAACTCTCTTACTATCTGTTGCCTCTTCTAAAGATTGCTCAAAATCAATAACATTTAAAATAATTTGCAAAACAGCAGTAATAATCCTTGAGCCGCCAGGAGAGCCAATCGCTAAGAATGGGTCATCACTATCAAAAACTATTGTTGGTGTCATAGAGCTTAAAGGTCTTTTGGCAGGCTCTATTTCATTTGCAACACCACCCAATAATCCAAATTGATTTGGAACACCAGGCTGTCCTGAAAAATCATCCATCTCATTATTCATTAGTATTCCAGTACCCTTAATCGTAACACCTGACCCAAAAGCTGAATTTATGGTGTAGGTATTAGATATAACATTTCCGAACTTGTCAGCGATTGAGAAATGAGTCGTTTCATTAGACTCAGGATTTATATACATTCCTGGATTAATTTTTGATGAGGGCAAGACGCCTAACTCTCTAATTGATGCAGAAATCTTTTTTGCATACTCCTTAGCTGTTATTTTAGAGATAGGTACTTCAAAAAAATCTGGATCTCCAAGATATTCAGATCTGTCAGCATAAGCATATTTCATTGTTTCAGAAAGCAAAGACACATATTGGTAGCTATTATGTTCATAAGAGCCTAGATCAAAATTTTCTAAAATATTAAGCATTTGAATCAGATGAATACCTCCAGAGGAAGGAGGGGGCATAGTAACTATTGTTTTTCCTCTGTAAGTTCCTTTAATTGGATCTCTCCAAACAGATCTGTAATTTATAAGATCCTGTTCTGTAATTAATCCGCCATTTTCTCTCATATCAGCGGCTATTAAGGAAGCTGTTTCCCCTGAATAGAACCCATTTAGACCACCCTTCTGTATTCTTTTTAATGTTTTAGCTAGATCATTTTGAATTAATCTAGAATCTTTTAAATTAGGATAATTTCTTAAAAAGATATTTCTAGTTTCATCATAATATGACATTTTTTCAGCATAGTTATTGAGAGTTTGAGCCATATAATCTGACATAACAAAACCTCTCTCAGCTAAAATGATTGCTGGTTGAATTAGATCTGCCCATGGCAGGGAACCAAACCTTTTATGAACATTCCAAAAACCATGAACTGTTCCTGGAACACCAATTGCGTTATATCCAAATGTAGACTTGAGAATATCAAATTCTCCATTTTCATCTAAATACATATCTCTAAAAGAGGCAGCAGGAGCCTTTTCACGATAATCAATAGCATAGGTATCGTTTGAATCTTCATCATAAATGACCATAAATCCACCACCACCTATATTTCCAGCTCTTGGAAGAACAACTGCTAATGCGAAGCCAACTGCTACAGCTGCATCATAGGCATTACCGCCTTGAGTTAATATATTTTCGCCTATTTCAGTTGCTAAATAGTGCTGAGTTACAACCACTCCATCTGGAGAGATATCTGATTGAGCATAAGAAGCAATCGATTGGGAAGGTATGGATATTAAAACAAGCGTAAGAAACAAATTGTTAATAATTTTCATCAATGAACCTTTTTACTTTCACCTGAGATATTTGATAAGTCATATCCTAAATCTTCAGAAACAGCTGAAATCAGATTATGGGGAGGCTCATCAAATATTAAATCAGTATTTGCATCTATGACATGCCAAGAATTATTCTTAATTTCAGATTCAAGTTGATTTGCAGACCAGCCACAATATCCAAGAAATAATTTAAATTTACTTGGCCCAGCATTGGTATTTACACTATTAATTACCTCTGGAGCACATGTAAGAAAAAGCCTATCAGTTAAGGGACTTGTATTCACATTTGAGATTGATCTATCGTTATGCAGCATGAAAACCTTATCTAGATCTACTGGACCTCCTCGCATAAGTCTTTCAAAGCTAGTTATATGATTATTAGATTTATTACCTATTGATGATAAAAATTTTGAAACAGTAAAATCAGTAGGCTGATTTACTATAAAGCCAAAAGCACCATTACTGTCGTGTTCGCACAAATATATCAATGTATTAGAAAAAAAGTCACCAGGTACCTTCTCTATAAAATATAGAAATTTATTTTTAAAGGATTTCATTAAGATAGCTTATCTATAGCTTCAGCTTTTGCCCATTTATAGTTTGCTTTTCCATTTGGAGCTCTTTTTACTTCATCAACGAATAGGATGTTTTTGGGAGCTTTATATCCAGAAATCTTAGTTTTTGTAAAATCAGTTAGATCCTGCTCCGAAATATCAGAATCTTTATTCAGTGAAACTACTGCAACTACTCTCTGACCAAATTTTTCATCATCTAATCCAACAACTAGACAGTCATATACACTCTCGCTTAATTTAATAGCTTCCTCAACCTCTTCAGGATAGACTTTTTCACCGGCAGTGTTAATGCAATTACTTCCTCTGCCTAAGAGATTAATAGTTCCATCTTCATTGATTGTTGCATAATCACCAGGGAAGCTATATCGAACACCGTTGAATTCCTTAAAAGTTTCAGCTGACTTAACAGGGTCTTTATAATATCCCTCAGGAACTAATCCACTCGTTCCAATTTTACCCATTACTCCAGAACCCGGTTCAACTTCCTCGCCATCATCAGAGACTATAACTGTCCCTGGATTTAATCTAAATTTAGCTGTTTCAGTTGGCATTGCTCTTGAAGTTATTGATGCACCCATGCCACCCTCTGTAGAACCCATGGTATCCATTAACATCATATCGTGATGCTCAAGAAGTGCCTTCTTAACCTCACTGCTCCACATAACTCCCGATGAAATTATTAACATGACAGAAGAAATATCATATGGTTTTCCAGCTTCTTTAGCTTTATTGAGAGACTCTAACATTGGCTTAGCAAAAGCATCACCAACAATTACAATACTAGAAATCTTGGATCTTTCGACTTCTTCCCACAACTTATCAGCATCAAAACTAAGATTTGGAACAGATACCACACATCCACCAGTCAACATCGGCAGAAAAGCTCCTAACCACATCCCAGTTCCATGCATCAATGGACAGGCAACCAGAGATTTTGGGAGCATGTTTGCTTCTTTAATTTTTGCAACATATTCAGGTAGTTGATCTATATCATCAGGCATTTCAAAACCCATCGCTTTGAGAGTCTTTAACATACTTGTTACAAAACCACCTTGCTTATACATAACACCTTTAGGCATTCCGGTTGTACCACCTGTATACAACATATAAATTTCTTCTTCCGATCTATCTTGAGGTGGGAGCGGATCAAAATCTTTAATTATTTCATTAAAGAAGACAGCATTATCATTTAAAGGATCCGTTCCATCATCAATTTGAATGTAAGCTTTAACTTGAGGAAGCTTATCTTTAATTAAATCAATTTGAGATGAGTAACAACCATGAAAAAAAACTGCTTCAGTATCTGAGTTATCTAAAAGATAAACAAGTTCATCCTCTTTATATCTATAGTTAACATTGATGGGGCAACCACCCATTTTAAAAACACCAAACTGAGCAATAAGATACTCATTACAGTTATGTAAATATATTCCAACTTTCGAATCCTGTTTAAGCCCTTTTTCTTGAAGGAAATTAGCAATCTTTGATGCTTGTGATTCATACTCTGACCAAGAGACAATTTGTGAATCATTAATTAGTGCTGGAGAGTCACCAACAAGCTTTGCATTTGACTCCCAAATTTTTGCAAAATGTAATTTACCAGAACTCATAACTTTTACTATTAAAACATAATATTATTTTCCACAAAAGCATAGTAGAATTTAAGATCATCTAAAGGGGATATTTTATGACAGATGCATACTCAGAAGCAGTAAAGAAATACACAGAGCCTGGTCAAATTTTTGAGTTTAAAGAAGTTACTAATGATAAGGGCATAACTTACAGAGAGTTTTGCAATCCAGCAATACCAGAAAATTTAAGAAAGTTTTTTGATTTTGGATTACTACATCCTGATAAAGACTGGCTTGTCTATGAAGATGAGCGATACGAATACAAAGAAATATTCGATAAATCAGCAAAACTCGCAAACGCATTGATTGCTGCTGGTATACAAAAAGGAGACAGAGTAGCAATTTGCATGGTCAATTCTCCCGAATACATAATTGCTATGATGGGGATTATTGGAATTGGAGCTGTAGCGGTGCCTTTAAACTCTTGGTGGGTTCCTAAAGAAGTAACATATGGTCTACAAAATAGTGAGGCAAAGCTCCTAATTGCTGATGATAAAAGACTGGCCGGTTTGGATGATCTTGACCTAATAAAAGTTTCAGTAAGATCAGAAACTAATAACCATCAAGACTTCTATGATTTTATTAAGGATCAAAGTGATTCTTGGCCAGAAGTTGATATTGCTGGTGAAGACAATGCAACTATATTTTATACATCAGGATCTACCGGCAACCCTAAAGGTGTCTTACTGACTCATAAAAGCATGATTTCAGGTTTCTTTTCATGGCTATGCATTTCTCAGATAAGAGTTGAGTTATATGGTGATGGATTAGATGTTAATAGTGGCAAGCAACTATCAATCCTTCATTGTGTTCCCTTATTCCATGTGACTGGAAGTCATGTTGGTTTCTTTATGTCGATTCCAGTTGGTAGAAAGATTGTTATGATGAAAAAATGGGATGCAAAAGAAGCACTTGAGCTTCTTGAAAAAGAAAAAATAACAAATATCACAGGTGTACCGACACAAACTTGGGAGCTTCTAAATCATCCCGATAGAGATAAATATGATCTAAGTAATCTGGAAGACTTGTCAGGAGGAGGTGCTGCAAGACCTCCAGAACATGTGAAACAACTTGATGAAGCTTTTAAAGCTAGGCCCTCTATTGGGTATGGATTAACTGAAACTAATGCAATCGGAACTATAGGTGGCGGTGATGAATATCTTCAAAATCCCTCAAGCTGTGGCAGAGTTGTTCCCCCATTAACCGATATAGATATTATTGATTCTAATTGGAATTCATTACCTGAAGGAGAAGTTGGAGAAATTGTTATTAAGAGCCCAGCAAATATGGCAGGCTATTGGAAAAATGAGGAAGCAACAAACGAAGTTTTAAATGATGAAGGATGGTTTAAGTCTGGTGATTTAGGATATTTTAATGGTCCATTCTTGCACATAGTTGACAGGGTCAAGGATCTTGTTATCAGAGGTGGAGAAAATATTTCTTGTATTGAGGTAGAGGCAGCAATATATGAGCATGAATCTGTATCGGAGGTTTGTGTTTTTGGGATTCCTGAAGAGCGACTAGGCGAAAAACTCTGTGCCGCGATTCACCTAAAAGACTCTAAAAGATTAGATGAAGATGAATTAAATTCTTTCTTAGCTGATAGATTGGCAAAGTTTAAGATCCCTGCATTTGTGGTTTTTGAAGATAATCCATTGCCGCGAGTTGGTTCAGGTAAATTTTCTAAAACTAAGTTACGTGAAATGTTTGTGAACTATGAAAAAGAGCTTTAAATTATTTTTTTATAATGTGAAAATATAGCCTATGTCCCACCACATACTTGTAGTAGAAGATGAACCTGATATAAATAAAACTGTTTCATATAATATTGCTAATGAAGGTTTAAAACCCCTAAGTGCACTAAATTTAACTGAGGCCGAATCATATATTTCTTCTAATAATATTTCTTTGATCATCCTTGATCTTATGCTCCCAGATGGATCTGGACTAGATTTTTGTAAGAAACTCAAATCTTCAAATGCTTATAGCGATATTCCAATAATTATAGTCACTGCAAAAGATGATGAAGTAGATAAGGTTGTTGGATTTGAATTAGGTGCTGATGATTATGTAACCAAGCCTTTCAGTGTGAGGGAGCTAATGCTTCGTATAAAAGCTATCTTAAAAAGAAATTCAAAAGATATGACTCAAAACACATCATCTAAAATCGAAACATTTGGAATTCTTTCGATAAATGAGGATTCTCATGAGGTTTTTATTAATGATGATGAAATAATTCTAACCGCATTAGAATTTAAATTACTTAAACATCTTCTAGATAGAAGAGGAAGAGTACAGACAAGGGATCAGCTCCTTTCAGATGTATGGGGTTATTCAGCTCACATCACCACCAGAACTGTTGACACTCATGTTAAAAGACTTCGTGAAAAAATGGGCGTTATGGGTAAACATGTTCAAACCATACGGGGTGTTGGCTACAGGTTTTCAAGAAACCCCGATTAAATAATGGGTATTCGATCCCAAATCTTTTTAATCGTTTTTGGAATATTTTTTGTAGGAATTTTCCTTTCTTATATAGTAGCCGAAAGAGATTTATCAAAAACTCTTGAAAATCAGATTGTTCTTGAATTAAGAAAACAAGCAGAATTAGCAAGTATTTCGATCGGCCCAGTCTCAAAATTAGATTCAATAGAAAAAGCTGATATCGTTGCAGACAGAATTGGAGAATCTATTGACTCTCGAGTTACAATTATCAAAGACAGTGGTGAAGTTTTAGGAGATTCAAATCTTTCAACTAGTCAAATCAGTGTTGTAGAAAATCATTCCAATAGGCCTGAAATTATTGATGCAAAGCTCAATAATGTTGGGTGGTCGATTAGATACAGTGATACAGTTAATAAGGAATTGCTATATTTGGCTTTGAAAGGTCAAGAGGGTGTTGGTTTTATTCGAATTGCAGTTCCTTATACCTATGTTCAAGGAGCATTCGATGGTCTATCACTTTCTGTAACTCTGATTGCAATTGTTGGACTTATTGCAGCTTTCTTTTCAAGCGCCATTGCTGCCAATTTTACATGGAATAACTTAAGAGAGCTTGAGAATGCAACTAGAGGACTATTAAAAGATCAGAAAAAAAAGAACTTGAAGGCTCTACCGACACAAAGATCTGATGAAATTGGGTCGGTTGCAAGAGATATCTCTGAGATATCTAAGAATTTAAGAACCCAAATTAGCATGATCGCTAAACAAAGAGATCAATTTGGATCAGTGTTAGATAATTTAGGTGAAGGAGTCTTTGTTACTGATAATGACGGAAAAATCACTTATGAAAACGATAGCATTCTAAGAATCTTAGAAATTAGCTCCTCAGTAAAGAAAAATATAAGAGATTTAAATATAAAAGCACTTAAGAATATGTTTGAAAATGTTGATAAGGAAGGAAGATTCGATTATGAGTTTCAAATAGAACTTAAAAATGGTGATGTTAAATGGATACTTGGTTCTATGAATAGAGCAAAAACTACTAACGAGTATATCCTCGTTGTTCATGATGTTACCCAATTAAGAGAGAATGCATCAATGCGTAGAGATTTTATATCTAATCTTTCGCATGAGCTAAGAACTCCTGTAAGTGTCATATTTGCTAATGCTGAAACATTACTAGAGGGAGCAATAGACAATAAAAAAGATGCCAAAGTTTTTTCAAAAGCAATTATGCATAATGCAGAGAGGATTTCTGGTTTGGTAAGTGATTTGATAGATTTATCAAGGATAGACTACGGTGAATTGCATTTAGATCTTAAAGAATTAGATGTTTGTGAAATAATTAACACCGTCAATAGATCTCATTATACATCTGCTAAAAATAAAGGCATTGAGATTAGATTTGATAAATGTAATTGCCCTCATGTTTTAGGGGATAAAGCAGCAATAGAGAGAATTCTTACAAATCTTCTTGATAATGCAATTAAGTATTCAAAGGCTAATAACGGGGGTGAAGTAAAGATAACCACTAAAGTTATTGAAGATTCTATTAAAATTTCAGTTAAGGATTCAGGTACCGGTATAAGCGATGCTGATAGAGACTTTATATTTAATCGTTTTTATAGAACTCCTGAAGCCAGAGCAAGTCAAAAATCTGGAAGTGGTCTTGGTCTTGCTATTGTAAAGAATTTAGCTATTAGTTTGGGAGGCAAGTATGGTGCTAGAAATCGCAACAAAAAAAATGGCAGTATTTTTTGGTTTACTCTTCCTTTACATAGCAAATAGTTAACATTCTCGTCACAAAAAATATATTTTTGTCATAAAATCGTATTGATTTTGTTTCCAAAACGTAAATTAAATTTTTCATAAAACTAATCTAAAGTTCACTAAGAAATCATTAAATATATTAATTAATTTTTTTAAGAGGAATTCTTATGTGCCTAAAATCAACTAAAAACTTATTTTTAATTTTTTCAATTTTCATTATAGCTTCGTGTGGAGGTGGTGATACTAATATTGCATCTCCTGGTGAGCTGGGTCCATTATCACCCCCAAGTGATGATGGCGGTGGTGGGGGCGGTAATAGTAATTTACTGACGGGAACTTGTCCTTCTTCTCCATTCATTTCTAATGATTCAACTCTTGGTGGTAATACATTATGCGCAATTGTTGGTCCAATAACTTCAGATTTAACACTTACAACTGATGTAATGTATCGTCTATCCGGCTTAGTTGATGTTGGTGTCGATATGGGTGGAGATGGAACAAAATCTGGAGGAGTCGCTGCAACATTAACAATTCCAGCTGGCGTAACGCTTGCTCAAAAAACACCTGATGATTATATTGTTGTTCAAAGAGGGTCAAAAATTGTTGCCAACGGAACCAGATCCAAACCTATTAGATTTACTGCAGCTTCTGCGATTGATGGATCTTTAACTAACCCAGACAGTGCGAGTGGTCTTTGGGGTGGAATAGTTATTTTAGGTAAAGCGCCAATTAATAAGTGTAGTAATGATGTTAGAGGAACTGCTGCTTGCGAGAGAGTGGTTGAAGGTTCTACTACTGCTATTATGGGTGGAGCTTCTCCAGATGATAACTCTGGAGTTTTAAACTTCGTTAGAGTTGAATACGCAGGTAAAGAAATATTCCCAGGCAATGAATTAAATGGTATTACCTTTGGCGGTGTTGGTTATGGAACAAAGGTGGACTATGTTCAAGTTCATAACAACCAAGATGATTGCGTAGAGTTTTTTGGTGGAACTGTAAACGTAAAACATTTAGTTTGCACTAATGCAGGTGATGATAATCTTGATATCGATTGGGGTTATCAAGGAAAAATGCAATTTGTTGTTGTTAAACAAAATGTTGGCGCAGGAGATCATATTGTAGAATCAGACAATACAAATTCTGATGCAGCAGTAGGTTACTTAACAGAGCCCAGATCACAACCCATGGTTGCCAACTTTACCTTTATTGGAGGAGGAGCTGACGAACCACTTAAGTATAAAGAGGGTGTATCTGGAATTTATATCAATGGTATTGTTGTAAACCAAGCATCACAGAATCTCGTTGAAGGTACATTTTTAGAAACTATTCAAGATGGTGCATTAACAGACAAAATTGCTCATCATTCAATATTTTTTGATTCGGGCAATGAAACAGACTTTCCTGTAAAGTTTGATGCAGCAACAGATGCAGAATTTGCAGCATCACTTGCATCAAGATCGACTAATTTAAACTTTGGGTCGAATACAATGGTGGATACATACTTCTTGGGTGATACTGAATCTGCTGTTCCAAGCGCATTTTCGATATCAGAAATTGACGATATGTGTGCGGTTGGAACTCATGCAGCCGGAGCTTTAACAGAACTATGTCCTGGATACGATGATGGGAATTACGTTGTTAATAATTGGTTTTCAGCAACTGATTATGTTGGTGCTTTTTCACCTGGATCAGATGCAGAAAATAACTGGGCTGCAGGTTGGACTGTTGGTCTATTTACCGATCCTGAGTGTCCCGCTGGAACTCTTGAATCTGAAATTCTTTTAGGTAGAAAGGTTTGTGACTTAAGTGGAGTTATAACAGATGATTTAACTCTAGTAGCAGGAAACTATTATAAGCTTGATGGTAAAGTTCAAATTGGTGTTGATGTTGGAGCAGATGGTACTGCTTCAGACGGCGACTCAGCTACATTAACTATTAATCCTGGTGTAACAGTTTTTGGTGAATCAGGTAATGATTATTTAGTAATTATGAGAGGATCGGATATTAATGCTGTAGGAACAAGATCTGCTCCAATCGTGATGACTGGAAGACAAGATATTCTTGGTCAAGCAGACGTAAACTTAACACGAGGACTTTGGGGAGGCTTAGTCATTCTTGGTCAATCACCAATTAATAAGTGTTCATACGCTTCTACAGGAGTTAGAACCACTCCATGTGAGAGAGAGGTTGAAGGATCAGCCGGAGATGTAATGGGAGGTGAAATACCAACTGATAGTAGTGGAGCACTCAAATATCTAAGAGTTCAGTATGCAGGTTATGAGGTATTCCCAGGTAATGAGCTCAATGGAATCACTTTTGGTGGTGTTGGGAGTGGTACTTCGGTTGAATACATTCAAGTTCATAACAACGCAGATGATTGCGTCGAGTTCTTTGGTGGAACAGTTGATGTAAAACATCTGATCTGTACAGGAGCAGATGATGATAACTTAGATATTGACTGGGGTTATCAAGGAAGACTTCAATACGTTATAGTTCAACAGGCTAATGATAAAGGTGATCATATTGTCGAATCAGATAATGTTAACAGTGATAGTGCTGTTGGTTATTTAAGTGAGCCTAGATCAAATCCAATTGTTGCTAACTTTACTTTTGTAAGTAGAGGTCATGACGATATATTTAAGTTAAAAGAGGGTGTATCAGGTCAATATTATAATGGAGTTGCTGCTGTTCTTAACGAAGTTACAGGCAAATCAACAAATTGTATAGAGACTACTAAAACAGAAACACCTCTTGATGGCGCCATAACACCTAATTTCTCTATGAACTCTGTAGCATTTGATTGCCCAGGATTTATTAAAACTAACGACGGTGTTGCAGTATCAGCAATTGAGGCAATTGTTAAGGAATCTCCTGATACCAACTTATATGCAGCTACATCTGGTGGTGGTACTTATGTAAATACACTTAGTGGAGTTGTGAACGGTTCTGCAGAAAGTGGTGCTGCGGTTACAGCTGTTCCTGCAATATACAATGCCGATGGATTTTTTGAAGAAACTACATACATAGGTGCAGTTAGTGGAGCGACTGATAATTGGTACAAAGGATGGACAGTACCTGGATCAATAAAACTTAACTAATAACTTTATAAAACCTATTTGGGAGTAAAAATGAAATCAACAAAAACAACAAACAAAATCTGGGTTTTTTTAAAGTTTGCTTTACCATTCATAATAGTTTCTCCATTGTTTATCAATGCTCAAGAAATTGAAGAAGTGGTAGTAAGTGGATCTTTTATACCAGATGAGAAAAGAGATACATCCGAGATTTCAGCAATATTAGATTCATCAGAAATCGAAAGAACTGGTGATGACAATATTGCTATCGCCCTTACAAGACTTACGGGTCTTAGTCTAGTGCGAGGTAAATATGTATATGTAAGAGGTTTAGGTGACAGATATTCATCTGCTTCACTTAATGGTCTTAATCTACCTAGTCCAGAACCACTCAGGAGAGTCGTACCTCTTGATCTTTTTCCTACAAGTATCATTGAGTCATCTGTAGTGCAAAAAACCTATTCAGCTGACATGCCTGGTGAGTTTGGAGGAGGTATAATTGAGATAAATACAAAAGCTGTTCCATTAGATAGGATCCTTGAATTTTCAGCTTCAGCAGGTTATAACTCTGCTACGTCGTTAAAAGATGATGGACTAATGTATGACGGTGGTAGCGATGATAGTTTTGGTTATGATGATGGGACTAGAGCTATACCAGATACTATTAAGAGAGCTATTAATAACAATCTTAAACTTGATAGGTCCAACTTTAATTCAACGCAATTAGCTAATTTTGGTCGAGATTTTGAAAATTCAAAACTATGGGTTTTACAATCAGGAGATGTTCCTCTAGATCAATCTTATAGTTTGACTTATGGAGATAGTCTTGATGGTTTAGGAATTGATAAAATTATTGATGACCCAAGTGCAACAATGGGCTTCATGTTTACTGCAGGTTTAAAAAGTTCATGGGATACACAAGAAGGAATCAGGCAAACTGGTGATTTACAAAACCAAGGTGATGGTACTGTAGATGTTGTTGTTCAAAATGACAAAACTTTTAAAAGTACATCAAATGATGTTACAGCATATGCAATGGGTGTTGTTGGTGTTGAAACTGATTCATCTGAAATAAAATATACTGGGCTATACATTCATAAAGGAACAAAAGAAGCACGTATCCTCCAAGGATATGATTCAAGTGATTCAGCTGATGTCCGTGAAGATTATCTAGAATTTTATGAAAGAGAGCTAATAAATCATCAGTTTAATTATAATAAGACTTTTGAAAATAACTGGACTTTAGATGTAAGTTTGGGTGATGGAAGGGCTGAAAGAGATTCTCCATATGAAAGAGTTGCTTTCTATGAAGATGGAGATGAAGACGGAGTCTACTTATATGATGTTAATACAGGTAGGAACCAAACCCAATTTAGTATGGTCCAAGATCAAAATACAAATGTTGTTTTAGATCTAGAGATACCCCTTGGTGAGTCAACATTTTTAAGAACTGGAGTTGAAAGCGTTGAAAATGATAGATCAGCCGAAGTTAGAAGCTTTAGATTTCTGGCTGCTGGTGGTCCATTACCTCAAGATGGCTTAGATAATAGAATAGATTATATCTTTGCTGACCAAAACTTTGATCCTAACAGGTTGCTGGTAATCGAGAATACTGCAAGTTCATCGCCAGCTGGGTACTTAGGATTATTGGAAATTGATTCAGCATACATTAGTGTTGAATCATCAATTGGAGATAATTTTGAATTTACTGCTGGAGTTAGACAAGAAGAAGGTCTGCAGCAAGTTAATACATATGATTTATTTTCAGGTGTTGATTCCTTAATTGATAAATCAATAGAAGAAGATTATCAGCTACCTTCAATGACATTAACATATCTCCCTGAATTTGATGAAAACCTTCAAATTAGATTGGGCGCTTCTCAGACAATTGCTAGGCCAACCTTCAGGGAACTATCTCCAACGCTGTTTATAGATGTTGATACTGACAGAGTAATAGCTGGCTCACTATATTTAGAAAATAGTGAGATTGACAATATTGATTTAAGACTTGAATACTATTTTGGCTTTAATCAGTTTTTTACAGCTGGTATTTTCTCAAAGGAAATTCTTAATCCTATCGAAGAAACTGTAAATGAGTCAGGTGATTTAATTATTACCTCTTACCAAAACGTTCCTCTGGCTGAAATCAATGGATTTGAAATCGAATATGAGCAAGTATTCGAAGCAATTATGGATTCACCTAACGACTTACTTGTTAAGTTTAATTATACGGAAACTGAATCTGAAGTAATTGTAAATCCTGGAGATACCTATATAAACAGTATTGGTACTGTTGTAGATGCTCAAAGTCTTCTTGCGAATGGCAGAGATACCAGATTGCAGGGTCAATCAGATACAATTGCAAACTTTCAAATCGGTTTAGATAATTTACAAAACCAAACTCAAGCAACCCTAATTGTTAACTATGTTAGTGATAGGGTAAGAGCTAGAGGTATTGATGTTTTACCGGATATTATTGAAGAACCTCCACTATTAGTTGATTTTGCATTCTCAAAAATTTATTCATACCCTGAATTTGAGTTAAAACTATCTCTTGAGCTAAGAAATTTACTAGATGAGGAGTACTATGCATCAATGAGAAATATTGCAATATATGATCAATATGATCTTGGAACATCAGCCTCGCTAGGATTTAAAATCTCCTTTTAGTAAGAGGTATATTTCTATGAAATGAGCTACACTTAGTAGCTCATTTTTTTTATTATGAATAAAATTAATCTTAAATATTTAATATATTTACTGGCTGTATCTATTGCT
This sequence comes from uncultured SAR86 cluster bacterium, assembly GCA_902622845.1. Classification (GTDB taxonomy): domain Bacteria; phylum Pseudomonadota; class Gammaproteobacteria; order Magnimaribacterales; family D2472; genus CACNXK01. The sequence goes on along the minus strand of CACNRI010000003.1, from coordinate 172,579 downwards.
CTGTATCTTTTTATAAATATGTACATGCTAATTAACTCCACCAAGACTGAGGCCTTTTCTATTGTAAGACCAATGGAGATAAAACAAGTTTCAACAAATCAGATTTCAAATACTCCTCCTACAAGCTTTAATTATGAGCTTGCTGCAGTTAGATTAGGAGATATTAATACCTCAGTAATTGTTAAAAAAGGAGGAAAGGAATATGTTGTTCAGCTAAATGAATTGCTCGAAAATAAATATAAGCTTGTTAAAGTTAACAATGACATAATTATTTTTGAATTTCAGGGTAAAGAATTTACAATAATTAATAGGTTTAAAAATGATTAGTATTATAAAAAAAATCTTTATATTTAATTTAACTCTTATTAGCCTAAGTGCTTTTTCCCAAGAATCATTTATTCTTAATTATGAAGATGTAGATATTAAAAAAGTCACCCAAGATATTGCAAATTTTTCAAGAAAAACAATCATTCTTGATCCAAGAGTCAAAGGTAAAGTGACTATTTTTTCTAATTCATCACTCTCATCAGATGAAGTTTGGGATGTGTATTTAAGAACTATTCAAGTAAATGGATTTAGCGCTATAAATGATGATAATTTTGTAAGAATCGTTCCAGAAAATGAAGCAACTAGAGATAGTAATTCAGCTGATTCTGATGGGGAGTTTGTAACAAGAATTATTGGACTTAATAACCGATCTTCAATTGAGTTATTGCCAATGCTCAAACCTATTGCTGGAAGACAAGCAAACGTTTCAAGCATTGCGTCTATAAATTCTATTTTAATTGTTGATAGAGCAAGTAATGTTGAAAGAATAGCTGATTTAATATTAGCCCTTGATCAAGATAATACCGCAGCTGTCTCCATTATAGATTTAAAAAATCTTTCATCTGTTGAGGCGGTAAGAATTTTAGAAAAACTTAAAGCTCAAAACAATCCAACAATTAATAATTTTGTTGCAATTTCCTTTAGTGCATCAAATTCTGTAATAGTATCTGCCAACTCAATTACAACAAACATAATTAAAGAAACACTCAAGCAATTAGATGCTGATGCAATTAGTGAAGGTTCAGTTGCTGTTATATACCTTAAATATGCCAATGCTGAGGAGGTTGCTGGAATAGTTAGTTCTATAGCTTCAAGATTTATTTCTTCAGAATCTGAAAAACCAATTGTTACACACCATTCACCAACTAATTCTGTCGTAGTGTCCAGTGATGAATCAAATATAGCAACTATAAAAAATCTTATATCTAAACTTGATATTAGAAGGGCTCAAGTATTAGTAGAAGCTATAGTCGTTGAGCTTTCAGAAACAGCCGCAAGAAGTTTGGGTGTAGAAACTATCTTTGCCGGTGCAGAGGATGGAGAAATACCTATTGGGATTACTAGATTTCAGAACGGAACAGGACCTGATCTGTTAGGTTTAACAGGATCTGCGATTGAATCAGGTGATAATGCAAATTTTTCAAATATTGCAGCTAATTCACTTTTAAACTCTCAAGGAATAATTGCAGGTATTGGAAGAATATCAGAGGATGATGACAGCATGATAGCGATCATTAATGCCATAGATGCAGATAAGAATTCCAATATCTTGACTACTACATCATTATTGGCAATGGACAATGAGGAAGCTTCTACTGTTATTGGTCAGGAAATTCCTATAACAACAGGTGAAAGTTTAGGTTCAAATAATACAAATCCCTTCAGGACAACCTCAAGAGAAGAGGTAGGTATAAAGCTGTCGGTAAAGCCTCAAATTAATGAGGGAAATTCAGTTATCTTGGAGATAAAACAGGAAGTATCTGGTGTCGCTGGCCCTTTAACCGGGACTACTGATTTAATTACAAATAAAAGAACAATTGAAACAACTGTATTGGTAGATAACAATCAAATTATTGTTTTGGGTGGTTTGGTTGATGAAGATATACAGGAAGATATTCAGAGAGTTCCTGTCCTAGGTTCAATTCCAGTTTTAGGTAAATTATTTCAATCATCCAGTGAATCAAAAGTTAAAAAGAATTTAATGGTCTTTTTAAGACCTAAGATTTTAGTTGACTCAGAATCGGTTTCTCAGATTTCGACTGAAAAGTATAACTTCATAAAAGCAGAACAGTTACTTAAGCAGCAATCTAAGTTAATCGACCTCACAAAAGATAAATAGATGTCCGATATACCCAATGATGTTATGGCTGAAATATCAAGCATTCTTCCATACGACTTCGTAAAACAGAATAATATCTTTGGTATAGATAAAAATGGTGAAATTAAGATTTATTCAACTTCAGAGCTAAGCTTTGATATACATCAGGAGCTATTAAGATATATAGGTAAATCATTCGAAGTAGAAATTTGTAATGCTGAGGAGTTAAATAGCCTTATAACGTCAAATTTTTCTGTAATTTCTCAAAACTCAGAACTTTCAGAAGAACTTAAAGATAATTTTGATCTTAAAACTTTCGCAGGAACAATTACAGCTACAGAAGATCTGTTAAGCGGGAGCAATGATGCCCCAATCATAAAGCTTATAAATGGTATTTTAAGTCAGGCAATTAAGTTAAGAGCATCTGATATTCATTTTGAGCCCTATGAAGATTCTTTATCAGTTAGATATAGGATAGATGGAATACTGCAAGAAGTTTTATCTCAAGATCCTCGACTCACACCATTAATTATTGCCAGATTAAAGATAATTTCAAAACTTGATATTTCTGAAAGGAGGTTGCCACAGGATGGAAGAGTTTCATTATCACTAGGAGATAAAAATGTTGATGTTCGTGTTTCAACTTTACCATCTACATATGGAGAAAGAATTGTATTAAGACTCTTAGATAAACAATCAGCACAAATCAATATTAATGATCTTGGTTTACCGCGAACAATACTTTCAACCTACAAGAAGTCTTTAAGTGAATCAGAAGGTATTATTCTAGTCACTGGACCAACAGGTTCAGGAAAAACTACAACACTTTATGCTGGTCTTAGAGATCTTAGTGACTCGTCTCAAAATATTCTTACTGTTGAGGATCCAATTGAATATACCCTGAAGGGCATTGGCCAAACACAGGTTAATCAAAAGACTGGTTACTCTTTCGCTACGGGATTACGCGCAATGCTCAGGCAAGATCCTGATGTCGTGATGGTGGGAGAAATAAGAGACACAGAAACTGCCCAAATTGCTATTCAGGCTAGCTTAACGGGCCATCTAGTTTTATCAACAGTACACACAAATAGCGCTGTTGGAGCTATAACTAGGTTGAGAGATATGGGAATAGAATCATTTTTAATATCTTCAAGTTTGAAAACAGTAATTTCTCAAAGACTTGTAAGAAGGTTATGTGATAGCTGCAAAGTTAAAACCACTATTAACAAAGACATTGCTGATTTGTTTGGTCTTAAGCATAATCTTGAAGTTTATGATCACAAGGGCTGTGATAAGTGTAACGGTACTGGATACAGAGGAAGAATTGCTGTTGCCGAGTCCGTAAATGTTGATAAAACCATTAAAGATATGATTCATAACGAAAAGTCAGAGAATGAGATTAAGGATTATGTATTTAAAAATGCTCCGTCTATAAATTCTTCATGCTCAGATCTTCTTATAAAAGGTATAACGTCTTGTGATGAGCTCATTAGATCTAACAATATAAAAGAAGATGCCTTCGTATAGTTATAAGGCTTTTGATTCTGAAGGCTCGGTTCAATCAGGATTTATAAATGCCGAAAGTGAAAGATTGGCAAGAAAGGAAATAAAAAGTCTAAATCTAATACCACACAAACTTAAAGAAATAAAATCTCAAACTACCAAAAGATATAAAATCAAAAATAAGGATTTGGTTCTTGCTACTAGGCAAATTGGAACACTTCTTGAGGCAGCTGCGCAAATTGATGAGGCTTTAAAAATGACTGCTGAGCAAGTTAAAAATAAAGATTTAAAAAATATATTATTTAATTTAAGAGATGAAATAATTCAGGGCAAAAGACTAGGTAATGCTATGGAGGCTTATCCTCAAGTTTTTGATAATACATATGTGTCTTTAATTAAAGCTGGTGATACTTCAGGAAGACTTGTTGAGATGTTTAAATCATTGTCAGATTATCTTGAAGAAAGTTTATCTATTAATCAGAAAGTTCGTACTGCTTTAACATATCCGTTTATTCTTTTTTCTTTTTCAATAGTAGTAGTAATTTCACTACTTACTTTTGTAATGCCTCAGGTTGTAAATCAATTCGTTAAATCAGGTGTTGATCTTCCCTTACTTACATCAATATTAATGAATATATCTTCTAATATGATTTATATAATCCCGTCTATTCTACTGATATTAGGTGTTTCTTTTTTTTATTATAAGAAGTTGCGAAGTACTGATAAGACAATAAATATTCATAGAATATTTCTTAAAATTCCAATATTTGGAGCATTTTTATTAAAATCTGAGACTGAAAGATTCAGTAGTACTATGTACTTATTGATGTCATCAGGAATAGTTCTAGATGATGCGCTAAAAGAAACATCTGATGTTTTGAATAATGCTTATCTTAAATATCGCCTGAACAAAATAATAAAGTCAGTAAAAGAGGGTTCTGATTTTTCACGTGCTTTAACCCGCGAACAGATATTTCCAGATATCTTTAACCAACTCATTTCCAGCGGTTACAGGTCTGGCAATCTCACTCCGATGTTCAAAAAAGCTTCTAACTTTATGAAATCTGAGATTGAAACAACTCGCTCAACTGTCCTATCTCTCATAGAACCATTAATCATTATTGTGATGGGTGGATTTATTCTTTTAATCGTTATGGCTATACTTATTCCTATAATGCAAATGAACACACTAATATTAAATTAACTATGAAAAAAGGATTTACTTTAATTGAGCTTATGGCAGTAATTGTGATACTTGGCATACTAGCTACAGTAGTTGCAGTTAATGTATCTCCTTTTCTCCAAAGAGCAAATTTAGAAAAAGTAAGAGCAGATATTTCACAAATTGAGAAAGCGCTAGAACTTTATAAATTTAATGAGCTAACTTACCCAACTACTGATCAAGGAATACAGTCATTAGTTGTTCCTCCGTCAGATCTTAAACGACCGTCACTTTATCCTGAAGGTGGATATATAAAGTCTTTCCCTCAAGATCCATGGGGTAGAGAATACCTTTATCTGTATCCTGGCTTAAAAAACTCATCCTATGATGTCTACACTTTAGGTGCTGATGGAGTGGAAGGAGGAACAGGTGAAAATGCAGACCTTGGTAATTGGCTTAAATAAAAAACCAGGATTTACATTAATAGAATTACTTATTGTAATTGTAATTGTTGGCTTGATGTCATCAATACTTCTTTTGAATACCAATATTGTTAATATTAGTAACTCGCCTAGGACATTAGAAGAAAACTTTTCTGAAATCTCCCAAGAAAGCATTATTCGTGGAAAAGTCTTAGGATGGTATGCAAATACAAATGAACAAGCTGTTTATGAAATAGCTAATGAAGAAATTCAAATAAATACTAAACCCATTTATAGCTACACTTGGAATGAATTTATTGATTTTGAAAAAGAAATAGAAACAAGCGATGGTCTTAAATTTAAGCTATCTAATGATAATTTAGATTTGCCTTATATTTTATTTTATCCATCTGGCGAAACAACTGGAGCAAAATTCACTTTTTACAATGATAATCAGAAATATAACTTTGTTCTTACTCATGGAGGAGAATTCTTAAAAACTGATGAATTTTAAGAGAGGCTTTAGCTTAATAGAGGTTTCGGTATCGCTTTTAATACTAAGCGTCGCTGTTATGTCGGTTTATCAGACATTGAGCTCAACAACTTTATCAATCTTCTCTTTAGAAAATAGAGTAATCGCTAGAGAGATAGCAAATAACAGGATTTCTTTAATCAATACTTTAGAAAAACCATTTAATCAAAAAAATAGAAGCGGCACCTTGGTGTTTTATGGAGATGAGTGGGAGTGGAAAGAAACGTTTAATGAGGCCCCAATGAAATCTTATATTGAATATCAAATACAAATAACTAAAAAAGATAACTCCCAAGTTATTTATGAAACTAAGGGGTTTTTAAAAAAAAATTAAATGAAAAAAGGTTTTACACTAATAGAAGTATTAATATCTTTAGTTATTCTTTCAATAATTGCGATTGTTTCTACAAATTTTCTTCAATCATCAATTGATTTAAGGAATCAAAGTAAATCAAAAGTAGATGATATAAAAGTATTTAACTTAGGCGTGAGCACTATAAGAAGAGATCTTATGTCAGTAGTGAATTTACCAATGCGAGATAACTTTGGGAATCAGCTACCTAATTTTATAGGGAGCAATACCGATAAGAAAATTACTTTCCTCAGTTTTATCAATAGGATTGATAGTTCGAGATCGTCTATCTCAAGAATTGAATATTTATTCGATGATACAAAATTTATTAGAAGAGTTTACTTTACAGCAGATCCTTATGATTATGATGATTATATAGATTCAGTCATTTTCAATAATATTGATGATGTAGAAATATCGTTTCTTATTGACAACCGATGGTTCACTGAGTGGCCTGCTGGGCAAACTGCTGCATTTATAATTCCGAAACTTGTGAAAATTGAGATAAATGATAATGACAGAGATTTTGAAATAATTATTGATCCAAACATAGATTATGTATACAGATAATAAAAGAGGGGTGGTGTTAATCTCAGTGCTACTCATTGTTCTTATTCTTTCTGGAATAAGTGTATCCCTTGGCGAGATATTTTTTAAATCTATCAAAAGATCAACATATATTGAATTTCAATCAACATCTATACAACTTCAAAGAAATATGGAAAGTCTTGGCATAGATCTAATCGATCAAAATTTAAGATATAACAAAGGATATCTTTCAAAAAATGATCAATTATTGAAGGATGAAATATTTTTTGAGAGTAATGGATTCCTTATTCGCTCCAGATTAGTAGATACGTCAAATTGCTTTAACTTAAACTCGTTATTAATTTCTACTGAAAATAACAAGCTTCCTAATGATAGATCTATAAATGTTTTAAGTGATATGTTGTTATTACTTAATTATGAAGATAGACAAATTGATTCATTAATAGACCAGATTATTGATTGGGTTGATTATGATGATCAGCCAAGATCAAATGGATATGAAGATTATTTCTATACAGGCCCAATCAACGAACCAAGACAATATACATCCAAAAGAACTCTTCATGATTTCTCAGAATTAAATAACTTACCAGCTTCAAGAGAGTTTGATTTAAATGAATTGAAGAAATACATATGTGTTATTCCATATTCTGAAAAAACAAATATAAATGTAAATACACTTGAGTTAGAGGACGCTCTTGTTGTTGCATCTTATTTGGGAATTTCAATAGATGATGCAGAATATTTGATCATGAATAACCCTATTGATGGATTCAAAACTATTGAAGAATTTAAAGATGCATTTACAAACTACTTACCTGATAAACGCATGAATAATTTTTCAACTAATACAGAAAGTTTTTATTTAATATCTGATACGATTTATGAAAATTATTCATTCAAAAGTAAATCTTTAATTGCAATAGAGAAGGGAAGAGCTACTATTACAACAAGAACATATAATAATTAGATGAAGCAATATATTATTTCAACAATTTTTTCTTCAAAGAAGCTTAATTTAGTTTATTTTGAAGGTAATAAAAAGATTAAGGAAGAAGAAATAACTTTAAATAATTTAAGAAGTAATATAGATACTGCTTCAATAATTTATTTTCTTTTAGATAGCTCAAAGATATCAACGTTCAACTTCAAAAAAGAAGAAAGTGAAACAAAAGAGAAATATGAAGCAAGGTTTTTTGCAGACAAAGAAGATATTCTTGTAAATGATATCTCTAACCAGAAATTTTTCTCTTTTTCAGAAAATAATAATGATTTAGTTTTTCTGATTGATAAGGAATATTATGAAAATATTCAGAATGAGCTAAGTAGACTGAATAATAAAATCTTTTTAATTCCGGAATATTTTTTACTCAGTGAAAAGGATAAAGATCTTTCAATAAAAACCAAAAATAAATTATTAATTAAGCTTTCAGATGGTAGAGGATTCTCCCTATCAAAAGAACAAAGTGATTCTTTTTTAGAGTCTATAGCTATTGATCATCTTGACGAAAAATCAGGAGATTTAGAGAACTTGCAACAACAATTTCTTGCATCAAATGACCCTTCCATTAATTTCTTTAAATTTAGGCCGACTATTGCAAATGTTTTAAACAAATTAATGATAAATAAAAAAGATGTTGTCTTACTATCTGTATTTCTTCTAATAATTATAAGTTTTCCATTTATTCAAAAAAATATCCTTCAAAACCAAATAGACAACTATAAAAAGGAGACACTAATAATATTTAAAACGCTTAACCCAAATTTTAATAGAGTGATTAACGCTCGTGCACAAATTGATCAACTCCTCGCAAATCAACAAACTCAATTAATTGAAAGATATGAATTTGATAACTCTTATTTTAAGTATATTGAAAGGTTTAATTTAGATTATGTTAAATCTACTCAGATTGTAATTGAGACTCAACAACTTGTTATTGAAATTGATGATATGCCTGCTTCTCAGTTTAATCTTGCAAAAACTTTATTCAACAATTTTGGAGTTGTTTTGATTGATGAAAACATAATAAAAGATGAATCAAATATTTCTGGGGAATTAACTTTTAGATACCAATGATAAATTTTTATAATGATTTAAGTGCTAGGGAAAAGAAGTTAGTTATTTCCTCTTTAGTGTTGTTGTTTATTTTATCTTTTTCTCTATTACTAAATTCTATTTTCTCAGACTTTAGAAATATAAAGAGAATTCATAATAGTGTTGAAGCAGACTATTTATATGTCCTTCAAAAAGCAAAAATCATATCAGATAATGTTCTATCTCAAAATATTAAGTTATCCGGAGTTAGCATTTATGATTTTGTTTCATCAAATGAAAAGCTTAAGTTTCTAGATTTAGATATGCTTAAACTTCAGAATATTAATGGATCAGAAAGACTCACTTTTGATATTGAAAGATTGGATTTATTGACACCAACCATTAATGAGTTCTCATTATTTTTTAACAAGAACCCATCAGATATTAAGGTAGTTCGCTCTAATCCCTCGTCTTATCAAATAATAATTAATTTCTAATTTTTATATTCCCGGCATAAAGCTCATGAAACAGCTTAACCGAAATTGAATCAGCCACTCCCCATTTAGTTGCTTTAATCTTTTTTGGACGAACTTTTTTTATGATTTTTGAATATATTTTCAAAGCTTCATCAATTACATCTGCGCGATCCTCAGATAAATTAAACAAATCAATTTTTTTATCTTTTTTAATAGAGTTTAGCAACTTAACTTCATTTAAAAACATATCAGCATCCATAGACTTTGCATCGCATAATCTAAAAAAAGATCTTATATTTCCTCCAATCCCAATTAATTTAGAATTTAGTTGATTGTCTTTTAGCCAATCACTCATTCTGTCCCATTCTGATAATTTATCTTTTTTAAGCATATTTCTGACTGCTCCAAGTTGGAATGACTGAGTTAGATGTAAATTATTTTTACTGTATTGAAAGAATTCAGTACTTCCTCCACCAATATCAACGAAAAACTTATCAGATAATAAGCTTGCATCTGGATGGAATTTTATCAAGTTTGCTTCCTCAAATCCTGAAATAATTCTTACAGGTTGGCCTATTTTTTGCTCAATGAATCTTCTCGACTCCTCTGAATTATTAGTATCTCTGAATGCAGAAGTGGCAACTATTTCATAGAGTTTGACTTCGTTTTGCTTGAAAAATTTTATGTATTTGTCAATTAGGATTGATAGATCAATAAGCTTTTTTTTTGGAATTTTACCCTCCAAAAAAACTTCTGTACCTAGTCTTATTGGTGTTCGCACACCTTCTTTGAAATCTATTGATGTAGGAGTTGTATCAAAGATTTTAGACTTAATTGCATTTGTTCCAATATCAATTGCAGCTATTTTCATTGAGTCGTATCGTCAGTATATTTAGTGATAAGCATATATTGCTCATATGTAAGATTCTCAAATAATACACCTTCAAGAGAAGCTTGATAATTTTGTATTTTTTTAGACCACCTTGCAGGTTTAAGGAGTTTTTTTTCTTTATAAACTGTTTTATTTAATAAAAATCTTAGAGCTGTTAATCTCGCTATCATTTTATTATTTGCATTTATGGATACCCAAGGAGATATATTTGTTGAAGTCTTTTCAAACATTTCCTCTTTGTAAAGTGAGAAAATATCCCATTTAGTTGCAATTCTTTCATCATTTTTAGAAAGCTTCCAATACTTCAATTCAGATTTCTTTCTTGCATTCATTCTTCTTTTTTGTTGGTCTTGAGAGAGAGAAAAATAGAATTTTATAATTTCCATTCCTTTTACAATTTGTTTTTTTTCCCAATGATTTACTTCTTTCATAAATTCTAGGTATTGATTTTCTGAACAATAACCCATTACTGGCTCTGTCAACGCTCTTGTATACCAAGATCTATCAAGAAAAGCTATCTCACCTTTTTTTGGTAAAACCTTGCTCCATCTTTTAAACCAATTTCTTGATTCCCACTTTGTAGGAATACCTAAAGCTACATACTTAAAATTTTTCGGCATGAGGTATTCAGAGAAGAATTTAATTGCTGAGCTTTTCCCTGCTGTGTCTCTTCCTTCAAAAACAATACAAATTCTTCTTTCATTTTTAATTACATCTTCTTGCAGTTTAAGAAGTTCAATTTGAAGCCTTCTTTTCTCTAAAGCATAAGCTTTAGGATTAAGTTTTTTATAAGCATTAAGATCGAAAGTAATTAAAGACATGTGTCTGGATTATACTTTTAAGTAAAGCAAATTCACAAAAGTTTCTAAATTTTAACAAAAATAATTATTTATCTGGTGTATAGTTCTTCAATATGGATTTCTTAACAGATGCATCCTTTTTATACATAGCTCTGGCCTGCATTGCTGGACTTTTCATGGCATGGGGTATTGGTGCCAATGATGTTGCAAACGCAATGGGTACCTCTGTTGGTAGCAGAGCATTAACAATAACTAGTGCAGTAATTCTTGCTTCAATTTTTGAATTTTTAGGAGCATTTCTTGCCGGTGGCGAAGTAACATCTACAATACGCAAAGGCATTGTAGATCCTCAACTTTACAATGATAACCCAGAGATATTTATTATTGGAATGCTTTCAAGTCTTCTTGCGGCAGGTTCATGGTTGTTAATTGCTTCTTATAGAGGCTGGCCAGTTTCAACAACTCACTCTATAGTGGGTGCAATTGTCGGGTTTGCTTTAATTACTAAAGGCTTAAATTCAGTCTCATGGGGGGTTGTCGGTAATATTGCCGCTAGCTGGGTAACTTCTCCATTAGTGTCAGCAACCCTTGCAATATTAATATATTTCTCAGCAAAAAAACTCATTCTTGAAAAAGCTGATCAGGTTACCGCAGCTGTAAGAATAATTCCATTTTATGCAGCACTTGTAACTTTTGTAATTTGTTTAGTAACAGCTAAAAAGGGACTAAAGTATGTGGGTTTTCAATGGACCGATCAGGAAGTATTCATCTTCTCTGCAATTCTTTCATCTTCTATTTTAATAATTTCAAGTATCATTCTTAACCTAAAAAAAGAATTACTTTTAGATAAAAATAATGATTTTGGTGGGGTTGAAGCTGCTTTCGCATTTTTGATGGTGATTACTGCTTGCAGCGTTGCTTTTGCTCATGGATCAAATGATGTTGCAAATGCTATTGGACCGGTAGCAGCTATTGTTTCGACAGTTAATTCAGAAAATCAAATTTTGACAACCTCTATGACACCTCCATGGATTTTATTTTTAGGAGCTATAGGAATTGTTATTGGATTAGCCACACTCGGCTATAGAGTAATGCAAACTGTAGGTGAAAAAATTACCACGTTGACACCCTCAATGGGCTTTTCTGCAGAAATGGCAACCTCAGTAACTGTAATATTAGCCAGTTTCATTGGATTCCCGATATCTACAACCCACACTCTTGTAGGAGCTGTTATTGGAGTCGGAATTGCTAAATCAGTATCAAAAGTTGATTTCAATCAGGTTTTAAAGATAGTTATCTCTTGGGTGGTAACAATTCCCACAGGTGCAATTTTTACAATTGCTTTTTACGTATTTCTTAGATTTATTTTGTTCGTATAGATTATTGCTTCGCAGTGCATGCAATTAAGTAAGATAGCGATGCCCTGACTGCTTCGTTCTTCCCAATATCATTCAATTCACGATCCATTTTATAGTTAAGTGATAAAACTGAAATAATAATTTGTGTAAGCACTAAGAAAACACCTTTTTCATTAAACATTGAGGGTAGTTCAATATTTAAAGAAACAAATTTATTTATTGATTCTGATAAGACAGAAAGAGAGTCAATTTCACCTCCAAAAACTGAACTATCAAGTATGAGTTTTTTTGCTGGTGTGGATTCATTAAAATAATTAATTAATGAAGTAACCAACTCATTTAAGATATTTTGAAGCTCATTTGATTCAGGCTTCTGGGTATTTGAATCTATAAATAATGAACTTTCTTTTATTAATTCGTTTTGCAAATATGACTTTATATGATCTGGAGTAGGAAAAAATTTATATGTAGAAGTTCTTTTAAGATTAGACATTTGGGAAATTCTAGCAATTGTTATATCGGCAACTTCGCCATGTTCCAATATTGATTTTGCAGTTGATATGATTTTGTCAACTCTATCTTTACTTCTTTTTTGCTTTGCAATCATAAAAAATTAGACAAATGTTTAATAAAGTATAATTATTACAAAAAAAATCTTCTACATAAAGTCGGATTCTCGTCACATATTTGTAACATTAAAAAATTAGTATATGAGTTTTTAAATTTGAGGACATCTGATGAAACATTTTTCTATTTTATTCACAATCTTATTTGTACCTTTTTTGATTTCTCAAGAAGAGGTTGAAGAGGTAGTTGTTGTTGGTACAAAAGCAAGCATTATCTCAGCTATTGAAAAACAGAGGGAATCTAATCAGATTGTATCTGTTGTTGATTCTGATGCATTAGGTGAATTTCCTGATACTACGGCGGCAGAAGCATTAAGAAGGATTTCAGGTATTTCGGTTGAAAACGATCAAGGTGAAGGCAGGTATGTAACTATCAGAGGACTATCTGGAGATTTAAATACAATCGCTGTTAATGGAGCACTAGTTCCAGCTCCTGAAGGAGGAAGGAAGGTAATGCTTGATGGTCTTCCAACAGAACTTCTAGACTCAATTGAAGTTTATAAGTCTTTGACACCAGATCAAGATGCAGACTCTATTGGTGGTAGAGTTGAATTTAATACTAAAAGTGCCCTTGATTTGGATGGAGTTTATTTTAAATTAAAAGCTAACACACTTTGGAATGAACATATCTCAAATAGTAATAATCCTAAATTTTCTGTGACATATGGAGATATGATCTCTGAAAATGTTGGACATATTATTGGTTTTACTTCATCAGAAAAACAAATTGAAACTTTTAACAACGAGACAGGTTTCCCTGCTTGGGATCTATTTGATAATGGTAATTATGCAATAGCTGACGATTTTGAAAGTAGATATTACGATTTAACGCGAGAGAGATTAGGTCTTACATATGATATTGATTATCGACTAAATGACGAGACTTCATTATTCGCAAATATACTTTGGAATGAGTACGTGGATGATGAGTTAAGGTACAAAGATGAATACAGAATGAGAGATGATCAAACTGATGTTACAGCTACAGGAAGTACAATTACTGAAATAAGAAGAGATGCTGAAGTAAGGGTAAGAGAAGAAGTACGAACAATAAGAACTTTTATTCTTGGCGGGAATACTATAACTAATGGTTGGGACACAGAGTTTGCTTTTACTAGTTCATTTGCTGAAGAAGATGATACAGATAATGTCGATGCTAAGTTTAGAAGTAGCACCTTTGATGCTGATGATTGTGGGGGCCCATGTGGATATTTTGACTATAGTGATCCAAAGAGACCTTACATGGTTTTAACTGAAGGCGCACAAGCTATTTATGATCCTTCTGAACTAGGCGTAGATGAAATTGAAGAAGAAGATTCCGTTATACAAGATACTGAATCTTCAATAAAAGTAGATTTTACTAAAGATGGTTTTGAAGTAATGAATACTCCAACAACAGTAAAATGGGGTCTCAAATACAGCACAAGAGAGAAAGAGAAAAATGTTGAGGGTTATGGATGGGAGCCTGACACAACTCAAGCTGATTATAATCCTAATTTGACTCCATTGAATTGGCCTTGGCCAACTAGATTTGGACCAATGGCTGATCCAGCAACAATCTATGCATTACAGGGAACGTTTGGACCATATGGGACTAGCGATTTTGGGGACGATTATGTATCTGAGGAAGATATTTTTGCATTTTATGGAATGGGTACATTTGAATTTGATAATGCAATTGTAATTGCGGGTATTAGAGTCGAAGATACTAGCTTTAGCACAATTGGTTATAACGATGGGGATCCAGACGATATTATTTCAGGAAGCAATGATTATACATTTGTCTCACCAAGCATAAATGTTAAATATTTTCTTAATGACAACACCATTGTTAGAGGTGCTTTTTTTAGAGCTCTTTCAAGACCAGGTTTTGGTGAATCTGCTCCTGTAGCTGATATCGAACTTGAAGCTGACGGAACTTATGAAGGTGAAATGGGTAATCCTGATCTTGATCCTTATGAGGCTGATAATTTTGATTTAACTATCGAAAGGTATAGCGACAATGGCGCTGTATCATTCGGTCTATTTAAGAAAAATATAGACAATGCAATTTATCCCCAATTAACTCAAGGTGTTGTCGCAGGTTATAACTTTAGTGAACTCCTAACTTATGTTAATAGCGAATCTTCAACTGTTGATGGAATGGAGTTTAACCTTTTCAGAGAGTTTGACTCTCTTCCTGATCCTTTTGATGGTCTTTTCATATCTGTAAATATTACTGATATAGATGCTTCGAGTGACATCCCGAGCGATAACGGTGTGTTTACAGTTCCTTTTAGAAAATTAGCTGATAGAACGAGCAATATTTCAATTGGTTACGATAAAGGAAATTTAGATATGAGACTTTCAATGGCCCGAAGAAGCGATTATCTGGACTATTTAGCTGATGATGATATTGAGACAACCGTTGAAGATTTAAATTATGATAATATTAGATTTACTGATGATCATTCACAATTAGACTTTACAGCAAAGTACTATTTGAACGATAATTTAACCCTTAAATTTGATCTTATAAATATAAATGATGAACCTGAATACTATTACTGGGGTAACCCATCAAGGCTTTCTCAATATGATGAATATGGTAGAAGTGCGACAGTTGGTTTCACTTACAAGTATTAAAAATTATTTTTATTATAAAAAGGCAAGTTTTATACTTGCCTTTTTCTTATCTGTTTCAATTAATTCAGAAATTGTTGAGGTTGAGGCTATTTACGAAACACCCCCTGTTGTAACTAAGGGTGATGCAGCTGATGATCCTGCAATATGGGTAAATAAAAGTAATCCCTCAAACTCAATCATCTTTGGTACTGACAAAAAAAGTGGAATTTATAGTTACAACCTTCAAGGGCAGGAGCTGAGCTATACAAATCTTGGTAACATTAATAACATTGATACAAGAACTATCAATGTTGGAGATGATGAGAATGTATCTGACTTTACTTTCCTTTTTGCATCTAATAGAACTTTAGGATCGATCGATTTATGGGTATTTGAAGATAATGAAACAAGACAAAAACTTGAAACTGACTCATGGCAAGTTCCATCAAGACCATCATTTAGAGGTAAATCAGACATTATCGTATATGGTATATGCGCCGGAATAGATCCAAAGTATGGATTAGTTGCTTTTCTGACAGAAGATACTGGTCCACGGGTTGAAGTATGGAACCTAACTGAGAATGGCCTTGATCTTATAACAACGTTTAATAATGGCGGAGAATCCGAGGGATGTGTTTATGATGATTTAAATAGGACCCTTTTTATATCGGAAGAAGAGGTAAGAGGGGTTTTAAAAGCTTATAGACTCGATGATAGTTTTGATTTTTCTAAGCCTTATATTGTTGATTCTAGGGAAGGTCAAATCGGTGGTGACCCAGAGGGCGTATCATTATATAAAACACCAAACAATTCAGGTTATTTAATTTTATCCTCTCAGGGAGATAGTAAGTTTAATCTGTATGATAGAAACTATCCTTATGATTACATTACAAGTTTTAGAATAGGCTCTTCAAAAAGTATAGACAATGTGACTGATACAGATGGTATAGAAACAATCAACTACAATCTGAGTGAAGAGTATCCAGAAGGCATTATGATTGCCCAAGATGGTCTTAATAAAGATGGGTATAGAACTAAAAGACAAAACTTCAAAATTGTCTCATTCAAAGATGTTCTTGATGCTTTAGATGTCATTAGATAACGTCCTAGAGTTTATATCGAATAATTTACAATACTCGTATGTATTGATTCTTGTCTTTGCTTTTGCAGAGTCTTTGGTAATCGTCGGTAGCATTCTCTCAAGTGCAATTCTTTTTTCAATTTGCGTATTTCTTTATAACAACAATCTTCTTGATTTATATAGCATAGTTCCTTTAGCTATGATTGGAGCGCATGCGGGCGATGTTATAAGCTTTGTTTTAGGAAAAAGATTTGGTCCACTTGTGCTTGAGACAAAGTTTTTTAAAAAAAGAGAGAGTATTATTGAGAGAGGAAATAATTTTATTGATAGATTTGGTCAACTTACAGTTGTATTGGGTAGATTTATTCCTGCCATGAGGGCTATTGTTCCATTTTTAATAGGGATGACAGGTATGGAATTTATGAAATTCTATAGAGCATCTATTTTAGCTATTTCGGTATGGGGTTTTGGCCTTATAATACTCACTACAGGATTAAGCTCAATTTTATAGATTTATTATGATTCAAATATTAATACTTACCGCATCACTCTTAGCCATTACATTTTTTATAATTAATTTAGTGAAAGCTAAAAGAAATGGAAGGCTAACGGCATTCTTAAGAGATCTTTTAGTAATTTTTCTAGGTCTCGTTATGACCGCAGGAATTTTTTATATTGCTATTAGGGTTCTGCCGAGAGTCTTCATGTAAGTATGACCATCTTTAAAAAAATTATCGATAAAGAAATACCGACAGATATTTTATATGAGGATGATTTTTGCATAGCTTTTAATGATATTAATCCTCAAGCTCCTATTCATATTTTAATAATTCCCAAAAAAGAAATTACTCAACTATCTTTATCAGATGACAATGATAGTGAATTGTTAGGAAAGCTTCTTATTGCCGCCAATAAAATAGCGGAAGATCATGAAACAAAAGATGCTTTTAGGATTGTTATCAATAATGGTGCGAAAGCCGGACAGTCAGTCTTTCATCTTCACTTACATCTGCTGGCTGGAAGACCACTTTCGTGGCCACCGGGGTAGTTACATATATATACTATAAAAATATGAGCCAACACCAAGAAGAAAAACTAATAGTGCTATGCCAACCAAAAAGAATGTTGCGAACTTCGTTGTTTCGTTATCGTTCATATTTAATTAAAGAATTATGAAGGATTTTAACAAAGAAATTAAGTCTTGGATATTCTATGATTTCGGTAACTCAGCCTATGCAACAACAGTTATAGCTGCATTTTTTCCACTATTTTATGCAAGCTACTGGTCTAATGGTCTTGAGTCACTTCAAGCAACTCAATATCTTGCATTTGCATTAACAATAATAAATTTAATTATTCTTGTTTCAGCTCCAATTATTGGTGCAGTAACCGACTATAAAAGACTAACAAAGATTCTATTTATAATTTTTACTTTATTATCAATCGTATCAGTTGCCTCCTTTTACTTTATTCCGATGGGAAAATGGTTAATGGCTCTCATTCTTTATGGCATTTCATTTTTCTCTTTTGCTTCAGCAGTTGTGCTCTATGACAAAATGCTGGTTTATGTTGCTTCAGAAGATCAGCTAACAAAAGTATCTAGCTATGGTTATGCATTAGGATACTTGGGGGGAGGGTTGTTATTTGCCTTGAATGCTTTCATGGTCCTTCAACCTGAAACCTTTGGCTTAAGCAATGAAGCTGAAGCAGTAAGATGGGCATTTATAACTGTATCAGTGTGGTGGTTTATTTTCTTACTTCCTTTAGCAGTTAATTATAAAGAGCGTGAAGTTGAAAAAACTGGAAATCTCAAAGAAGTTCTTGGCGGATTTGTAAGTACGTTTAGAGATATTCAGAAAAATAAAAATGTTCTGTTATTTTTATTTGCCTTCTTTTTGTATATTGATGGCGTTCATACAATTATGTCGCTTGCAGCAATTTTTGCTGAAAACATTGGAATTGATCAATCGGCGATTATTGTTGCACTAATTTTAGTGCAATTTGTTGCATTCCCATCAACACTTTTTTGGTCTTATATTGGTAATAAATATGATGATAAAGTCGTTCTTTATGCAACCATCTTTATTTATATATGCGTTGTTATTTACTCAACTGCGCTTACCAACTCTTCAGAATTTTATGTTATGGCAGTACTGATAGGTTCAGTCCAGGGCGGTATTCAAGCTGCATCGAGAAGCTTTTTCTCCAAAATAATTCCTACAAATAAATCTGGCGAGTTTTTTGGTTTTTACAATACATTTGGCAGAGCCGGATCTGTGATGGGTCCTGCATTGGTTGGAATGTTTATAGGTATATTTAATAATCTTCAAATAGCTCTTGTACCAATTATTGTGTTGTTTATTGCCGGCGGGTTTTTATTAAGATACGTGAAATATCCAAATGAAATTATTTAGCAAGAATTCAATTATCTTTTATTCACTAATGGGCCTTGTAAGTCTATTTGTTGCAAGATATATAAGATCTCTTATTGATTATAGTATTGGAGTAGAAATACTAATTTGCTCAATTATTATTCTCCCTATGTATTATTTTGCAAGAAAAGCTCTTGTTAAGTATTTCTTGAAGCAAGTAGATTAATCAAAGCTTTAGGCTTATCTGTTATTATCCCATCTACATCTAAGCCAATTAGATAGTCCATTTCTTCAATACTATTAATTGTCCAAACAGAAATCTTGATATTTTCACGTTTACAAAAATCTACAAATCTCTGTGTAACAATCTTAATACCATATCTATAAATTGGTATTTGCAGGCAATCACCACTAATTTCACCCCTATATATTCCAAAGCTTTTAAGAAGAAGCTTAAGTACTTCATGAGGACCCATTGAATAAGTTACGTCACTAAGTTTAGATTTAATTTTTTGCAGTCTTTGACTTGAAAAACTGGCAACACATAAATTCTTTTTAATATGTGGCAACTTATTAATTATCTCAATTGCAGGATCGACTACTTCATCTGTTTTAAAATCAATTTGAAATTTAGTATTAGGGAATTGTTTTAGCGTTTCTTCAAGTGTTGGTATTTTGTAATCATCAAAAATATTTAATTCATCTATTTCAGAAGCTAAAAGCTCATTAAAATTCTTTTCTATACCAGAAATTCTTTTTAAGTCATCATCATGAAAGATATATGGAATGCCATCAGAGCTTAGCTGGATATCTGTTTCAATGATATCTGAGCCAATTTCTAGAGCGTATTTGAATGATTCAATGGTATTTTCAGGAGCTTCAAGAGAGCCGCCTCGATGAGCCATTACAGCCAAACCATCATAATTTAGGTAATCTTTCATATATTTTGTAAAATACTCTTAAAAATCATTATACAACTTGGATAAATTTGAAGAAATAAGGCCTTATTATGATCACGAAGTTGAATCTAAACTTCGTGAACTTGCATCTAATAAGAAAGTTATAAATGCCTTTTTACATTCTAGGGGCTACCACAATACTTTTTTAAATTCTTTTTTGGGATTATTTTTATCTTTCTATCTCAGCAGAAGGTTTAAAAAAATTAAATCAATCCATCAATATCAAAATATGTATGAAAAGATTATGGAAAAGATCATAAAAGATACATCAAGTGGTTTTACATATAATGGGCTGGAAAACCTCCAAGAAAATACTTCATATCTATTTATTTCAAATCATAGAGACATTACTTTAGACCCTGCGTTTTTAAACCTTGCTCTTCACAAAAATGACTTTTCTACTGTAAATATAGCTGTAGGTAGTAATCTTATGGATCAAAAATGGGCTGCAGATCTTATGCGCCTTAATAAGAGTTTTATAATACCAAGATCTGGATCATCAAAGAGAGAAATTTATCAATCGCTCAATCTAGTTTCAGAATTCATATTCAATAAAGTAAAAGTTGAAAATGAATCTATCTGGATTGCTCAACGTGAGGGAAGGGCAAAAGATGGTAAAGATATAACAGATCCAGCAATTTTAAAAATGATCCATCTTACTAAAAGAAAAGAGTTATCTTTTTCTGATTTCTTTAATCAAATGAGGGTTATTCCAGTCTCTATTTCCTATGAGTTTGACCCAAATGATTTGAATAAAGCTAAAGAGGTTTATGAGACTGAGGTAAATGGCTTTTATGAAAAAAAAGAAAACGAAGACCTTGAAAGTATATCTAGGGGAATATCAGGCTTTAAAGGATCGGTAGTATTGAATATTGGAAATGTAATGAACTTCGAATCAGACTCTTATGAGATAGTTGCTGAGCAAATAACTAATGAAATATCTAATCAGTTTCATAATCATCCTACTAATAAAGATGCTTTATCTATTTTGAATAAAGATCTTAAACTTGAAGACAATGAATACTTCTCAGAAAGGCTAAAAGACGAGCCAGATGAGCTAAAAAGCATTCTATTAAACCAGTATGCTAATTCTGCTGATTAATGGCGCGCCTGGAAGGATTCGAACCTCCGACCTCTTGGTTCGTAGCCAAGCACTCTAATCCAACTGAGCTACAGGCGCATACTTGAATTATAAAACAAAGGAGCCTATACGGCTCCTTATATTTTGTCGAAATGATCAAAAACAGGGGAAGTTTCTTAATCGACTATGAAATCGTAACTAAACAGTGTTTCTACTTGGTGTAGATTCTGAAACGTATTGTAAATTTTATGTTACGAAATCTTACGAGCTTTTTCTTTAAGCATAGCAGGAATGCCATCAATAATTGGATAAGCTAATTTAGATTCCTCGCAGATAAGTTCATTATTTTCTTCATCATAAACTAACTTCCCTTTGGAGACAGGACAGACCAGAATATTTAAAAGATTTTTATTTAATTTAGCCATTTAAAATAGATTAATTACAAGTATAGTATTCTAATCCAAATGGTTATTTCAGAAAACAATAAAAAGATCATATATTCATTATTGGTTTTTCCATTTCCAGTAACCGGGATACCTATCCTTGTATATATTCTTCCTTTTTATGCTTCAAACTATAATCTTGGACTTTCTTTAGTGGGATTAATCTTTTTTGCTGGCAGAATTATAGACGTATTCACTGATCCCATTATGGGTGCATTGGTTGACAGGTATCCTTCTAGATTTGGAAAGCATAAACATTGGATTTTCTTATCGCTACCTGTTTTATGCCTAAGCGCATATTTTCTTTTTTTTCCCCAAGATGAATTTATTAGTGGTTGGTACTTATTTATTGCTTTATTTACTCTATACAGCGGATTTACCCTTGCCAATATAGCTCAGCTCTCGTGGGCATCATTTATCGCTCCTGAATATGATGAAAGAACTAAATTATTAACATTGAGAGAAATTATTGCGATCATCGCAACTTTAATTGTAATTTCTATACCTGCAGTAATAGAGATCTATGAAGGATCATTTCTTCTAAAGATCAATGCAATTGGTGTATTCGCTTTGGTTGGCATTCCTTTAACAATATTTCTTGGTCTATTTTTTTTAGATGATAAAAGGACTGCCTCAAATTACGATAACCCACTAAAATCCTTCAAGAGATTCTTAAAGAATAAGACTTTAAATAGACTTGTTTTGGCAAGCGTTCTTCTTGCTTTCGCTCAAAGCTTAACTGGCGGTTTATTTGTAATCTTTATGGACTCTATTCTTGAGCTTGGTGATTACGCATCAAGGGCTATATTCGTAAACTTTACATTTGCAGTGATAGGAATATTTTTATGGAGATATATTGGCCTAAAATTTACAAAACATTTTGCTGCATCATTATGTCTTCTATATGCAGGAATACTATTTCTACTTCAATTTTTTGTTGTTCTTTATATAAGTGATGCAAGTGAATCAGTAAAAGCAGGAGTACTATTTTTTGTTCTGGCAATGTATGGAATATCCTTTTCAGGCGCTGCACCGTTGATTATTTCTATGGTAGCTGACGTCTCGGATGCAGAGCAGGCAGAATCAGATGTTAATAAATCTGGAGCTATGTTTGCATACTACACAACAATTACCAAAGTAGGTTATACCCTTGCGGTAGCCTTTCCTTATATATTTCTTGAGAGTGTAATTGGTTTTGATATTACTTTAGGATCTGATAATTCACAATTTACCAAGAATACTCTTTTATATATGTATCACTTTATTCCAGTAATCTGTTTTTTTCTTGCTAGCTATCTTTTATCAAAACATAATATTTCACGAGAAGCTCATTCAACTATAAAAGAAAATATTAGTTAAAACATAAATATTAGTTATAATTAATATAGATTTTATGAATAAAACAAATTTAAGCGTTAACTTGAATAAGGTTGCACTTCTCAGAAATGCAAGAGGATCAGATTATCCATCATTAGTGAATTTTGCTAAATCTTGTATGGACCATGATATTTGTGGTCTTACTCTACATCCAAGATCAGATGAGAGACATGCTTTGTCATCAGATGTCATAGATTTAGCTACTTTATGTAAAGAAAATAATCTTGAATTTAACATTGAGGGTAACCCATTTAATATTGAAAATGGTTCTTTTAGGGGATACGAAAACTTAGTTAAAGATATAAAACCTTATCAAGCAACACTTGTTCCGGATGAAGACAATCAAATAACCTCAGATCATGGTTGGAAAAGGGGAGATCATGATGAGGAATTAAAATTAATTATAGAAAGACTCCATGAAGATTGTTCACATGTAAGTATGTTTATTGATGCCAATCTCGAATCTGTAGATTATGCTTTGGAAATGGGTGTAAAT
Organism: uncultured SAR86 cluster bacterium; assembly: GCA_902622845.1. GTDB lineage: Bacteria > Pseudomonadota > Gammaproteobacteria > Magnimaribacterales > D2472 > CACNXK01. The sequence continues at coordinate 149,313 of CACNRI010000003.1, read as the reverse complement.
GCAGTAGAAATTTATACTGGACCATATGCAAAACTTAACAAAGATGAAAGAGTTTCATACATTGAAGAAATGCATGAGATTTTCAAGTATGTAAAATCAAATAATTTAAAACTCAATGCGGGTCATGACCTCAACTTAGAAAATCTTCCTGAATTAATTGATCTCAATATTATTGATGAAGTTTCAATTGGTCACGCTATAATAACTGAAGCACTTATCCATGGATTGGATAATGTTCTTTCACAATATATTAAGATAATTAAATGAGCCTAGAAGAAAAACTTAAACAACAAATCAAAGAAAATCCTGTGCTTATTTACATGAAGGGCACGCCATATGAGCCAAGATGCGGCTTTTCATCAAAGACAGTACAAGCATTAATAGATTGTGGGGCTCAATTCTCATTTGTTGATATTTTAGAAAATCAAGAAGTTAGAGCAACGCTTCCTTCTGTAACTGACTGGCCAACCTTTCCTCAGGTTTTTATTTCGGGTGAGTTAATTGGGGGTTGCGACATTGTTACGCAAATGCATGAATCAGGCGAGCTTCAAAAACTTGTCGATGATGCAGTAGGCTAATCTATTTTATTTAAGATTTTACAGAAAACTTTCGCTGTTATTTCCGAATCATATGACGCTGAATGGGCCAATTCGTTTTCATAATCAAAGCCTAGCTCTTTAGCAACTCTTGCAAGGACAGTTTGACCAGTAAAAATTCCACCTATAGATACAGTATCAAAAACTGAGAAGGGGTGGAAAGGGGATCTTTTAATATTATTTCTCTTAATAGACTCATTTAAAAAACCCAAATCAAAATGAGCATTATGTCCAACAAGAATAGCTCTACTGCACTCATATTTATTCTTATGTTTATTGATGATACTAAAAAGGTCTTTTAAAGCTTCTTTTTCATCAACTGCATTTCTTAAAGGGTGATTAAGATCAATGCCGGTAAATTCGAGAGATTCCTCAGATACATTTAAACCTTCAAAAGGTATTATGTGATGCCTATGAGTTGTGCCAACTCGAAATTCTTTGTCATAATCTATAAGAGTTATAGCAATTTCCAATAGTGCATCGTTAACTGGATCAAAACCACCAGTTTCCATATCTACAACTACCGGAAGGAACTTTCTAAACTTTTCTTTCAATCAATTACGCCAAGTTTTTTTTGAAGTTTTTTATTTGAGGTTGTATATCCAAAGGGAACTCTCTCACCAGGATTTATCCTCTTAAAAGCCTCTTGGACTGCAAGTGTTGTTTCATGGAATCCACATAAAATAAGATCAAGCTTTCCTTCGTAATGATTAATATCACCTACAGCAAATATACCTTTTTTAGATGTTTCAAAAGTAGTGGTATTTACAGATATTTTTTTATCTTCTAAATCAATCTCCCAATCAAGTATTGGACCTAGTTTTTTATTTAAACCAAAGAGGAATAGCAGTTCATCGGCTTTATGTTCAGAAATCTCTAAAGTTTCGAAGTTCTTAAGTTTAACTCCGGTTACTTTTTTGTCTCCAACAATTTCATTGATTAAGTGAGGTGTAAAAAGACTAACTTTTTCATTTTTAACTAAATCTCTCATTTCTTGTTCAGTTTTATATGCACCTCTAAACTGATCTCTTCTATGAACCAAGCTAACGTGAGAGGCAATTTTACTTAATTCCACTGTCCAATCTAAAGCAGAGTCTCCGCCACCAAAAATGAATACTTTTTTGTCTTTGTATTGATCCATATTTCTTACGGCATACGTTACTCCCTTATTGAGAAATAAATCAGGATTTTCAATATTTGCCGGTCTTCTTGGTTCAAAAGACCCAGCACCTGCTGCTATGAATATATTTTTTGTTTTAAATTTGTTACCCTCATTAGTTTCTACAATCCAAAAGTCACCATCTTCTGAAATTGTTTGAACTCTTTGAGATAAATTTAAATCATAATCAAAAGGTTCTATTTGCTTTAATAGGGCATCAACATGTTCTTGTGCTGTTTGAAATGGGACTCCTGGGATATCATAGATAGGTTTTTCAGGATAAAGCTCGGCGCATTGCCCACCAGGTTTGTCTAAGTTATCGATTAATGTGCAATTTAATCCTAATAGGCCAGCTTCAAAAACTGTAAAAAGTCCTACGGGACCTGCTCCAACTATTAAAATATCCGTTTCTTTCATTATTTAACTAACTGACCTGGCTTTGCACCTTCATCTGGTGATATTAAATAAATTGATCCCTCATCATTGCTAGAGGCTAAGACCATTCCTTCCGATACTCCAAATTTCATTTTCCTTGGCTCAAGATTTGCAACTAATACAACATGTCTTCCATTAAGACTCTCAGGATCATATGCACTTTTTATGCCAGCAAAAACAGTTCTTTCACCAAGATCACCCACATCAAGATGTAATTTTATGAGCTTATCAGCTTCTTCTATACCCTCAGCTTTAACAATTTTAGCTACGCGAAGCTCAATCTTTGCAAAATCTTTGATATTAATTAAATTTGAATCTTCCATTTCAATTTCCTCATTTATTTTAGCTTTTTCTAATCTTTTTAATAGGGGCTTATATGGATTAATTTTTGTATCTACAAGATAATCCTTAATATTATTAAAATCATTTGTAGCACTATCATTAAATACTTCTAAAGCCTTTGATGTTATTGTTGGTAGAACAGGATTAAGCAATATTGAGATAACTCTAAAACAGTTAATTGCTGTTGATGATACCTCTACAGCCTTTTCTTCACTGGATTTCCAAGGCTCATTCTCATTAATATATTTATTAACTTCATCTGCCATCTTCATAATAATTTTTACAGATTTAGAAAGATTTAAGTTTTCATAATGCTCAATCACTTCATCGATCATTGATAGATTTTTCTCAATAAAGTTCACATCTAAGTTTGCAGAGAGATTATTACCATTCTTCTCAATAAATTTTGAAACTCTGCTAGCAATATTTAAATATTTACCGACGATATCTGAATTAATTTTTTGAATAAATTCATCTTCATTAAAATCTAGATCATCAATTGAATTATTAAACTTATCAGCAAAATAATATCTTAATAACTCACCATCATAGTTTTCAGCAAAGTCGTCTGCATTTATAAAGGTTCCATTGGATTTTGACATCTTCTCACCATCAATAGTTAAAAACCCATGAACATTAATTGACTCAGGTAAGCGAATATTTGATGACTTTAAAAGTGCTGGCCAGAATAGAGCATGAAAATAAGCAATATCTTTTCCAATAAAATGATGAATTTCATAATCAGAGCTTTCACCCCATAAATCTTTGATATCCATATTATTGTTTTCTGCCCAATTTTTTGCAGAAGCTAAATATCCAATCGGTGCATCAAGCCAAACATAAAAATATTTATCTTTCTCTCCGGGTATTTCAAATCCAAAGTATGGCTTGTCTCTTGATATATCCCATGGCTTTAACCCATCCTCAATCCATTCATTTAGCTTATTTTTTATAGGATCTTGAAGAGTTAAGTCTTCGAGATAATTCTCAAGAAAATCTTTCATTTGAGGCAAATCAAAAAATACATGCTCAGTTCTTTTCTTGGTAAGCTCAGAATTCGATAATGACGATACGGGATTTAGTAAATCATCAGGTGTATAAGTCGTGCCACAGACAGAACAACCATCACCATACTGATCTTCAGCGCCACATTTTGGACATGTACCTTTTATAAATCTATCAGATAAGAATAAACCTTCTTCTGAGTCATAAAACTGTTCAATTTCTTTTTTAAAGATTAAATTTTCTTCTTTACACTTTTGATAAATATCTTCAGCATATTTTTTGTTCTCATCAGAATGAGTAGTATAAAAATTATCAAAATTAATATTAAATCTTGAATAACTTTTTATGTGCTCCTCTCTAGTTCTTTTAATAAGCTCTTCAGGATCTATTCCAAGCTCTTTGGCTTTGAGCATGACAGGCGTTCCGTGCGTATCATCTGCACAAAAGTAGAGACATTCATTACCATTAATATTTTGGTATCTTACCCAAATATCAGTAATTACAGATTCAAGAACATGTCCAATATGTATTGAACCATTGGCATATGGCAATGCGCTTGTTACCAGAATCTTGCGTGATTTCATTTTGTGATAATTTTTAATATATTATAAGTTAATTAGATAATGACTATAAAAAAAACTATTGCAATTGCTTCAGCAAAAGGAGGAGTTGGTAAATCAACTGTTTGCTCTTTTTTAGCTACAGTTCTATCAAAGGATAGCAAAGTTGGTATTTTAGATGCAGATATTTACGGCCCTAATCAAGATATATTATTCGATATTAATGATAAAAATATCGAAGTAGATAAAAAAAATACTGACAGACCATATATACCAAAAAAAGTTGATAATATTTCACTAAACTCTTTAGGATTCCTACTCGATAAAAATGCTGCTATCTGGAGAGGGCCCATGTTGAGCTCTGCCATCAACCAGATATATGAAAAAACTAATTGGGACGAACTAGATTTTCTATTAATTGATATGCCTCCTGGAACAGGCGATGCCTATTTAACGGTATGTCAAAAAATTGTTCCTGATTTTGTAATTTTAGTATCAACTATATCTAAATTATCAATTGCAGATTTAAGGAGATCTGAAGATGTTTTTGCAAGCTTAAATACTAAAGTCTTAGGCATTATCCTAAACAATATTCATCAAAGTGATGATTTCCAGAGTTTTAACTTAGAAACTGAGAATACGGTTTTAGATAGACTCGAATATGATAAAAAATTCATAGATTCAACATATCCATTTGATGATTTAAAATTAGACCCTTTATTTCTAAATACAATACGAACAATCAAAGAACATGAATAGATTTTTACTTATTTTATTATTATCTATTCCAATCTTTGGCGAAGAAATAAATGATCCATTTGAGGATCTAAATAGGGACATTTTTATCTTTAATGAGAAATTAGATGAAAAACTTTTAAAGCCAGCTGCCTTAACATATAGAAAAGTTACACCACAATTTGCTAGAACAGGAGTAACAAACTTTTTTAATAATCTTGAAGAAATTGATACCACTATAAATCAAGTACTCCAGGGAGAAATTAAATATGCATTTAATGACGCAGGTAGATTTGTTATCAACTCTACTATTGGATTATTTGGTTTAATTGATGTTGCATCAAAAATGGGTCTTGAAAAACATGAAGAAGATTTTGGACAAACTCTTGGTGTTTGGGGTTTTGATTCAGGCCCTTATATTATGATTCCCTTTTTAGGCCCTAGTAATCCAAGAGATTTATTGAGCAGACCAATTTCAAGCTTCCTTTCCGGTACATTCGCAATGGAAGATAATGATGTAAAGATAACATTGGTAGGTATTGATGCTCTCGAGACTAGAGAGCGCCTTCTGGATGCTGAAACACTTATCATTGGAGATAAGTATATTTTTGTTAAAGATGCTTATATACAGTCTAGAGAATATGAAATTAATAATGGTTCGACTGAGGATGATGAATTTCTAGATGATATGGAGGATATATTTGGAGATGACTAGACCATTGATAGTAACTCATCTTTGTTTTCAACCAGACTCGATGAGTTCATAATCTCAGCTACTTTTACCCTAAATCTTTTAGCATCTTTTTCACCTTTTTTAAGTCCAAATACATGTTTCAACATAATTTTAGGGTCATAACCTTTTTTAGTCATAACATGTACATAATCTAAATATTCTGTGAGAAGATCTTTTCTGCTTATCTCTACCTTAGTATTTGAGTAAATTTCAGAATCTATATCACTGAGCATAAAAGGATCATCGTAAGCTGCTCTTCCCAACATAACTCCATCAACAAAATTAAGATGATTTTTTGCTTCACTAATATTTTTGATGCCGCCGTTAATAATAATTTCTAAATCTGGGAAGTCATCTTTGATTGAATAAACCTTTTGATAGTTTAAAGGTGGGATGTTTCTATTTTGTCTTGGGCTTAAACCTTTTAAAATTCCTTTCCTTGCATGGATTATAAAAGTTTTAATACCAGAATCTTTTACGGTACTTATAAATGATTTCAAAAACTCGTAATCATCATTATCATCAACACCAGTTCTGCATTTAACAGTGACAGGAATATCTACGGACTTTCTCATTTTTCTTGCACATTCGGCAACCAAGTCAGGTTCAAGCATTAAACATACTCCAAAATTACCTTTTTGCACTCTCTCAGATGGGCATCCTATATTCAGGTTAATTTCATCGTATCCCTTTTTTTCAGCCTTCATTGAGCATTGAGATAACTCTTGAGGTGAAGAACCACCAAATTGAACAGCTACAGGATGTTCTTCTTTATTAAAATCTAACTGATAATCGCAATTTCCATGTATTAGTGCTCCTGTGGAAATCATTTCTGTATATAGGACTGCTTTTTTAGATATGAGCCTTAAAAAGAATCTTTCATGCATGTCTGTGTATCTCATCATAGGAGCTACACAGAACCTTCGATCTAATGACATTTAGATGAATAAATAAACTGAAATGAGGGCTACTATCGTGAGAACAATTGTGTATGGCAGCGCCATTAAAACCATTCTGAAATAGGATAAGTTAATTAATGGAGCAAGAGAGGAGGTAAGCAAGAAAAGAAATGCTGCCTGACCATTTGGAGTAGCAATACTCGGTATATTCGTTCCTGTATTAATAGCAATTGTAAGATTATTAAAATGCTCTAAAGAAATCTTACCTGCATCAAGAAGAGCCTTAACTTCATTTATATAAATTGTAGCTACAAAAACATTATCACTAATTGCAGATAGAACTCCGTTTGCAATAAAGAAGATACTGGTCTGACTTTCAATACTAAAAGTAAGAACATAATTGATAACAGGAGTAAATAAGTGTTGCTCATGTATAACGCTAACAATAGCAAAGAAAACACAAAGCAACGCAGTAAAAGGTAAAGCCTCTTTAAAAGCATCTCCTAAATAATGCTCATGAGTAATCCCTTTAAAGGAAGTTAAAAGAATTATAACACCAAGACCAATAATCCCAACTTCAGCAATATGGAAAGCAAGAGCAAAAATTAACAAGACTAAAACAAATAACTCAACTGCAAGTTCAGCTTTTTTCTTGTTGTCATTTTTACTAATTTCATCTTCATATGCTGCATATTCAGCAAAAATGGTTCTTATATTTCCTGATAACTCTGATCCAAAACCTGCTAACTTAAATCGCTCTAAGCAGAAACAAACCAATAATCCGGCAACGAATACTGGCATCGTAACTGGTGCCATATATAAGAAAAATTCAATAAAATCCCAGCCAGCAATATTTGCAATTAACAAATTTTGAGGCTCACCAACAATTGTACATACACCTCCAAGAGCAGTACCAACGGCACCATGCATAATTAACTGTCTTAAGAAACCTTTAAAGTCATCTAGCTCCTCAACTTTAAGAGAATCAATAGATCCATCACTGTGAATATCATGAGCGGTATCATCAAAATATTTATTCGAGATTATTAAATGATAAATTCTATAGAATCCAACAGTAACTCCGATTAAAACTGCTGTTACTGTGAGAGCATCTAAAAAAGCTGATAAAAAAGCTGCGGTAAAACAGTAGAGTAAAGAAAGCCAAACTTTTGATTTAACGTTTAGAAGAAGTTTAGTGAATATAGTAAGCATTAGATTTTTCATAAAGAAAATTCCAGCCACCATAAAAACAAGTAATAGAATTACCTCTATATTTGCCTCTATCTCATGCATCATTGAATATGGATTTGAAAGATCCATTATTAAAGCTTCAATTGCAAGAAGACCACCTGGCTGAAGAGGGTAACATTTAAGTGCTAGCGCTAAGGTAAAAATGAACTGTAGCAGAATTATCCAGCCCATTATGAATCCACCATTTAAACCAAGCGAATTAAGGACAATGAGTAGTATTGGATTGATTATAAGAAAGCTTAGGATTGCTTGTTTGTACCATCTAGGTGAATCACCTAAAAACATACTATACATTAAGGATATATTCATTATGATTACTACTTATGTCTGGATCTCGATTTAAAAATTTCTCTGAATCAAATAATAATAAATATATTTTTATTTCAGAAAATAAGATTTTATACGATAAATCACAAAAATCTTATAAATTTGATGCAAATTATTTAATTTTAGAGGGTGATATTGATATGGCAAGAATTGGTATTTATCACGATGATGATGAATACATTTATGCGGTTAACTTAAAAGACATAACGTTAGTAAATAAACCTGAAGATGCAGAATTAATTGAAATAAGAACTTTAGCGAACTTAAATCCAGAAAATGATGGAGTTGTTTTTACAGCTAAGCAGTTGGTGCATTGGATTGATGAAATGAAATTTTGTTCTAGGTGTTCGGGAAAATTATGCTTTCAAGAAAAAGAGGGTGCTTTTGTAAGACCTTGCAATCAAGAATTTATTTATCCAAAGATCTCGCCTTGCATAATAACGTTGGTTACTAGAGGAGACGAGGTTTTGTTAGCAAGAAACAAATTTTTCCCTGAAAACTGGTACAGCACTTTAGCTGGTTTTATTGAAGCTGGTGAAACAGCAGAAGAGGCTCTTAGAAGAGAGGTTATGGAAGAAGTAAATGTTTCTGTTAAAAATATAACATATTTTGGAAGTCAGCCATGGCCATTTCCTAGTCAGCTAATGCTTGGATATTTTTGTGAATACGAATCAGGTGAAATAAAAATAGAAGAAGCAGAACTAGAGGATGCCAAATGGTTCAAAATTGATGACCTTCCGAATGTGCCACCTAAATTATCAATCTCTGGACAGCTTATATCTAATTATCTCGAGGGTCGTTCAAAGCTCTAGTTGGAGGCTCAGGCTTCTTTTTTGCTTCCTTAACAATATCCTGTCTGCCAGATATTTTTTTGGAAGTATCTTTTTCTACCCTAGGTTTTCTTGATGGAGGTTTTTTTCTCATATCTTTTGTTCTAGAGTTAGTTTTTGGCTTCCTATCTGCAGACTTTGAAGGCCTTCCTGTACTCTTAGTTGAAGAAGATCTTCTTGTATTCTTAGATGAGGAAGGTTTTCTGTTTGATCTAGATTTAGAGCTATTAGCATTCTTTTTCTTATAATTTCCCTTGCGAGGACGTCTTTTTTGAGGAGATTTTTTCTTTGTCGTTTTTTTTGGTTCCGGTGAAGCGGTTAAACTTTTGATCCAGCTTAAAATACCACCACCGGATTTGTGATTTTTTTTATGGTCAGTAGCATCAACCAACGGATTAAGCTTTGATACAGATTTTTCATCTCTCCAATCAGTATCTGGTTTTGGGCTATCGGGTGTTAAGTCATATGAAGATTTTTTCTTTACTTCTGAATCTTTAATTCTTACTACCTTGTAATAAGGCCTTGATTTATAGGGATCAGCAATAATTAAGATTTTTACACCTGTGGAATCCTCTATGCTAAGAATATCTCTTCTTTTCTCATTTAATAAGTAACTTGCAACATCTGCTGGAACATAAACCTGTATCTCTGCAGTATTATCTTTCGCTACATCTTCTCCAATAATTCTTAAAATAGATTGTCCTATTGATCTAGGCCCTCTAACTAAAACATGCTCTATATCATATGTTTCGTTTAATGAGGGTTTTAGTCTTTGCCTAGAAATTTCAAGTAATCCAAATCTTGAAATACTCGCTATTTGAATTCTAGCTCTATCAGACGATACAGCTCTTCTAAAAGCATTCTCAACTTTATTTTGTGAATCTTCATTTTGCATATCAATGAAATCTATAACTATTAATCCTCCTACATCTCTTAACCTTAATTGTCTTGCTATTTCTTTTGCTGCCTCTAAGTTTGTCTTGAGAGCTGTTTCTTCTATATCTTTGCCTTTAGTTGATCGAGCCGAATTAATATCAATAGTTGTCATTGCTTCAGTGGGATCTATAACTATAGATCCTCCTGATGGAAGAGAAATTTCTCTTTGGAAAGCTAATTCAATCTGTGATTCTATTTGGTATCTATTAAAAAGAGGAATTTCTTCATCATAAAGCTTAACTTTGTCTTTTTGATCAGGAATAACTAATTCAGCAAAGTTTTTAGCTTCCTCAAATACAGATTTATCATCCACTAAAATTTCTTCTATATCATCTCTAAAAATATCTCTAAAAACTCGTACTATTAGCTTGTCATCTTTGTAAATCAATTGAGGTGAATCAGCTGAAGCTTGCGTAGCATTGATATCATCCCATAGAGAAATAAGATAGTTGAGGTCGTTTTGAAGTTCTTCAAAAGATCTATCTATACCAGCAGTTCTGATAATCACACTCATACCCTCAGGTATATTTAGTTTTGAGATCTGATTTTTGAGATCTTCTCTCTCATCACCTGTAATTCTTCTTGAAATACCACCTGATTTATCAGAATTAGCTATTAAAACCATAAAGCGGCCTGCTATAGATATCTGAGTTGATAAAGTTGCACCTTTAGTACCTCTTTCTTCTTTATTTATTTGAACCAGTATCTCTTGGCCCTCTTTAAGAGTGCATTCTGACTTACCCTGTGAATTTTTTTTATAAAAGTTTCTTGATAGCTCTTTCAGTGGTAAGAATCCATGTCTTGTCGATCCAAAATCTACAAAAGCCGCATTTAAACTTTGCTCAATCCTAGAAACTGTTGCTTTGAAGATACTTCCTTTGTAGAGAACTCTGTCAGTAACTTCTGTATCTAAATCAAATAATTTTGCACCGTCAACAAGCGCAACACGTAATTCATCGTTATAAGAACTATTTATTAATATTCTTTTCATACTAACTCCTTTAGTTAAGGAGATAGTTAATACCATTTAGGTTATTTTTAGAAAGTCTTACTCTTATTGCTTTCTAAACAGCTCGGGATGGAGAGCTGAAAGTAAAATTAGTATTTTTCTATCTCTGTTATGTTGAACTATTCAACATAATCTATAATTATTGTGCTTATCGTATATATATAATTTATGTCTGTCAAAAATATAACCGTAGATCATGATAATGAAGGAAGAAGGATAGATAACTTTCTATTTTCTAATTTTAAAAATATACCTAAATCAAAAATCTACAAAGTTATTAGAAAAGGAGAAGTTAGAGTTAATTCAAAAAGAGTTAAACCTGATACAAAACTTTCAAAAAATGACTTAATAAGAATACCGCCTAATCTAATTAATCAAGAGAAAATTTTGGATATTAATATAAGCAAATATGCTTTTCTGAGAGATAGAGTGATATACGATGATGAAGATTTCCTCATTTTCAATAAACCATCTAATTATGCTGTTCATAGCGGAACAAAGAACGATCATGGCCTAATTGACATATTACGCGCAGTTTTAAAAGATAATTCACTAAATCTATGTCATAGGCTTGATAAGGGCACATCTGGCTGCTTGGTAATTGCTAAAAACCAAAAGTTCCTGAGTTTTTTTAATAATCAACTAAAACAAAGAAAAGTTAAAAAGATTTATCACGCCATAGTAAAAGACTTTATTTCTGAAGAAATGGTTATAGAAGACAGTATTGATACAAACACAAAAGGATCCTTTAATAAAGTTTCAATCAATAAAGATGGTAAAGAGGCAATATCAATTTTAAAACCTCTAAAAAAGCTAGATTATAGTTCTTTGATAGAAATAGAGATTCTCACTGGAAGGACACATCAAATAAGGGCTCAATGTGAAAAAATTAACAAAAATATCGCTAATGACAAAAAGTATGGATGTAACGAATTTAACACTCGCTTAAAACATTCAGGTATAAAAAGATTAGGCCTACACTCATCTGAAATATCTTTTTTAGATCTTGAGAATAAAAGAAATACTTTTGTTGCAGATCATGACGACCAATTTGAAAAAATGTTAATTTATTTGGATACTTAATTACTATTCATTTAAGAATATATTTGTTAGGATACGCTTTTTTATAATTATGGCTGTACAAAAGAGTAAAAAAACACGTTCAAGAATTGGCATGAGAAGATCTCATGACAAGCTTAAGAACCTAACATTGTCCACTGATCAAGTATCTGGTGAGAAGCATTTGAGGCATCAAATGACCAAGGATGGCTTTTACAAGGGAAGACTTGTAAAGGACTTAAGAAAGCCAGTTAAAGAAGATCAAGAACAAGAGTAAGAAATGAGCTCTATAGCTTGTGTATTCCCTGGTCAGGGCTCACAACATCCTGAAATGCTTAAAACCGACCTGGTTGATCAATCTTTTATAAATGAAAAGATCCAAATTGTATCTGAAATACTAAGTTCTGATGTTCATAGCATTTTAGAGGACGAGTCTAGATTAAATTTAACATCTTTTACTCAACCACTTCTGGTGCTATCATCAGCTATTTTTTCAGAAGCATATAAAAATTTATTATTACCAGATCCCAAAGTTATAGCCGGTCATTCACTTGGAGAATACTCAGCTTTAATGTTTGCAGAATCAATAACTTTTGAAGATGCAATACAAATAACTCATCTTAGAGGTAAGTTAATGCAAAGCTCTGAAGAAGGAAAAATGATGGCTATACTTGGTCTTGATTCAGAAATTATCGATGAAGTTTGTTCAAAAATTAACGAATCTAATGAAAAAGCTTACGTAGCTTCTGCAAATTATAATTCTATGAAGCAAACTGTAATTGCTGGAAATATTGAAGGTATAGAAATAGCTAGCAATTTACTTCTAGGAATTGGTGCAAAAAGATGCATAGAATTAAATGTTAGTATTGCATCTCATACCAGATTAATGACTGATGCTGCAGACGAATTTAATGAGTCTCTCCAAAAAATTGTTTTTTCTAATCCAAGATATGCAATTATCCAAAACCATACTGGTGAGATTGAGACTGATTTATCATCTATTAAAGAAAATCTCTTAAATCAATTAACTGAACCAGTTCTCTGGACTAAAACTATGGAAAAAATTTCTAATTCTGCATCATGCTTAATAGAAATTGGTCCAAAAAATATTTTATGTGGTTTATCAAAGGGTTATGATTTAGAAAGTATTCTTTATATGGCTGATTTAAATTTTATGGATAAGGTGCAAAATATATGAGTAAGATTGTTCTAGTCACAGGCGCTTCAAGAGGAATAGGTTTAGAAGTTGCTAAACATTTTTCCAAAGAGGGATATAAGGTAATTGGTACATCACGAGGTGATTTTAATCTGGGTGAACTTATAGGAGACGATAGTGCAATTTCTGTTCAGTTAGATCTAATGTCAAAACAAAGCATAAAAAACTTGTTTGCGGATCTGAAATCTCAAGATCTTTTACCATCAGTGCTCGTCAATAATGCAGGTATTACCAAAGATCAACTATTTATGAGAATGAAAGATGAAGAATGGGATGATGTTATAGAGACAAATTTAAATGGTTTATTCAGAGTTACTAAAGCTTTTATAAAATCCATGGTAAAAAATAAATTTGGAAGAGTTATCAATATTTCATCAGTTGCTGGCCTAATGGGTAACTCTGGCCAAGTAAATTACTCTTCATCAAAGTCAGCAATGGTTGGTTTCTCAAGATCTTTAGCTAAAGAGCTTGGATCTAGAAATATTACATCAAATGTTGTTGCTCCTGGCTTTATAGAGACTGACATGACAACCTTTTTGAATGATGATGAAAAAGCTGAGGTAAGCAAGAATATACCTATGAAAAGATTTGGCACTGTTCAAGATGTAGCTAAATGCATTGTGTTTCTTGCATCCGATGAAGCAAATTACATAACTGGACAAATCATTTCTGTTGATGGAGGCTTATTTATGTATTAGTTGGTATTTTTTAACTTGCAAGTTAAAATAACCAAACTTTCAATTGAGGTACTATTATGGAAAGAAGTGAAATTGAAAAAACTGTTACAGGAATTGTTTGCGAACAACTCGGTGTTGCTGAGTCAGAAGTTAACACTGATTCATCATTTGTTGATGATCTTGGTGCTGATTCTCTTGATACTGTAGAGCTAGTAATGGCTTTGGAAGAAGAATTCGATCTTGAAATTGCTGATGAAGATGCAGAAAAAATCTCAACAGTTCAAGAAGCAGTAGATTACATAGTCGAAAACTCATAATATCTTAAATGCAACTTCCTCGAAGAGTTGTAGTTACTGGAATGGGATTAATTTCTCCGTTAGGTAACTCTGTAAATGAATCATGGTCTAACTGCATAAAGGGATCCTCAGGCATCTCTGAGAATATTGTTGATCTTGATGATATGCCTATTAAGGTAGGTGGAAGAATTCACAATTTTGATCCAACTCAATATATAGACTCCAAAGATATAAGACGCTTAGATACATTTGTTCAATATGGCGTATCTGCTGGTATTCAGGCTATAGAAGATGCTGGTTTGGATAATAATGTTGATAAAGATAGAGTTGGTTTAAATATAGGGTCAGGCATCGGGGGTTTGGATAGCATAGAGAAAAATAAAGATATTCTTAACAAAAAATCATTCAAGAGAGTATCTCCATTTTTTGTTCCTGGATCGATAATTAACATGACACCTGGATACTTAAGTATTATCAAAGGATATACAGGCCCAAATTTATCTATTGTTACTGCGTGTGCATCAAGTAATCATGCTATTGGAACTAGCGCAAGATTGATAGCCTATGGAGATGCAGATGTTATGGTTACTGGAGGATCTGAAATGGCAACTACACCATTAGGAGTTTCAGGTTTTCTTGCATCAAGAGCTTTAAGTAAATCAGATGATCCTAAGACAGCAAGTAGACCATGGGACAAAGATCGCGATGGTTTTGTATTGTCAGATGGAGCTGCAATTTTAGTATTAGAAGAATATGAGCATGCTAAAAATCGATCAGCAAATATATATGCAGAAGTTATTGGTTTTGGTATGAGTTCTGATGCATATCATATGACTGCACCCTCAGAAGATGGAACTGGTGCCTCATTATCAATTTCAAGAGCAATATCAGATGCAGGCATTTCAACAAATGATATTGATTATATAAATGCTCATGCAACATCAACACCTTTGGGCGATCTTGCAGAATGTAATGCGATTAAATCTATTTTTGATTCACCTCCACCTATTAGCTCAACTAAATCTATGACGGGCCACACTCTGGGTGCTGCTGGAGCGGTAGAATCAATATTTTCAATTTTATCAATTGTTAACAACATATCTCCACCAACAATTAATTTAAATAATCCTGATGAAGGTTGTGATTTAGATTTCATTCCAAAAGAAGCCAGAGATATGAAAATAGATGTTTCTTTAAATAATTCATTTGGTTTTGGTGGTACTAACTCAACTCTTATTTTTAAGTCCGTCTAATTGATAAAATATCTACCAAGACTATTCGCTATTTTTCTCGTAGCAGCATTTACTCTCTATGGATCATTAAAAAGCTTTTATAACAATAAAATAACAATTGAATCATTCATATATGATGTAAAACCCAACTCCTCAGTATTAGATTTGTACAACGGAATATATGATTCTAATAATTTCTTTGAAAAATCATTATTTTTAATTGGAATTTACTTATTTGATTTTAGGACTATTCAGGCTGGAGAATATCTAATAGATGATAGTCTCTTTAAGGTACTTACTAAGATGAAGTTAGGCGAAACCATAACTTATAAATTTGTTATAAGTGATGGGACGAACAAGTTTGATTTAAGTTCATATATTAATACCTTAAAACTAAACAATGATTGTAAAGATTTTTCATGTATTGATTTAATTAATAATTCAATTGAAGGACTTCTTTTACCTGAAACATATTTTTATAAAAAGAACACAAATTTATCTTTGCTACTGAATAAATCATCAACAGAATTGAAAAACTATGTAGACATTATCTGGAAAGATAAACCAACAGATAATCCTTTAAAGAATAAATATGAAGGAATCATCCTTGCTTCAATCATTGAAAAAGAATCATCAAGCGTAGAAGAAAAAATGAAAATCGGAGGAGTGTTTTTAAATAGACTTAAAATAAAAATGAAACTTCAGGCTGATCCAACAATAATTTACGGATTAATGCCAGATTTTAATGGAGATATAACAAAAAAGGACTTAAGGGATAAGAGTAATTTATACAACACCTATGTAATTAAAAGCCTGCCACCAACACCCATCTCAATGCCAACAAAATCCTCACTTGATGCAGCAATAATGAATTCACCAAATGAATACTTATTTTTTGTAGCAGATGGAGAGGGTAAACATATTTTTAGCAAAACTTACAATGAGCATTTAGAATATGTAAATCTTTATCAAAAAAAATGAAAATTATTAGCTTTGAAGGTATTGAAGGAGTAGGGAAGTCTACACAAATAGATTTACTTCATGATTATCTATTGAAGACTGGTAAAAGTGTCAAAAAGTTCCGTGAACCAGGGTCTACTATTCCAAGTGAAAAAATTAGAAATATTTTACTTGATGCAAATCTAACTTTAACTAGCCAAACTGAGCTGTTGTTAATGTATGCAAGTAGATCAGAATTGATAGCTAATGAGATCCTATCAAATCAACATGATTTTATTTTATTAGATAGATATTTCGATGCTTCAATGGCTTATCAAGGATATGGAAGAAATCTTGATAAAGATTTTATTAACTCTTTAAAAACTTTTATTAATGCTCCTGATCCTGACTTAACAATCCTCTTAGACATTGATCCAGTTAAAGGCTTTGAAAGAAAATCAGGAGATTCTATGGATAGAATTGAGTCATCTGGTTTGAAGTTCTTTAATGATGTAAGGAATGGATATTTAGAATTAGCTAATCAACATCCTAGGATAAGGTGTATAGATGCTGAAAAGGATGCAAATACTATTAGTTTGGAAATTATAAATCTAGTAGAAAGCTTATAAGATGGAAAATTTTCCTTGGATTGACAAAAAAATATCCTCAATCGATTTAGGTAATCTTTCACATGCATTAATTGTTGAGGGACAGGAGGGAGTTGGTAAAAATCAAATATGTCAGTATTTAATTAATGGCTTGTTAAATGAGAAAAATAGTCAAAACCTAATTAAAAATAATTCACATCCAGATTTATTTTGCATAAACAATGAAACATTAATTTCATATTTTCAAAGAGAGGATAAGGACAAACTGAAAAATAAAACAAAAAAAATTCCGGTAGGTTTTATTAGGGAAGCAATTGGCTTTGTAATGTTAAAATCTGGTTTAAGTAAAAATAAGATTCTTTTTATTGATGGAGCTGAAAATCTCACAATAAGTTCTCAAAATGCCCTTTTAAAGACTTTAGAGGAACCACCTCAAAATACCTACATAATCATTCAATCAAATAGATTTAAGTGCCTAAATCAAACAATCTATAGCAGATGTCAACTTATACATTTTAATAATCTTTCACAAGATGAACTTTATAGCTGGGCAGAAGATATTCTTCAAAATAAAAATGACAAATCTGTAATACCAAGTTATATGACTCCAAAAAAAGTATCGCAACTTATCGAGGATGGCTTGTTTGAAGATTTAAAAAAATTAAATAATCATTTATCGACCTTATTTTATAAAGGAATTGATGGGAAAGTAATAAGCGATGTTGTTGATCTAAACATAGATTTCAATGAAAAAATAAATTACATAATAGATTTTGCTTTATCGATATTAAAGGAAGATACCTCAAATATTCATCCTGTAAGGCTATCTGATTTTATACAGGAACTATCAAACTTCAGGGAAAACTTATTTGAGATAAATTCTTTAAATCAAAGATATTCACTTCATCATTTACTCCTGAAAATACCCTGCTAGATTATGAAATTTTTAATTTTTACTAAATATAGATGCTCATATTGTGATAGAGCTAAAGCTTTGATTGAGCAAAAGGGCTATGAGTATGAATCAATTAATATTGAAGAAGATAACAATATAGATATTCTGCTTGAAAAGAATAAATTTGCTAGAACAATGCCACAAATTTTTATTAATGATAAGCTTATTGGCGGTTACACAGATTTGGTCAAATATTTTGAGGAATAGATATGGTTCAATTTAATGATTTTTTAATAACTCTTGATGGATATCTCAGTGGTTCATGGTGGTTCCCAGTATTATTAGTCGGAACTGGTATTTTTTTCACTGTTTATCTTGGCTTTCCTCAATTTAAGTTTTTTGGAAAAGCTTGGAATCTAGTCTCTGGAAAGAATCAAAAAGATGATGCAGAAGGAGAGACTTCTGGATTTGAAGCTCTAACAACGGCGATGTCAGGCGCAGTTGGAACAGGAAATATTGGAGGAGTTGCATTAGCTATTTGGACTGGTGGTCCCGCTGCTATTTTCTGGATGTGGATAACAGCAATATTTGGAATGACTACCAAGTTTGTTGAGGTGACAATGGGTCATAAATATAGAACGAAGCTTGATGATGGTTCCATTTCAGGTGGTCCAATGTATTACATAGAACATGCTTTAAATATGAAATGGGCTGGAATACTTTTTGCATTTCTTATGATGATTACTGCAATCGGTTCGGGGAACATGCCTCAAATTAATAATATTGCACTTGTGATGAGTACCGAATTTTCGGTACCTAAAATACTCACTGGCTTATTCTTAGGTGCTTTACTCTGGGTAATTATTATTGGTGGCATAAAAAGAATTGCATCGGTAGCAAGCAAGATTATTCCAATTATGGGTTTAATATATTTTGGTGGAGCATTAGTAATACTTGTTGAAAATTATCAAAATATTATTCCTTCATTTAATGCAATATTTGCTCAAGTATTTACTGGATCAGCAGCGGTGGGTGGATTTTTGGGAGCAAGTTTTGCAATGAGTTTAAAATATGGTGTAGCAAGGGGTTTATACTCAAATGAAGCTGGTCAAGGCTCATCACCCATTGCACATGCCTCATCAAAAAATACATCCATAGATCAGGGCATTGTTTCAATACTTGAACCTTTTATAGATACTATTGTTGTTTGTAGTGTTACCGCTCTGGTGATTCTATCAAGTGGTGTCTGGACAGAAAAATTTGATACTACTTTTTCTAAAACGGATATGGTAATTCTTGAGGGAATGTATAGCGATGAAGAAAATATAGATGGAACATATAAGTATCCTGAGCATATGTCTCAACTTACAAATTATGTTCAGTCATTGGATTCGGATGTAAATGAATTTTCAGGAACTATAGAAATCAAAGATGGTAAGTTAATAGATACAGAAATTACAGTCTTACACTCAAGATCAATTGCTGAGGATATTCTTATTAAAGATGGAAATGATCTTTATTCAGGAGAATTAAATATTTTCAAAGGAAAAATATCTGAACCAGTTATAGTTGAGGGTAAATCTTTGGTAAGTTCAGCTGAGCTAACTGCAAAAGCTTTCTCTCAGGGTACTTTTGGTGAATATGGTGGAAAGTTGGTAGCAATTTCTTTACTCTTATTTGCTTTTTCTACTGCAATAACCTGGTGTTATTATGGAGATAGATCTACAGCATATATTTTTGGTGAAAAGGCTGTTTTTTGGTATAGAAATTTCTATGTTTTATGCTTTGTTTTAGCTGCAGTTATCGATACAACAATTGTATGGAATATTGCATATGTGAGTGTAGCATTAGTTTCGATACCTAACTTGATTGCACTATTTTTCTTGAGAAAAGAGGTGAAAGAGCTTTCTGACGAATACAGTCTGAAAGATTAATGAAGCATACGTCATTAACGCTTCTTTTTTTGATAACCTCTTGTGGCGGGGGAGGCTCATCAGCTATTCTTACTCCAGTTATAGAGCCACCAACTAATACCTATCAATCTATAGATTGTGATAATTATGACGGTCCAAACGATAAAATAATTTGGCTAGATGATTTTACAGAAATTCTTTATACAAATAATTGGACAGCCATAATCGGAAATGGAGCTGAATATGGGATTCCTGGTTGGGGAAATAACGAGAGTCAATACTATACATCTAATATAAAAAATTCCTCTGTTGTTAATGGTTGTTTAAGAATAACTCCACTTAATGAATCTATTAATAACTTTAATTACACATCTGCGAAACTTGTAACTGAGAATAAAGTTGATTTTACACAACCAGGAAGAATAACCGTTCGATTTAGGTCTCCTGAAGGAGTTGGCATGTGGCCTGCTATTTGGATGATGCCTTTAGAATCAATATACGGAGGATGGCCTGCTAGTGGGGAAATAGACTTAGTTGAAATTCGTGGAGATAACATGCAAGAAATCTTATCGACTGTTCATTATGGCTCAGATCCATCAAATCATAAATTCCAAGGTGGTTCGTATTTCCTACCACAATCAAATAATTTAAATGAAAGGTTTCATGAGCTTGAATTTATATGGCAAGAAAACTCAATGAAGTTTATTTTAGATAGCCAATTTACTGTTTTTGAAATAACATCAAACCAAATAGGTTTCGATGAAAACTATCCTTTTAATGAGATTTTTTATTTGATTATCAATGTTGCGGTGGGTGGTAATTTTGTTGGCAATTACGTAAATAATAATGACTTATGCTATGCAGCAGAAGCTGAGACATGTCCTGATAACAAAAGATTTCTAATTGATTGGATTAAATATGAAACACTTTAAAAATGCACATTTTAATTTTCTTAAAAGTCACTTAAAATAGACATCAGTTATGATTCGTAATTATTATTTATTTTTAATTCCTCTATTTGTAGTAGCCAGTTGCGGCGGTGGTGGCGGTGGTGGCGGTAGTGTCGAACCTACAGTACCTAGTGCAAGTATCACATTATCGATCTCTGATAATCAAATTTATATTGGCGAGTCTGTAACTCTTACTTGGTCAACGACCAACGCTACATCATGTTCTGCATCAGGATCTTGGTCAGGATCAAAACCATTATCAGGATCAGAGACAATTACTCCTGATTCAGATGGTTCAAAGAGTTTCACTTTAACTTGCTCAAATTCTGCAGGTACATCAACTTCAAGAACTGTTTCAACTAATGTTATTGGGAATTCACAAGGTCTAGTCATTGGCGCAAATTATATTTCAACTTCAACAGTTATTTTAGATATAAACTCAAACTATCAATCAGATGATGGTGAGCCATCAGCTATAACAGATTCTAATGGTATTTTTGAGCTCCCAAATGATCCTCAAGATATAATTTCTTTTGGCGGTTCCGATAATGATTCTGGAGTTGATCTTACAAACCTAACACTCTCACATAAATCATCTTCAAGTACCTCCAGAGTTGTTTCAGCACTTACATCATTAGATTATGCTAATACTGGAAGTTTTGATATAAATACTTTATTAAACTTAGATTCAAGTATTGATATTTTTTCTGAAAATCCCGTTGATGGTTTAAATACAAGCTCAGTTGCAAATAAATATTTTGAAACAAACGTTCAAATATTTCTATTGGCATATTCTTTACAAGTTTTTGTAAACGAAACTAACTCATCACTTCTTGATACCAAAACCTTTTTTGAAAGCCTTTATGAAATTATTCAACAAAAATTTGATGTTGGTGAAACTGATATATCAGAATATATAGAAACTAGTGCTTTCATTGATACTTATGTTGATGATGTTTTAACTAAAAATAATATTTCTTTAAATTTAGAAGATTCTCAAAATATTAATGCTTCAATTTCAAATGATTTAAAAACGATTCTCAAATCAGTAGTTGAAAAGATATCTGTTAGAAATGACCCAATCGTTACATCGGCTATTGTCAATTTTTCAACTGGTACTTTTATAACTGATATAATTTCTTTGGCAAATGGTTCTGCAGACGAATCTAGGATTTCATCATATGCAACAAATCTAAATTCATTAATTGCTTCTGATCAGAATATTGATGAGTCATCGCTCGTTCAGGTAATTTCTCTCACTGATGATTATGTTTATCTTGATGAGGATGGCGAAATAACTTTTTCACCTCTTGAAAATGATGAGATTGATGTAGGAGATGATTACTATGGATTATCTATAACTGTAAGTGACACAACTGATGGATATGGCACAGTAACATTAAACTCTGATAACACTGTCACATTTGTTCCTAATGAAAATATTCATGGAACATCCTCATGGTCTTACACTGTTAATGTCGATGGAACTTCTGCAACTGCTATGAGTTTTGCAATAATTGCTCCTGTTAATGATCCGCCTGAATTTATCGATTTTATTTCATCTAAATCAATTGATGAGAATTCTCTAAATGTGCTATCAGTAACTGTTGAAGATGTTGAGGATGATGTTATTGGATATTCTTTATCAGGAAATGATTCAGATAAACTTTCTATTTCAACATCAGGTCAAATTTCCTTTAAAGCAAATCCAGATTTTGAAACTCCAACTGATTCAAATGCAGACAATAACTATGAAGTTAATGTAGAGGCTTCAGATGGAATAGACACTGTTACGGATAGTCTTATTATTTCAGTGTTAGATGTTGAAAATGAGGGTAATCCTATAATTGATGGATTGTCATCACAATCTATAAAAGAGAATGAATCTATTGCAATCTCATTTACAGTAACAGATCCTCAAAACGATTCGATAACTTATTCTCTATCAGGAATTGATAAAGATTTATTTAACCTTAGCTTTGATGGTCTAAATGCATCATTGACCTCGGCTATCAAAGACTATGAACTGCCAGAAGATTCAGATAAAAATAATGTATATCTTATTAATGTTAACTTTAGTGATGATTTAAATACAACTTCTCAAGAAGTTGAAATCTCAATAAGTAACATAAATGATAATGATCCAGTAATTACTTCTAGTAGCTCTTTTACAGTTCCAGAAAATCAACAATCTGTAGCCTCTCTATCAGCCACAGATGCTGATAATGATGCTCTTTCATTTTCTATAAGTGGAAATGATTCGTCTGCTTTTAATATTACAGAGTCAGGAATACTGTCATTAAATGAAAACGCAAACTTTGAAGTTAAAAATAATTATACACTTTCTGCTAGTGTTACAGATGGCTTATATGTTGCCAGCACACCATTAACAGTAAATATTTCTAATGTAAATGAACCTCCAGTGTGGAGCAACTCTTTACAGGTATTATTTGAATTACCTGAAAATGATAATAGTATAGATAGTATTGATTCTCCTGAAGATATAGTTGATGAGGATGGAGATATTCTCGAATATACAATTACTGGTGAGGACGCAAATGCATTTCTTGTAACAGGAAATATCATTTCATTTTCTGGTACCCCAGATTATGAAAATCCGATTGATTCAAATGAGGATAATGTATATAAATTTAATGTTATTGCTTCTGATGGTTCACTTGTTGCAACATCTCCAGAATTTTCATTATCAATTACAAATTTAAATGATAATGCTCCAATTTTTAATGATCTTCTCACAGCAGTTGATGTTACAAATGGCCAAACAAATGTTTTTGATATTTCTACAACAGATGCTGATGGCGATGATGTAAGTTTATCTAAAGCTGGAGAAGATAGCTCATTATTTACTATTTCTGATTCAGGAAATTTATCTTTTACAAATGCACCTGATTTTGCAAACCCAGGTGATAACAACGGTGATAATGTTTATAAATTAACCATTGTTGCTTCTGATGGATCTTTCACCACTAATAGTGATGAAGTAAGCATTACTGTATTAGAGGTTAATGATCCTCCAGTAATAAGCGATCTTCAGACTTCATATTCTCTTGATGAGAATATCACAGATATAGCTACATTTTCTGTGACTGATCCTGAAAATAATCAGCTGGAAATCGGTGTAAGTGGAGAAGATTCAGAGGGTTTTAGCGTTGTAAGTAATCTTCTGTTTTACGAGGGTGGTCTTAATTTTGAAAATCCAACAGATGCAAATGCTGATAATTCATACTTGATAACTATTTATGCTGACGATGGTTTTAATAGAACTACTCAAGATGTTCAAATAACGGTTTCCAATGTAGAAGAGGGTCCTGAATTTTCAATCTCTCCAAACATATCACTTGAAGAAAATATAAAGACGGTAGCTCAAATTGATGTAAGTGATCCAGAAGGGGATGCTTTTTTCTGGGAAATCTCTGGAGAAGATGCAGATTTGTTTGAAATACCAGAAAGTAACAGTTTAAACGGGGCCTATGATCAATCTGGAAGTTTAGCTTTTGTTTCTGAAGGCGGCGATTTTGAATCACCAACTGATGCTAATGCAGATAATATTTATGAGATTACATTAATAGGTACTGAAAATAAGACACTTGGTCTTGTTACTAGGCTTGATTTAACAATCACTATATTAGATGTTAAGGATTCATGGAATATCACTGGAACAATCTATTCAAATCCATATTCTGCTATAGATGGAGATGTTTCTAATATCGTCCGATATCCTCCAATAGATAATAGTAGCTCCTCTGTGGCGCAACTTATTCAAAATCCAACTGATGTTATCGGGCACATTGGAGATCATGTTTCATCAGTCGTAAATTTAGGCGATGATGGTTTTTGCATAGAGGATCCAGATAATCCTGGATTTTGTGATTTTATAGATGTTGATATTGATGATGATGAAGACTGGTATAAGTTCAGTGGAGCTCCAAATCTTCTTTTGACACTTAGCATAGAAGGTTTAATTTTTGAAGAAAATGGTGCAGGCTATTGCTGTACAACAGATGGTATTGATGCAGATCTTTTAATTTATGATGAAGATGGAAATCTTACTGATTTTTCCTACACCTCTTCATCTACTTCAATATATAAGCAAATTGTTTTACCAGAGACAGGAAATTATTATGCAGTTGTAAGAGCAATAGAGGGACATACAAAATATGTCCTTACACTAGGATCCAACGTTTTTGGTGTCAATGCATTTTCTCCAAAAGATAATTTTAAATTAAATAGATTTATTTCTTATGTTCCCTTTGGTAAAGATTTCGATAAAAATTCTTATGAATATCCTAGCTTTGATAAGGATTCTGATTTAGAAACAAAGGTTATTTCATCCATCGATTCTGATTTTAGAGGCTTTAGAGAATTTGATTTTGATTTAGAAACTGAATATAAATCAATATTTGATTATGACTATGCTTCTGAAAAATTAGAGAATCTTGATCAAGCAATGTATTTAATGCACTGGAAACTTCTTCAACATTATAGGAATCAATATCCAGATTTAAATTTAGAGTTAGATGTTAAAGTTGAACCTCACTTTACACCAGATCCAAGTTTTATATATCAATGGGGTTTATCACAAATTGGATTGGATACTGTACTTCAAGCAATTGGAGCGGAAACAAAAGATATAGCAGTTGCCGTTCTTGATTCCGGAGGTCCAAATTTTGGATCCACGGCGTCACAATCATCAGCATTTTTAGGTGGTGGTTATGATTTTTGGGACGATGATTCTGATCCAACCGATTCAACTGCTGCTACAGATTCACATGGAACACATGTTGGATCTACCATTGCAGCACTCAATGATGGAAATAATATTAATGGTTACGGTATAAAAGTTTTACCTGTACGAGTTATGGGTCCTACTGGTGGTTATAGTAGTGATACTATCCAAGGAATGCTTTATGCTGCAGGTCTTCCAAATAGATCAAACTCTGTATATACAGGTGACACTCCTATAAAGGTTATTAATATGAGTTTAGGTAGTATGGGTGGCTCGTGCTCATCTTCCTACGCTCAAGTAATAAATGAAATTTATAATATGAATATTTCTATTGTTTCATCTTCAGGCAACTCAGCTCAAGAACTGCCCGGTGTATATGGATACCCTTCATCATGTCCAAATGTTATTTCGGTTGGTGCATTAGATTATGTTAGACAAAGATCTTATTATTCTACATATAATGATGAAGTTGATATAGCTGCACCTGGAGGAGATACTTCTGTTGATAGAAATGGCGATGGTTACAGAGATGGTATTCTAGCTTTTGGATCAAATGAAGATCTTGCATTCTATCAGGGAACATCAATGGCTTCGCCTAATGCCGCAGGAGCAATTGCAATTTTATATTCACTTGTACCAAATTTAACCTCGTTTCAAGTTGATGGTCTTCTTGTAGATGGTCATTTAACTGATGATATTGGTCCTGCTGGAAGAGATGATGATTATGGGTGGGGCGCATTAAATATTCAAAAAGCTGTGACTAGAATTATAAGTGAAGAGGGCTTGGACTTTACATATGGAACAATTAGTCCAGGTATTTATAATTTAGGTGTTGAATTTAATGAATTTGATCTTGAAGTATCAAAAGTTGGTGAGGGAGAACTTCTTGTTAATGAATTAAGTGCTGATATTCCTTCTGCTGTTCAAATAAGTCCAAATAACGTTGATTCTGAAGGTTTTGGTACATACAGAGTAACCATTGATAGAGCTTCATTACCTGATGGTCTTTATCAATCTAAAATAACGGTTCCATTTTCAAATGAAAATTCCTCATCAATGGTCGTGACCTTTCAGGTTGGAGCTGATAGAGAAAATATTTCTATACCAAATATATACGCTACTCTAATTGATGAGAGTAGTGAAGCAGTGGTTTGGGGATATCTCGATCTCACTGAGGGTAGTGTAAGATTTACTGCAAGCGATATTAATGAGGGTAACTATTATTGGATGTTTAGTACTATTGTTGATAGTTATATTATGGATCCTGGAGAGTTTTATAATTACTATCCAGATCAGAGTAGTACAGATGATTATTTCAATCTTGGAGAAAGTGACATTGAAAATACAGCAGTTACTTTAATTGTTAATAAGTCTAATGCACCTTTCTCTGCAAACAATACTGGCACTGCGTATCCTGTTACTAAAATAAGACACAAAGTAGAAGATTACAACAATAAGAGAAGACTAAGGTCTGAATAATCTATTCGATATTTAAAATAAAGCTATAGTCTCTTGCTATTTCTTTTAAAGACTCTAGTCTTCCACTTTTACCACCATGACCACCAACTAAATTTATACTCAGAAATATTGGATTGCCTGAAGTGGAGTTTTCTCTTAACTTTGGAACATATTTTGCAGGTTCAAAGTATTGAACTTGTGAATCAAATAAGCTTGTTGTCACAAGAACTGATGGATAATTAGCTTTATAAATGTTGTCATATGGTGAATAGGTTTTCATATACATATATTCATCTTTATTTTCTGGATTTCCCCATTCATCATATTCAAATGTAGTAAGTGGTATTGATTCATCAGACATTGTTGTAAGAACGTCAACAAATGGAACCGCACTAACAATGCCTTTATAAAGTTCTGGCTCATAATTGATTACGGCACCCATTAGCAAGCCACCAGCACTTCCTCCAGTTGCGAATAATTTTTTAGGATTGCCGATTCCATTTTCAATAAGAAATTTTGTTGCATCAATAAAATCAAAAAAAGTATTATTTTTCTTCATCATTCGTCCATCTTCATACCAATATCGTCCCATGTCAGCACCGCCTCTTATTTGAGCAATTGCAAAAATAAATCCTCGATTTAAAAGTGGTGTTATAGAAGATCTAAATCCTGAATCCATGTTAATTCCATATGAACCATATCCGTATATGAGCAATGGAGCAGTTTCTAAATCTACTCCTTTTTTATAGACAATTGAAACTGGAACTTCTGTTTTATCCCTTGCTAAAGTTTTTATTCTTTTGACTTCATAATTCGTATCAAGGAAGTTATTGACTTGTTTTTTCCAAACAACTTTATTTTCGTTGTCATATAGATCATATTTATAGATCTGTGGTGTTGTTTTTAATGATGAGTAAGAATACCTAAAAAATGATGAATTAAAATCATTATTATAAGCAAGACCTAAATCATAGACTTCATCATTCATTTTTATCTCACTGAATTTGTTTGAATTTATATCTAAGATTTCAATTATTGGTATTCCATCGAATCTAGATTGAATAACTATATGATTGGTAAATGTAAGCATATCCTCAATATAGTGAGTTTCTCTATCATCAAGAACATTTTGCCATTTATCTATATCATTAAAATCGGTCCCTTTAAATCTCATGACTTTAAAATTTTTTGCATCATTATGGTTGGAGAGAGCATAAAAATAATCACCACCATCCTCAACAGAATAAAGGTGACCTTCAGATCTTTTCAATACTAACTCTAGAGGCTTTAAAGGATCTGATTTATCCATTAACCAAACTTCACTAGAATTAGTTTTTTCTATGTAAACATATATATATTTCTTTGTTCTGGATTCAGAAAGCCAAATATTAAACTCATTATCACTTTCCTTGTAAATCAACTTATCCTCATCTTGATTAGTTCCTAATTTATGAAGATAAATTTGATTCTGTATCAATGTTTCGTCATCTTTTTTTGCATAAATTATGTATTCAGAATCATTTGACCAAATTGCACTTGGTGATGCCTTAACGATTTCATCTTCTAAGAGCGAATTGTTTTTTAAGTTTTTAATACGCAGGGTATATTCACGTCTTCCATTTAAGTCTTCACCATATAGTAAAAGATTCTCATCTGGTGAAATATTTAAGCCAGCGACGTTATAAAATTCTTTTCCCTCAGCTTCTTTATTTACATCCAACAAAATTTCTTCATTGGTACTATTTCTATAATAGGTAGAGTACTGTTCACTTGCTTTTATTCTACTGTAGTAATAAAAACTACCATCTTTTACTCTGAGAGTTTCCTCTTCATCAGGTATCATGCTTTTAAGTTCCTTATAAATTGAAGATTCATAATCTATATTTGAGTCTCGCCAATTCTGGAAATAATCATTTTCTGACTCCAAATAAGATATCAACTCAGGATCTGATCTTGTATCGTCACGCATCCAGTAATAATCATCTATTCTTATATCTCCATGAGCTTCGAGCTTATATGGAATTTTTTTTGGTTTTGGAGGATTGTTTATACTCATTTCATAGCACCCATTTAAAATTAAAATTGATAGACTAAGACTAATAAATTTATTCATAAATAATAATTTCATGCAATATTATAATGCCTATAATGTTTATAGATATAACATTTGCTTGGATCTATTTAGTTAATTACTTTTCTTCTTATCCAAAAAGAAGTTAAAATTTCCTGAAACAACTATATTTGCAATGAAAAATAATATTGAAATTACTAATTCTGCTGAAGTTTATTTAAAAAAGCTTATAGATGCTAAAGATGAAGATAACTTAGGTATAAGATTATTTATTGATAGGCCAGGTACACCAAAGGCAGAAACTTGTCTTGCATTTTGTAATATTAAGGAAGCCTCAAAAGATGATCTTGTTATGCATCTCGAATTAATAGATGTTTATGTTGATTCAAAAAGTATAGATTTTCTTAAAGACGCAATTGTAAATTATGATGAAGATAATTTTGATGGTCAGTTAACTATCAAAGCTCCCAATGCCAAAATGCCTAATATTGGTGAAAATAGTACGATCGAAGATAAGATTAATTTTATTTTATATAACGAAATCAATCCGATGCTAGCATCACATGGTGGTGAAGTTTTCCTTGTTGAGTTTACTGAAGATTCTGATGTAATTCTTCAATTTGGTGGTGGCTGTCAAGGATGTGGAATGATTGATGTCACGCTAAAAGACGGTATTGAGACTACTTTAATAGAACAAATCCCTGAGATAAGATCTGTAAAGGATATTACCGATCATTCAATTGATGAGAACGCTTATTATCCTCAAGAGCAAGAGTCCTAAGTTTCATCAATTTTAATAATAATACCCATACTTGGATGATCAAAATAACTTATTTCAGAATTCTTTACTCTTCTATCTTCATCAATAAACTCAGTTATAGTTTCATCAAAATCTAATTGACCAACAAATGCCTTGAGATCTAAATGCAGAAACCTAGACTCATAGATATTCAAATATATACTTAAATTATTTTCCTGATCATAGTGATAGGAGTATTCATCTGGTCCATTTAATGGTTGATACCAAGAAAGTGAATCTAAGATTTCAATATTTTCCCTCCACCTCAATCTGCCTATTAGGAAATTAAGATTTTCTAAATCAGAATATTCATATAATTCAAAATATTTCTCTGTTTCGGTTTCATCAATTGAGCTATTATCATTTTCGATTGTTTCTATTTCTATATCCAAAAGATCTGACGATATGAGGGCATTGTCTATAAATTTTTCTGGTAATAGTATTATCTCATTTTCTTTTAACTTCTTTATTGCAGCTGGTGAAAAATCTAAATTATTATTAAATTTTTCATTTACTGTTACGTCGTTAAACTTAATTATTATTACCTCAACCTTATAGATATCTTCTGCTTCGATTGTATAAATGAAGAATGAGAAAAAAAATAATATTTTATGTAAATTTTTGAATAGCATTATCTACTAAATTTAACACATCTTGGCCATTAAAATTTATCCAAAGCTCACCATTTTTTTTGATTTCATATATTTCAGGATTTTCATTAGTGATACTCAATATTTTTGATAATGTTTTGTCTTTTAAAGTCTTATTGAATTTAAATTTAAGATATTTAGATGATTGAATAATTTTTGTAATATTTAAAGATTTAGCATTAATGCCTATTTCAGTAATTTTAAATAAATTTTCTAATTCAGGTGGATGTTTTCCGCATCTGTCTAATAAATCAATCTTAATTTCACTTAAAGTTTTAGAATCAGCACCTGAAAGTTTTCTATAAATTTTTAGTCTCTCTGTGGGAGAGGGTAAGTAATATTCAGGTATTAGGCTAGTTAACGAAATTTTTATCTCACATGATGGATGCATTTCTATATGGTCATTATTTAAAGCTGTTTTGAGCATAGACATATATAGTGACATTCCAATAGTATCAATGTGACCTGATTGCTTTATACCCAGTATTTCACCGGCTCCTCTAACCTCTAAGTCTTCATTAGCTATATTAAAACCAGCTCCAAGTTGCGAGTTGTTAACAAAACTCTGTAACCTAGATTTAGATTTATTATTTATATCTGATGATGGTATGAGAACGTAGCAATAACCTTGTTTAGAAGATCTTCCAATGCGTCCTCTAAGTTGATGAAGTTGTGATAAACCAAAATTTTGCGCATTATTTATAATAATAGTGTTTGCTTCAGGTATATCTAATCCCATTTCAACAATTGTTGTGCATATCAAGACATTAATTTTTCTTTTTCTAAAATCATTTAAACGTTTATCAATTAGTTTTTTATTTAAACTTGCATGAACAATGTCAATCTTTTGGTTTGGCACCAGAGCTTCGAGGTTATTTTTTAGTTTGTCCATTTTTTGAATATCATTTTCTATAACAAAGGTGCACCCATTCCTATTAAATTCTCTTGTAAGAGATTCTTTAATAACTGTATTGTTTGAAACTTCTAAAAAAGTCTTTATTGAAAGTCTTTTGGGTGGAGGTGTTGATAAAAAGGAAAAATCTTTTAACCCTGAAAATGCCATGTTCATGGTTTTTGGTATTGGTGTTGCAGACATGAATAGTATATGGGTAGAAAGTTGTTTATTTTTTATCAAATTCTTTTGTTTGGCACCAAATCTGTGTTCTTCATCAACTACTAAAAGTCCAACATTATCAAATGATAAATCATCATTAAACAAAGCATGAGTTCCAATTAATATATCAATTTTCTTATCTTTGAAATCTTTATAAAGTTTTTCCTTAGCTTTAAGAGATGTATTTCTTGATAGCTTATCGATAGTAATAGGAAAATTTTTAAATCGTTTAGAAAAGGATTCAAAGTGTTGGTCAGTCAGAACAGTGCTTGGACTTAAAATAATTGTTTGTTTATTTGATAGGGCAGAAATAAATGATGCTCTCATTGCTATTTCTGTTTTACCAAAACCAACATCACCACATAACAATCTATTCATAGGCTTAATTAATGAAAGATCTTTTCTAATATCTCTTGAAACAATTTCTTGATCCTCGGTGTCATCAAATGGGAAGTCATTAATAAATGATGAGTATTCAGCATCAGAAACCTTCAAGGCAGCTGATGTTGCTTTTAATCTATTAGATTCTATTTTTAAGATTTCTGACGCATGATCATATATTCTTGCTTTAGCTTTATCTTTTTTGGATGACCAATTTGTATTGGATAGTGAGTCAAGACTCGTATCATCTGTTTTTTTATGAAACTTAGATAATAAATTAAAGTTAAAAGTAGGAACATAAAGCAATTCATCATCTTTATATCTTATACACAGATATTCATTTTCTTTACTAGAGGTTTTAATTGTCCTCAAACCTTCAAATATACCTAAACCATAGTCCTCGTGAATGACTAAATCATTAATATTTAGGGAATTATCATAAACAAGATGGTTAGAAACTTTATTTTTAGTAACATTAAAGTCTTTATATTTTGATTTACTTTCATAAATTTTGGGATTAGAAATAATTTTTAAAGGATTCTCTTCCTTAATCTTATTTATAGCATCAAAGAAAAGTTTTTCTGGTGAAATAAGTTCTCTTGTTCCATTATTTTCATCATTAAATCGATCGATAATAAATTGCTTGTAATCATCAATATTTGAATCACTGGTAATATAAGTTGAATCACATTCAACAAGTTCGAAAAGATTAATAGGATTATTAATCAATATTGATAGATAATTTTCATAACCTTCTGGAAGTTTATTCTTTGCTAAGCTATTAAAAAAAATAGAATCCCTTTCATCTAATAGTGGAAATTCATTTCTCCATTTATCTTTAAATTCATTAATAATTTCCTCATCTAAAGGTATTTCGTAACCTGAATTTAATTTAAATGATTTAATTTCATTAATAGATCTTTGTGTTTTAATATCGAATTCTCTTATTGATTCGATACAATCACCAAAAAAATCAAGTCTAATAGGATTTTTATATCTACTTGAATTAATATCTACAATTCCACCTCTGTGCGAGTATTCATTTAAGCTTGAAACTCTATCTACTCTTTTATAATTTATTGATTCTAGAATTTCTTTTATCTTACTAATTGATATTTTGTCATTAGTTTTAAATTCTTTTAGTGACTTATAAAAATTATGGTCTGGATAGACTTCAAAAAGATTTTTTAGAGACGATATAATCAAACGAGCATCATAAATATTTTGAATTTCATCAAAACGTTTTTTTATGACATCATCTGGTGTTGAAAAGTGATCATAAGGAAGAATTTCTCTATCATAAAATCGAACTATCTTTTTTTCATTTAGGAAATCAAGTAATTCTTCGTAAACATCTTCAATTTCTGAATTTGATGAGCAAATTATTAATATTTTGCTATTTTTTTCTAAAGAGCTTTTAAGAGATTTAAAGGTTTCTTTGTTCTGTTTTTTCAATCTAGTGTCTTGTATAATAAGTGCACATTATAAGTAACTATTTATAGGAAATATATTATGGAATTAAGCTTTTCTTCAAAGGACTTAGAATTCAGAGATGAGGTTAGAGACTTTTTAGCAAATGAATACCCAAAACATGTTAAAGAGAAAATAGAAAATGGTGAACCATTAACTAGAGAGGACATAGTTGATTGGCACAAATCACTTTCTGCAAAAGGTTGGATGGGCTTTAATTGGCCTGTCGAATATGGCGGTACTGGTTGGTCACCAGCACAAATTTATATTTTCCAAAATGAGCTTGGGCTCGCAGGATGCCCACCACTTATTCCTTTTGGTGTAAGTATGGTTGGACCTGTTATCTATACATTTGGAAATCAAGAGCAGAAAGATAGATTCTTACCAGATATACTTAATTTTGATACATGGTGGTGTCAAGGTTATTCTGAGCCTGGATCTGGTTCAGATTTAGCTTCCTTAAAAACAAAAGCAGAACTCATTAATGAAGATGGAAAGGATTATTACATTATCAATGGTTCAAAAACATGGACTACACTTGCACAAAATGCTGATTGGATTTTTTGCTTAGTAAGAACTGATTCTTCTGGAAAGAAACAAGAAGGTATTTCATTTTTACTAATCGATATGAAGTCTCCTGGTATTGAAGTTAAACCAATCATTACAATTGATGGCGATCACGAAGTTAATTCAGTATTTTTTACTGACGTTAAAGTGCCTGCAGAAAACCTTATTGGGGAAGAGGGCAAAGGTTGGACATATGCAAAATTCCTTTTAGCTCATGAGCGTTTTGGTATTGCGGGTGTTGGTGCTTCTAAAAGACAACTTGAAAGACTTAAAGAAATTTCTAAAGATTTAGGAGATGATGATCTCATTGCTAAAGTTTCACAATTAGAAATTGATATTATGGCTCTTGAGTTTACAGAACTTAGACTTCTTTCAGCTTTAGAAGGTGGAGGAAATCCTGGAGCTGAATCTTCTATATTGAAAATTAAAGGAACAGAGATACAACAGCGTCTTACAGAATTATATGTAGAAGCTGCAGGAGAATTTGCAATTCCTTATGGAGGACCTGATGGCTATGGATCAAATGTTAAGCCAAATGGACCAGAGTACACCAATGATGCTTTATCAAAATATTTAAATATGAGAAAAGTAACCATATATGGTGGTAGTAATGAAATTCAAAAGAATATTATTTCTAAGTTTGTACTGGGAGTCTAATGAATCTAAATTTCTCCGATGAACAAAACCTTCTAAGAGAGCAAATTCAGAAGTTTTGTAATTCTGACTATGATTTTTATGATAGAGAGAATTTCATTAATACTGAATCTGGCTTTGATCCTGAAAAATGGAAACTTTTTGCAGATCAAGGTTGGCTTGCTATGCCATTTTCCAGTGAATCCGGAGGTTTTGATTTTGGACCTATAGAGTTATCTATACTTTTTGAGGAATTTGGTAAATTTCTAGTATTAGAACCATATCTTAGTAATGTTGTTCTTTCTGGATATATACTTGATAATTCTTCCTTTGATAAAAAGAATGACTTTATTTCAAAACTTATTTCAGGTGAAGAGCAAATATCTCTTGCATACATGGAACAAAATCGTAATTATGAATTTAAAGACATTACATGTCTTCTAGAAGGTACTGATTCTCTAACTTTAAATGGGACTAAAAACCTTGTTTTAAATGGTTCAAATGCCGATCACTACTTAGTTACGGTTAATCATAATGATGTGACTACAATAGTTCTTGTAAGCAAAGATACTGATGGATTATCAATCAATAACTTTAAAACTGTTGATGACAGACGTATATCTCAACTTAATTTTGAAAATGTTGGAATTAATGCTGATCAAATAGTTGCAACAGGTGATGAGGCAGAACAACTGATCAAAGATGCAATTAATTATGGAACATTATGTGTATCAGCAGAGGCTGTTGGATGCATGGAATCTTGTTACCTTAAAACTGTTGAATACACAAAGAGTAGGGAACAATTTGGTCAACCAATAAGTAACTTTCAAGTTTTACAACATAAAATGGTTGATATGTTTATAGAGGCTGAACTCTGCAAATCTCTTTTATACAAATCTATGATTGATATGCATGAAAATAATGATTCTAAATATAGATCAGTTTCCGCCTTAAAATCTCAAGTTGGCTTATCGGGGAAGAAAGTTGGTGAGGATGCAGTTCAACTCCACGGAGGTATGGGCGTTAGTGAAGAAATGTCCATAGGCCATTATTTAAAAAGATTTATTTCAATTGATTCGCAATTTGGTAATTCACATTTTCATCTGAAAAAATTTAATAATTCCTAATGACTGATCTCACAAAAAATCCAGATCTCAGGTTAAGAGACAAACCAGATGATTTTTTTGGTGACTGGAAATGGCGTGAAGGTTTAGCAGAATTAATGGTTCCTATAATAGGAAGACTTTATAGAAATGGTGTAAACGTTCTCATGTACGGACATTCATTAATAAATCAATCTCCTATTGAAATAATGAAGTCACATAGATTTATAAGGAGAGTTGAAGATACTGAGATTTCTGAACTCGAGACCTATCCCTTTTTACAAAGAATTGAACTCCAAGATATAAAAGATTGTGAGATTGATCTAGGAGAGATAGTAGTGGATTTCATAAAAGAGAATAAATCTTTAGATGATTCAGAAATTGACTCTCACATTAAATCATATATTTTAGATCCACTAGATAAAGTTGATCAGCACAGACCTTCAAAACCTCAGGACATAGTTTTGTATGGGTTTGGTCGAATCGGTAGGTTAGTTTCACGCATTATGGCTCAAATGACAGGCCCAGGTAATTATTATAGACTCAGAGCAATTGTCGTGAGAAAAGGATCAGATACAAACGATCTTCTTAAACGAGCTAGTTTGTTGAGACGTGATTCTGTTCACGGTTCATTTCATGGAACTATTAGAGTCGATAATGAGACGGAAACTTTAGTAATAAATGGAAATCCTGTAAAGATCATCTATGCAAAGGGACCAAAAGACTTTAATTATTCCGATTACGATATAGATAATCCAATTGTTATTGATAACACAGGCGTCTGGAGAGAGGAGAAAGATTTATCTCTTCATCTAGAATCTGGCGCTAGCAAAGTTGTTCTAACTGCACCTGCGAAGGGTCAAATAAAGAATATTGTTAACGGTATTAATAACGACATATTGAATGAATCTGATAACGTAATCTCAGCTGCTTCTTGCACGACTAATGCAATTGTTCCGGTTTTAGACATTTTAAATAAAGAATATTCAATAACATCAGGACATATCGAAACTGTTCATGCATATACGAATGATCAAAATCTAATCGATAATTATCATAAGAAAGATAGAAGAGGAAGAAGTGCCGCTTTAAATATGGTTATAACATCTACAGGAGCAGTAAAAGCAGTTTCTAAAGCATTACCTGAACTCGATGGAAAATTAACTGGTAATGCTATTAGAGTTCCGACTCCAAATGTAAGTTTGGCTGTAATGTCACTTACAGTAGATAAGAATGATCTAAATAAAGATGATGTTAATGAATTTCTCAGGAAGACAGCCTTTAACTCTAAATATAGAGAAATTGTTGGTTTTGTTAACTCCACTGAGATTGTCTCTTCTGACTTTTACTCAAGTCCTTTTGCTTCGGTAATTGATTCACAAGCAACCATAGTTTCTGACAATAAAATTACCTTATATTGTTGGTATGACAATGAGTATGGTTATTCAGTCCAAGTTGTTAATTTAGTTAAAAATATTGCTGGCATAAATCTCATTAGATTGCCCGTAAAGGTTTGATATTAGTAGTATATAGAGGCTTTAAATACTATAATTCAAACGTTTTTTTAAGATAGGAAGTTAAAAGTTGTATAACTTAAAAAAAGGCTTAAATATACCTATTTCAGGGTCACCTGAGGGTACTGTCTCCGACTCAACAAAAATATCTCATGTTGGCATTCTTGGACCAGATTATATTGGTATGAAACCAACAATGATGGTTGAAGTTGGTGACCAGGTAAAAATTGGTTCAGTTTTATTCGAGGACAAAAAAAATCCAGGTGTATTTTTCACTTCTCCAGCTGGAGGGTTAATAAAATCTGTTAACAGAGGTGAAAAGAGACGTTTTATAAGTATAGAGATTGAGGTTGCTGACCAAGAGAATCAAGTTGAAATTTTAAATGATAGTGATGAGATTCTTTTCAAAAACCTATCAAAATATGGAGTCATTAATAATTTTAGAACAAGACCCTTTAACAAAACACCAAAACCCAATGATATTCCTAATGATATATTTGTAAATATTTGTGATACAAATCCTTTATCGGTTGATCCATATATTTATCTTCAACATGAAATAGATTTATTCAATAGATCGTTGATGAAATTGAAGGAAATTTTTAACTGTAATATACACGTTTGCTATCAAAATAATGACTTTAATAATTTTATAGATGGAATAAATTACTATAATTTTAAGGGTCCTCATCCTGCAGGTCTCTCAGGAACACATATACATTTTATAAAACCTGTAGGTATAAACTCTAAGTGTTGGTACACAGATGGGCAGGGTATTCTATCATTTGGTGACTTTGCTCTTAATAATAAGATAAGAACCACTAGGTATGTATCTATTGGCGGACCTTCAATTATTGAACCAAAAATTGTTAAAGCTAGAGTTGGATCTGATTGCAGAGAACTTGTTGCAGGTAACTTAAAAGATAATTCTCGATTAATATCTGGATCCGTTCTAAATGGATATGAAATTACTGATTCATTAACATTTTTAGGCTTTTATCATAATCAGATTTCTGCTATTTCAGATGAAGTACCTGATACTTTTCTTAACTGGCTTATGCCTGGATCAAAACTGCATTCTAAGCTTGGCGCCTTCATATCAAGCTGGATAAAACCCGAAGAATTTGAGTTCAATACCGCTCTTAATGGAAGTAATAGAGGAATAGTTCCTGTTGCTGCTTATGAGGAGGTTATGCCGCTAAATATAATGTCACTCCAGTTATTAAAATCTATTGTTGTAAAAGACATTGAAAATGCTATTAAACTTGGTGTTTTAGAGTTGGCTCCTGAAGATTTATCCCTATGTAGTTATGTATGTCCTAGTAAATATGATTACTGCTCAATTTTGGATGAAAACTTAGAATTAATATATAAAGAATTGCAATGAAATTTCTTAGAAATCTTTTTGACGACGCAAAACCTTCCTTTTCAAAAGGTGGGACAGCTGAAAAATATTTCCCAATTTATGATATCTTCGAAAACTTATTTTTTCTCTCAAGAAATAAAACCAAAAATCCAATTCATATAAGAGACGCACTAGATATTCAACGAATGATGGTCATAGTCTGGCTATCCACATTTCCAGCAATGTTTTTTGGTATGTACAATATTGGAAACCAGTCTCTTGAATATTTAGCCCTCATTGATACACCTAATACTGGTGACTGGCATCATTATCTTGTAAATATTTTTGGTTATGAGCCAAATAGTTTTATAAATAAAATGTGGTTCGGTGCAGTCTATTTTATTCCTATTTATGCAACAACATTTTTAGTAGGTATTTCATGGGAAATTTTATTCGCAATTATTAGAAAACATGAGGTTAATGAAGGTTTTTTTGTATCTTCAGTTCTTTTTGCTTTAAGTTGTCCACCAGATCTTCCTTTATGGCAAGCTGCATTAGGTATAACATTTGGAATTGT
This sequence comes from uncultured SAR86 cluster bacterium, assembly GCA_902622845.1. GTDB lineage: Bacteria > Pseudomonadota > Gammaproteobacteria > Magnimaribacterales > D2472 > CACNXK01. Next base: position 110,282 of record CACNRI010000003.1, on the reverse strand, counting down.
TATTGGAAAAGAGATTTTTGGAGGTACTGGTAAAAACTTCCTCAATCCTGCTTTAACTGGTAGAGCTTTCCTTTATTTTGCATATCCATCTGATATTTCTGGTGATAAAGTTTGGATTTCTGGACTAGGAGATCAAATGATTATTCCACAGGGTTATTCAGGCGCTACACCTCTTGGTGTTGCTGCAGAATCTGGTGTGCCTGGACTGACTGATAAATTTAGTTGGTTTGATGCTTTTGCTGGAAATATTCCTGGTTCAGTAGGAGAGACATCTATTATTGCGATTTCAATTGCTGCAGTAATTCTTTTGATGACAAGAATTGCCTCCTACAGGATTATGCTCGGAACACTTTTAGGGATGTTTGTTACAAGTTCGCTATTCAATATTATTGGTTCAGAAACTAACCCAATGTTCAATGTTCCATTTTACTGGCATCTTGTTATTGGTAGTTTTGCATTTGGTTTGGTTTTTATGGCTACCGAACCAGTTTCAGGGTCTGGAACCAATAAAGGTAGATGGATATATGGAATAGTTATAGGAGTTACAGTAGTCCTTATACGTGTTGTTAATCCAGCATTTCCTGAAGGAATGATGCTTGCTATACTTTTTGCTAACCTTTTAGCACCTGTTATAGATCACTTAGTTGTAAATAATAATATTCAAAAGAAACTTAAATACAGAGAAGCATTATGAATGAAACAATTATGAAGACTTTAGGTGTAACCCTTGGGGTTTGCTTGCTATGCTCTCTATTTGTTTCTTTTACCGCTGTATCTCTCAGAGACCAACAGAATACAAATAAGCTCAATGATAAAAGAATTAAGATTCTTGAAGCTGCAAATATTTATGATGAATCAATGTCAGTTGAAGATCAATTTAAAAACCTTGAGATTCGTTTCTTAGATTTTGATACTGGAGAAACATATAGGGAGTATAAAGATTTTGATATAGATAAATATGATCAACTACAATCATTGAGATTCTCAGATCAGTCTAAGCCGGTTCCAGCTGATAAAGATATTGCAATTATTAAAAATAGAGAAAATATTGGAAAAATTTATTTTTCAACTAAAGATAATGAAATAGATAAATTAATTCTTCCAATACGTGGCTATGGTTTATGGGGAACTCTTTATGGTTATATTGCTATAGAAAATGATTTTAATACTGTTGTAGGTATTGAATTTTATGAGCATAAGGAAACACCAGGTCTTGGTGGAGAGGTTGATAATCCTAATTGGAAAAATATTTGGGTTGGAAAAGAGATTTATCAATCTGGAGATGTAAAACTACAAGTAATAAAAGGTGCTGTTGATCAGAACATGAATGATGCTAAATATATGGTTGACGGTCTTTCTGGAGCAACTCTGACGAGTAGGGGTGTTTCTAATATGATTGAATACTGGTTTAGTGATTCAGGTTATTTAAAACTTTTAGAAAATTTTGATTATGAGTCTTAAGCAATATAAAGAAGTTCTAGTAAATCCTCTAATTAAGGAGAACCCAATAACGCTCCAAATTTTAGGAATTTGCTCAGCTTTAGCTGTAACAAGTAATTTAAATGTCACATTGATAATGTGTATTGCTCTAACATCTGTTGTTTCACTCTCTAATCTATTTATTTCAATCATTAGAAACTACATACCTTCATCTGTCCGTATTATTGTTCAAATGACTATCATTGCTACACTGGTTATTTTGGTTGACGAACTTCTTAAGGCCTATGACTATGAAACAAGCAAAAAACTATCAGTATTTGTTGGTCTGATTATTACCAATTGTATTGTAATGGGAAGAGCTGAAGCTTTTGCAATGAAAGAAAAACCTTTTGTAAGTTTCTTAGATGGCCTTGGTAATGGCATTGGCTATAGTTTAATACTTATTGGTGTTGCATTTATTCGTGAGCTTTTCGGTGCAGGAACTTTGTTTGGTATTCCAATTTTTGGTGATTGGTACCCAACTAATAATCTCCTTCTGCTACCACCAAGCTCATTTATTATTATTGGTTTATTTATTTGGTTAATTAGGGGCTATAACAATGATCAGATTGAAGAGGATGAGTTTGATTTATCAAAACACTCCGTTGCACCAAATTTAAATAAAAGAGAGTTAAATGTTTGAACATTATCTAAATATATTCATCAATACTGTCTTTATTGAAAATATAGCCTTATCTTTATTTTTAGGCATGTGTACTTTTTTAGCTATATCTAAAAAGATTGATGCAGCATTTGGTTTAGGAATAGCCGTCATAGTAGTTTGTGCTATCACAGTGCCTTTAAATAACTTAATTTATAACTATGTATTAAGAGAGGGTGCTCTTACTTGGGCTGGCCTTCCAAATACAAACTTAGAGTTTGTAGAACTAATTAGTTACATTGGCGTGATTGCTGCTGCAGTTCAGATTTTAGAAATGTTTTTAGATAAATATATACCAGCTTTATATAATGCTCTTGGGGTATTCTTACCCTTAATCACAGTTAATTGTGCAATATTAGGTGCTTCTTTATTTATGGTAGAAAAAGACTTAATGTTCACTGAAAGTATTGCTTATGGTCTAGGTGCAGGTGTTGGTTGGGCTATGGCAATTGTGATACTCGCAGGGATCAGAGAAAAATTAAAGTACTCAGATATTCCTGAAGGTCTAAAAGGTCTTGGTATGACTTTTATTATTGTTGGTTTAATGAGCTTTGGTTTCATGTCATTTGGTGGAATATCTTTATAGGAGATTTTAAATGGATTTAGTATTAGGAGTTGTTTCATTTACAGGCATAGTTTTACTACTTGTAGTTGTAATTCTTCTTGCAAGAAGTCAATTAGTTGCTTCAGGCAATGTTTCAATAACAATCAATGGAGATGAAGAAAATAAACTTGAAGTACAAACAGGATCAAAACTCCTACAAACATTAGCAGATAACAAAATCTTCCTTTCTTCTGCTTGTGGCGGTGGTGGAACATGTAGTCAATGTAAATGCCAAATTCTTGAAGGTGGAGGTTCAATTCTTCCAACTGAAGAAAGTCATTTTAATGCAAAAGAAAAGAATGAAGGTTGGAGATTGTCATGTCAGGTTGCAGTTAAAAATGATTTAAAAATAACAGTGCCAGATGATGTTTTTGGAGTTAAAGAGTGGGAATGTGAGGTGGTTTCTAATGACAATGTTGCAACCTTTATTAAGGAATTAATTTTAAAATTACCTGAGGGTGAAAATGTGGACTTCAGAGCTGGTGGATATGTCCAATTAGAAGCTCCTGAATATAAAATAGATTACAAGGATTTTGATATTGAAGATGAATATCATGAAGATTGGGATAGATTTAAAATTTGGGATAATAAATCTGTAAATAACGAGCCAGTTATAAGAGCCTACTCGATGGCAAATTATCCTGAAGAGAAAGGAGTACTAAAATTTAATATTAGAATAGCTTCACCACCTCCTGGTAGCGATTTTCCTCCTGGTTTAATGTCTTCTTGGGTTTTTAACTTGAAACCCGGAGATAAAGTTAAGGTATTTGGTCCATTTGGTGAATTCTTTGCAAAAGAAACTCCTAATGAAATGGTATTTGTCGGTGGTGGTGCAGGCATGGCTCCAATGAGAGCACATATTTTTGATCAACTTCTTCGAATTAACACTGATAGAAAAATAACATTTTGGTATGGAGCAAGAAGTTTAAAAGAGATGTTCTATGTTGATGAGTTTGATAAATTAGATAATGAAAATGATAATTTTTCATGGCATGTAGCTCTTTCAGATCCTTTACCAGAAGATAATTGGAGTGGCGATACAGGATTTATCCATCAGGTTTTATTTGATAATTATTTAAAAAATCACCCAGCACCTGAAGATTGTGAGTACTACTTGTGTGGCCCACCAATGATGAATAAAGCTGTTATAGATATGCTTTTAGATCTTGGAGTTGAAAGGGAAAACATTGCACTAGATGATTTCGGTGGTTAGTTATTATTACAAGACCAAATATTTCTAAGTTCATAGCCCTTGTTGTTGGTTTAGTCTGCATCTATTTCGCTTACGACTTCAATCAAAAGAATAATTATATCTATCAAGGGGAGATCTATGGTACTTATTGGAAAATATCCTCTAAAGAATTTATAAATCAACAATATATTGATGAAATAGAGGATATTCTCAATGATATTGATTTAATTGCATCAAACTATAAGCAAAATTCTGAAGTTAATAAGTTAAATTTTTATGATATCGATAAAGAGTTTTTTCTTTCAGATGAACTGTATGAAATTATTAAGATTGCATTGGATGTTTCAGATAAAACTAATGGTGTATACGACATAACAGTAGGTTCTCTTGTAAATAAGCTTGGGTTTGGCCCTAATTTATTTCTTGATAATCAGTATGTATTTGAATCCTATTCCTTAAAGTTTTCGATTGATGATAAAAATAAAAGTATTTCTAAATACAAAGATGTTGTTTTTGACCTATCATCAGTAGCTAAGGGTTATGCTGTAGATGCAATTTCTGATTATCTCTTAGCAAATAATTTTAATAATTATTTAATTGATATAGGTGGTGAGATTGCAGCTAATGGATCATCTAAAAATGGTGTTTGGACTATTGGTATTCAAGACCCTCAATCTTTGCAGCAAAATGTTTCATTTACAGTGACTAACTCTAGTAAATTCATCGGTGTTGCAACTTCTGGTGATTATTTAAACTTTAAGTATCTTGATGGTGAGCTAGTATCTCATTCTATAGATCCAAGAATTACTAAATCTAAAGACAATAATGTACTTTCCGTAACTGTTTTAGATGAATCGTCAGTTAGTAGAGCTGATGCATTTGCAACAGCATTTAACATTATGTCACTTGATGAGTCTGTAGAGTTATCAGAATCATTAGGTATAAAAGTTAAGATTATTTATATTAGTGATGGCTTAATTAAGTATTTTGAATCAAAATCATGGCAAAATATGAATTATGAGTGAGGTATTAATCGCATCTTTAGTCTTTGCGCTTGCAATTTGTGGCCTTGCTGCTGGTTTTATTCTTAATAATAAACCTTTGCAAGGTTCATGCGGTGGCCTCTCAACCTTTGAGGAAGGTGCACCTTGCGAGTTTTGTGGAAAAGAACAGGGTGATTGTATTAAAACTGATTCATAGTATTATCTTTACCGGCAGCTTTTAGAGCAGCCTCACCAGCAAAATATTCTTTATGATCATCGCCCATATCTGAACCGGCCATATTTTGATGCTTGACGCAGGCAATACCTTGTCTAATCTCTTGCCTTTGAACGTTTTTAACATAACCTAACATACCGTCATCACCAAAATATGCTTTAGCTAGATTATCTGTAGAAAGGGCAGCAGTATGATATGTAGGAAGTGTTATTAGGTGATGAAAGATACCTGCTTCTTTTGCAGCATCAGCCTGAAATGTTCTTATTTTTTCATCGGCCTCAATTGCTAGTTCTGTAGAATCATATTTTTCAGCCATCAAATCATCTTTTTCATATTGTGTTACGTCCTTACCTTCTTGTTCCCATGCATCAAAGACTTGCTGTCTAAAATTAAGAGTCCAATTGAATGACGGACTGTTGTTATAAACAAGCTTTGCATTAGGGACAACTTTCTTAATTTCATACATCATCTCTGCAATTTGTCCTATATGTGGTTTTTCTGTTTCAATCCAAATTAAATCAGCGCCGCTTTGTAGGCTTGTTATCGAATCTAAAATACACCTAGCTTCACCTGTACCTTCTTTAAATTTATAAAGATTCGAAGGTAATCTTTTTGGTCTAACAATTTTTCCATGATGATTAATCATCACATCTCCATGTTTAATATCTGTTTCATTAACTTCTTCTGTATCCAAGAAAGAGTTATATTGGTCACCCAAGTCACCAACTTCTTTTGTGATTGCAATTTTTGCAGTTAATCCAGCGCCAAGAGAGTCTGTTCTGGCTACTATAACACCATCATCAACACCAAGCTCTAGAAATGCATATCTAACAGCATTAATTTTTGCTAAAAATTCAGCATGAGGAACAGTTACTTTCCCATCCTGATGTCCGCATTGTTTTTCATCTGATACCTGATTTTCTATTTGAATCGCACATGCACCAGCTTCTATCATTTGCTTTGCCATTAAGTATGTAGCTTCTTCATTACCAAATCCTGCATCTATATCTGCAATGATAGGAACAACATGAGTTTGAAAATTATCTATTTTGTTGATAATTTCTTTTCTATCATTTTCATCACTTGCTTCATCTAACTCTCTAAAGAGCTCACCAAGCTCTCTTGCATCAGCCTGTCTTAAGAATGTATAGAGTTCGTTTATCAAACTAGCAACAGAAGTTTTCTCATGCATCGATTGATCTGGCAGAGGTCCAAATTGTGATCTAAGAGCTGCTATCATCCAACCTGAAAGGTAAAGATATTTTTTATCGTTAGTATCAAAGTGTTTTTTTATTGATATTAATTTTTGTTGCCCTATAAAGCCATGCCAACAACCAAGGGACTGAGTATATTTTGATGAATCACTATCATAATCATCCATATCTTTTCTCATGATCGCAGAATTATATTTAGCTATTTCAATCCCAGACTTAAATCTGTTTTGAAGTTGCATCCTTGCAACATATTCGGGATTAATAGATTCCCATGAAGAATTTTTAAAATTTTCAGAATTCTTAATCTCTTTAATAAGATCGCTATATTTTTTCATATTGATACCTCAAAAGGTTTTCCATAATAATATTTTATGCTCGAAATATAAACATTTATTTAAGTTTTGGAGCAACTCCAATATAGTTTCTCGGATTTAGACTTTTTAAATAGTCTTTGTTCTTTTGTGTAACATCTAAATTTTCTACAAATTCAAGATATTGTTCCTTATTAAGATTTTTGCCTCTTGTTAAATCTTTAAGTTTTTCATATGCATTCTCTATATTTTCTAAGCGCATTATTGTCTGCACAGCTTCACTTAAAACAATCCAGTTATTATCTAGCTCTTCATTTATTTTATTTTTATTTGGAGTTATTTTCTGTAATCCTTTTAAAGTTGACTTATAAGAAATTACAGAATAACCAAAAGCAACACCTATATTTCTCAATGTAGTTGAATCACTTAAATCTCTTTGCAATCTAGATATTGGAAGTTTTTCAGCAAAAAAATTAAGCATAGAGTTTGCTAGGCCTATATTTCCTTCAGAGTTTTCAAAATCTATTGGATTGACTTTATGAGGCATTGTTGATGATCCAACCTCATCTTTTATTGTTTTTAAGATAAAAATATCATTAGCAATATACATCCACATATCATTATTAAGATCATTCACAATGTTATTAACCCTGATAAGGACATGACACGTTTCAGCTATCCAATCATGTGGTTCAATTTGTGTGGTGACCACATTATGTTCAACTTTGAACTTTCTAATAAATTTTGTTGCTATCTTAACTGGATCTTTATTTTTATTAGCTAAAAGAATTGTATGATAGTTTCCTGTAGCTCCTCCCCATTTCGCCATAGGATTAATACTTTTTAGCTGATCAGTCTGTCTTTCAAGTCTTTTATTAAATACAAGTATTTCTTTACCAAGCGTAGAAGGGGACGCAGGCTGACCATGAGTTCGTGCTAAAAATGATATTTTCTTATATTTAGTTGCTAAAGATTTTAACTCTTTGTTCAGCGTATTAATTGAAACGATAGTTTCATCTTTTATTTCTCTTATCATTAGCGCATAAGCAAGAGAATTAACATCCTCTGAAGTTAAACCTAAATGAACATAAGGAATAAATTTTTTAAGTTTATTTTTCTTAAAATAATCATTTATAAAATATTCAACAGCTTTAACATCATGATTGGTTTTATTTTCAATAGATTTAATTTTCTTTGCATATGACTGATCAAAATTATTTTTAAATTTGTTTATCTTATTTATATCAACCTTTGATATTTTTGTAGTTTTATAAAAACTTTCATTTAAAACAAATAGCAACCATTCAATTTCGATGATAAACCTTTTTTGGATAAGTGCTTTTTCACTAAAAAGCTCAGTAATTTCAGAAACTTTTTTAGAATATCTACCGTCTAAAGGGGATAAATTATTAATTGAGTTATTCACGTTTAGAATTATAAATCATTATTTCTTGCTTCAATAACACCGCCGCCCAAACATAAGTTATCTTTATAAAAGACAGCTGATTGACCAGGCGCTACACCACGGATTTCTTCATCAAACATAACTCTAAATACTTTATTAAATTCAATAATACATTTTACTGGCTTATGGCGATGCCTAATCTGTACTAAGCAATCTAAATGTTTAAACTTTTTTAAATCATTTATCCAGTGAATCTTATCTAGTGTGATATTTTCAGTGTAGAGAAGTTGATTATCTACTCCTTGGCATACATATATCTCATTTTTATTTATATTCTTTCCATAAACATACCAAGGCAGTTCATCTTTATCTTTGATCCCACCGATTCCTAACCCTTGTCTCTGTCCAATTGTGTATAGAATAGATCCGTTATGCTCACCGACAATCTCATTATCAATATTTAAAATATTACCTTTCTTAAATTTAATGAATCTATTTAAGAAATCCCTTAAATTCTTTTCGCCTACGAAACATATACCTACTGAATCTTTTTTTGAATGTATATTTAAATTTAGTTCTCTAGCTATATCCCTTACTTCAGATTTATAGATATCAGAAAGAGGGAATATAGTTTTACTAAATTCCTTAGAACTAACTTCATGCAAAAAATAGGTTTGATCTTTATCAATATCTTTAGACCTATATAGCTTTGCTTCTCCACCATCATTTTCAACTTTTGCATAATGCCCGGTAGCTATGAAGTCAGCCCCTATCTTTAAAGCATAATCATAAAAAGATTTAAACTTTATTTCTCTGTTGCATAGAATATCTGGATTAGGAGTACGTCCTTTTTCATGCTCTGAAAGAAATTGTTTAAAAACTCTATCCCAGTAATCATCCGAAAAGTTAGCTTTGTGAAGGGGAATATCAAGCATATCGCAAACTTCAGAGGCATCTTTGAAATCAATTTCAGATGTGCAAACTTCTCCTGGTTCAGATTGCCAATTTTTCATAAATAATCCAATTACCTTAAATCCCTGTTTTTTTAATAGATATGCTGAAACAGATGAATCCACCCCACCAGACATACCTACAACTACTGTTTTATTGGACATATTTATTTTTTATTATCTATTAAAATAATTTTTATAAGGAGTATAATTTGCAACACAAAATTTGTTAAATATTAAAGGATATAAATTGAGTTACAAAAATATAAAAATTCCTGAATCAGGTGAAAAAATTACATTAAAAGATGGAGTTTTGACAGTTCCTAATAATCCAATAATTCCATTTATAGAGGGGGATGGTATTGGTTCAGACATAACACCGGCTATGATTGATGTTGTTAATGCTGCTGTTGAAAAAGCTTATGGAGATGAAAAATCTATATCTTGGATGGAAATATATTGCGGTGAAAAATCTACTAAAGTTTATGGTAAAGATGAATGGTTACCAGATGAGACCTTAGAAGCTCTTCGTGAATATGTTGTAAGTATTAAAGGACCTTTAACAACGCCAGTTGGTGGAGGGATAAGATCATTAAATGTTTCATTAAGACAAATTCTTGATTTGTATGTATGTTTACGTCCGGTTAGATGGTTTACTGGTGTTCCTAGTCCAGTAAAAGTTCCAGGTGATGTTGATATGGTAATCTTTAGAGAAAACTCAGAGGATATTTATGCTGGTGTAGAGTTTGCTTCTGACTCAAATGAATCAGCAGAATTAGTCAAAATACTTCAAGATAAATTCAATGTCGATCAGATAAGATTCCCACAAAATGTTGGATTGGGTGTAAAACCAATATCAGAAGAGGGAACAAAAAGGCTTGTAAAAAGAGCATTTGAATATGCTATTGAACAAGATAGATCCTCTGTCACTCTGGTGCACAAAGGAAATATTATGAAATTTACTGAAGGTGCATTTAGAGATTGGGGTTATGAGCTTTGTAGAGAAGAATTTGATGGGGATGATCTTGATGGTGGTCCATGGCATTACTTTATTAATCCCAACAACGGAAGAAAAATAATAGTAAAAGATGTTATATGCGATGCTTTTTTACAGCAAATACTATTAAGACCAAGAGAATATGATGTTATTGCAACAATGAATTTAAATGGTGATTACCTTTCAGATGCATTAGCGGCTATGGTCGGTGGTATAGGTATTGCTCCCGGTGCAAATATTGGTGATGAAGCTGCGATGTTTGAAGCTACACATGGAACTGCACCAAAATATGCTGGCCTAGATAAAGTAAACCCATTATCTTTAATTCTTTCCGCTGAAATGATGCTTAGACATATAAACTGGAATGAAGCTGCAGATCTTTTAATAAACTCAATTGAAAAAACTATTCAAGATAGATACGTTACCTATGATTTTGAGAGATTAATGGATAACGCTACACTTGTTTCTTGCTCAGGTTTTGCAAAAGAGATGATCAAAAGAATGTAAAAGGATTTAATGTCTGAGATCGCATCGTTTGAAAATAAAGTCCAAGAACTAAAACCTAAAACAAAAAAACCACCTATGTTTGATGTCATTTTATTAAATGATGATTTTACTCCTATGGATTTTGTTGTTTATGTTTTAAAAGAAATTTTTAATCATACAGATCAGCAAGCAAATGAAATTATGCTTAAGGTTCATAACGAAGGTGAAGCATCATGTGGAATATTCACTAAGGACTTAGCAGAAACAAAATCTTATGAAGTTAATAACCTTGCTAAAATTAATGATCATCCATTGATTAGTATAGTAAAACCAATTTATGATTAGGTATGTTTAGTAAAGAGCTAGAAAATTCAATTTCATCATTATTTGATCAGGCTACAAAAACTGGCCTTCAGTATATTACAGTAGAACATCTACTTTTAATGATTATGGAAGATTTTGAAGTAAGAGATGCTTTAAAAGCTTCTAAATGCAATATTTCAGCTTTAAATAACGATGTTAAAGAGTTTCTTCAAGATACTGCTATTACAAAAGGTGAAAATACTAAATCATCACAACCAACCTTGGGATTCCAAAGAGTCCTGCAAAGATCTGTTTTTCATGTCCAATCATCTGGAAAAGGATTGGTTAAGCATATAAATATTCTCGTAGCTATTTTTTCTGAAAAAGAATCTCATGCTGTTTACCTTCTTACTAAGCATGGAGTGAGTAGATTAGATGTTGTGACTTTTATTTCTCATGGAAAAAAATCTGAGAAAGAAGATGTTGGTGTCATAAGTGATAAGGAATTATCAGACAATAACTCAGACGAAACCTCAAACCATCTCATAGATTTAAAAAAACTTGCTGAAAATAATAAATTAGATACTTTAATAGGTAGAGAAGAAGAACTTAATAGATTAGTACAAATTCTTTCAAGAAAAAATAAAAACAATCCTATACTTGTTGGAGAATCAGGTGTAGGAAAGACAGCACTTGTTGAAGGCCTTGCTCAGAAAATCTTCGATGGTTCAATTCCTAAATCTGTTCAGAGCTTTTCCATATTTTCACTTGATATTGCCTCATTAATAGCAGGAACTAAATATAGAGGTGATTTTGAGAAGAGAATTAAAGAAGTTATTAATTTCTTAAAGTCTCAAAAAAATCCTATCTTATTTATAGATGAGATCCACACAATTATTGGTGCTGGCTCAGCTGGAGGAGGGTCTCTTGATGTATCAAATCTTCTTAAGCCTGAATTAGCCAAAGGTAATATTAGATGTATAGGATCAACCACTTTCCAAGAATATCGAAATGTATTCTCAAAAAATCAAGCTCTAGCTAGAAGATTTCAAAAAATAGATGTAAATGAACCTTCGATAGATGAATGTATAACTATTATTAATGGTGTAATAAAGGAATTTGAGAAATATCACAATGTAAAATTCTCAAATGATTCAATCGTATCCGCAGTTAAACTTTCAGATAAGTTTATTAATGATAAATATCTACCTGATAAAGCATTTGATGTTATAGATGAAACAGGGGCATCAAAAAACCTTTATAGAGATAACGATGATCCAATTAAAATTAGTACACACGATATAGAAAATACAATTTCATTTATTACTCAAATTCCTAAAAAGAATCTCAGCTCATCTGATGTTGAAAATCTCAAGGACATAGAAACTAAATTAAAAACAGTTATTTTTGGTCAAGATAAAGCTATAAAAGTATTATCTAATGCTATTAAGCTATCAAGAGTTGGATTAAGAGATGAAAATAAAACAATTGGTTCTTTTCTCTTTACTGGTCCAACTGGTGTAGGTAAGACAGAGATCTCAAAACAGCTTTCAACAATTCTAGGTGTCCCTTTGTTAAGATTTGATATGTCAGAATATATGGAGAGACATGCTGTATCTAGATTAATAGGTGCTCCTCCAGGATATGTAGGTTCAGACCAAGGCGGTTTACTTACAGACTCTGTAACAAAGAGTCCTAACAGCGTAATTCTTTTAGATGAAATTGAAAAGGCACATCCTGATATATTTAATATTTTGCTTCAGGTGATGGATGCTGGAATTCTTACTGACAACAATGGCAGGAAAGCTGATTTTAGGAATTGTGTTCTTATTATGACTACAAATGTGGGCGCTCAATTACTATCGAAAAGAAATATTGGTTTCAACGAGCAATCTAACCAATCGGATGCTATGGAATCTTTAAAACGATTATTTTCACCCGAGTTTAGAAATCGTCTTGATGAAATAATTGAATTTAATTCACTTGATATGGAAGTTATCTTGTCAGTAGCTGATAAATTCATGACAAAACTTCAAGCGCAGCTTGATGAAAGAAATATAGAGATAGTTTATAAAAAAGATCTCCTTAAGTGGATTTCTGAAAAGAGTTTTAATAAAGAAATGGGTGCAAGACCTATGGAAAGGTTTATTACTGATAATGTTAAAAAACCTCTTGTTGATAAAATACTTGATAAGGATTTAAAAGAGGGTGGAGTAATAAATATTTCTATAAAGAGTGAAAAGATAAATTTTAGTAAAAAGAAAATTACTGCAAAAGTTAAAAAATAACTATCTACCTCTAAATGTAATCCTTCCTTTTGTTAAGTCGTATGGTGACATTTCTACCTTAACTTTATCGCCAGTCAAAATTCTGATGTAATTTTTTCTCATTTTTCCAGATATATGGGCAGTGATGACATGATCATTTTCCAATTTAACTTTAAAAGTTGTATTAGGAAGAGTTTCTACAACTAAACCCTCTAATTCAATGTTATCTTCTTTAGCCATCTGCGCTATAATACAATAAAAATATTATGAAAAATAATTTTCTTACTTTTTTATTATTACCTATCTTTCTAGTTTCCTGCGGTGGAGGAGGCGGTGGCTCTTCATTTGTACTAACTGTTCAACAGTTTACATCTTTCAATGTTAATGAAGATGAATCCTATGAAACTGTTATATCGGCTTCCACTAACAAACCAGCTGCTATTTCTTTCACAATATCAAGGCCATCAAATAATGCTAATGTAACTATTTCCTCATCAGGAAACCTTTCTTATACCCCAAATCCAGATTATTTTGGATCTGATAGTTTTTCCATAACTATTACTGCTTCAGAAGAGGGACAATCTACTTATGAGAGTAAAATTCTTAACGTTACCGCAAATGTTATAGCAGTCAATGATATTCCAACTATTGTGATAAATGATGATCTAACTGTTTATGATCAATCAACACTAATATTTGATGATTTAGTGTCAATTAACGTGACACTTGCCGATGTTGATAACACAGCAAGTCAGCTCAGTGTTTATGGTTCAATTGAGGGTCAAACATTACCTGGGATATTTACGCAAGATCTTTCTATACCAGGAGGAGGCACAGGAACAGCTGAAATTAATATCTCTTCAAATCAATATGCTGGTCTTCATTTTATGGATATATGTGTAACTGATGGATCAAATTCATCATGCGGTGGCCAGATGCAAGCATACTTTCCTGGAAATAGAGAGATAAAATCTGTGGATTATTGCGATAGTACTGGAAATAACTGCTCAACAAGTGATCAATACTTATATTACCTTGTAGGCGGACCTGATACAGATGCCAAAACTAATTATCTTTTCATTGGTGACCAATTAAATGGACAAGAAAATAGAGACTCTTTTCATGAGGCGCTTTTATCTTCTGTTAACTTGCTTATGGAATCAGATGCATCAGATTTAGTTGATGGTTATTTCAATATTATAGTCTTGGAAGAAGTTGCTTTAACAGGTGTTTCAATATTTGATATTCGAACTGGTTGTTATGCATCATGGGACGCTTCAATTTATTGTATTGGTGAAGTTGATAGAAACTTTATGACTGATGTAGTTCCAAACTGGACTGTTACTTCTTTCCTTACCACTATTAGTGGAAGAGGGGTTGCTCAAGGATCTGTAAATATTCAACCTATTTCAAGTAGATCTCGAAATGTAGTAATGCATGAATTAGGGCACTCACATGGATACATGGGTGACGAGTATGATTCTGGTGGAGAAAGAACATTTGCAGAATGGTATGGAGATTGGAGTGTAAATACTACAACAGTTTTTGATCCAGAGGCTGTTAAATGGAAACATCATATTGATTTTTCAGAGGAAATTCCTGGTGTTGATTATGATATTTGCTACAACTACTCTGATGGAAGCATCTATTATAGAGATGAATTATCTTATGAAGAATGTGAATGTTTTATGAATGAATATCCTGACAGTGATTACCCCGGTATTGATTTTGAACCTGGATGTGAAGAAAGAATAGGACTCCTTGAAGGAACTTATTATGGTGAAGAGGGTGACTATAGATCGCAATGGATAAACATAATGTGGTGTTGTTATCTGTACTATGGGCCAGTAAATATTGATGGTTTTGCTATTGGTTCGATTATGAATCAAGGCTTTAGGGACTATTCTGTTAATGGTGTTTCCGGCTATGGAGACTTAACTAGTTCAAATGGACTAGTGAATTCTATTACACTTGGTGTTGATGCAGTCTTTGATCAAAGTAAATTAAAACTAAAATGGTTTGTTGATGGAATTGAAAAACCAGAATACGAAAATATGCTTTCAGTAACCTTTGATAGACCTTCAGACAATGATTGGGTTTCTTATTCCTATCAGGTTGAGGATTTATCTGGGAATCTTTTTGCCCCAAATGACCCGCTGAGTGCAATAGATTTTTATGAAGGCAACTTCGAAAGAAGTTATTATTATCAGCCAGATCCAGAATTGACTCCTATAGCCTCATTAATGCCATATATTGGATCTTTTGAGTGGTATGACCCTAATAATGGCTGGTATACAGATGAATCTGTAAATTCATCTAACATGGATAATTTCTTATTTGCAGCATCATGTTGCTCTATGGGGGCTACATTTAAAATTAATTGGGCAAATTATCAGCAAACATCTTCACAAATGTCTAATACAAATCAATCTAAGAGATTCTTTTTTGAAAAACCTAATATAAAAATTGATCAAAAGATAATCAATTTAAGTATCTCAAATGAATCAATATTGGTTAAAAATGTATCTATTGGAAAACCAAATCCTAAGATTGTACGCGATACCTTTTTAAGAAAAGATGATATGTATGGTCTAGAATTTTATGACCAAAATAATGAAGTCATATATAGACTCGGTTTAGGTGATCCATTTATTGTTCGAATGCAACATATTGATATGGAGGAAAGGGAGCATTTTTCATTTGAGGCTCCAATTTCAGATTTTAGTATTGTAATTCCAAAAAATATTAATCCTCATTCAGTATCTCTTATAAGGAGAGATAATCAAAATATTTATTCAGAAGTAAGTAAATATATATTAAATTAATAATATGTATGTTGAGTCTAAGGCATACTTTAAAATGCCAAAGTCATATATATTAGGTCAAATTAGAGAGCCTGGTTGCTTAAATAGGTTTCATCCATTTTGTAAAAGAAATATCACTCATAAGTGGCCTGGTAATGGTTCAATTGATGAGCTTGAATATCTTAATGGAAGAAAATACAAAAGATACTTTTTTAATTGGACAGATAATGGTTACGATTTAAAAATAGGTGGAAAGAAAGAAATGGCAATTGTTAATTGGTATGTTGAAGGTTCAGATGAAGAATGCTCATTAAGAGTGAGAATAAATCCAAATATTGAAAATTATGTTCCTTTCAAGAATATACTCATTCAAAATATCTTTTGGTTTTTATACATTAGGCCTAAACTTCAATCATATATAAACCATGTTGTTAATGGGTTTATTTTTTACGTATCCAACAATACAGATATTAATAAAAACCAGTTTGGTAAACATAGTTGGTTTTCTTCATATTAGATTTAACTACTATTTAACATAATATATATTATGCGAAGTTATATTAGATTCTATTATGTTATTTTATATATTAACTCTTTATGATATTTTGTATATTATTCATAAAAATAAAAGAAAATAATGTTATTTAAGAGTTTACTTAATTCGATTGGAAACACGCCAGTAATAAAGATTCAAAATCTTTCTCCTCCTAATATTAATATATATGTGAAAGCGGAATATTTTAATCCAGGTGGATCTGTTAAAGATAGGTTAGCTTTAAGTATCATTGAATACGCTGAAAAAGATGGAGAGCTCTCCCCCGGTCAAACTGTAGTTGAAGCAACGAGTGGTAATACTGGAATTGGCTTAGCAATGGTCTGTGCTACCAAAGGTTATCCATGTGTTGTAACTATGCCTGACAGTACTTCTATAGAACGAAGAAAGTTAATGAGATTTCTTGGTGCTCAAGTATTGTTAACTCCAGCTTCTGAAGGAACAACTGCTGCATATGATCTTGCAAAAAAACTTTCAGATAAAAATAATTGGTTCTATGCTCAACAATTTGAAAATAAGGCTAATGCCGATATTCATGAAAAAACTACTGCTATTGAAATTCTTAATGATTTTAAAGACATAGGATTAGATTACTGGGTTTCTGGCTATGGAACAGGTGGAACTTTTAGCGGCGTCTCTAGAGTATTAAAAGAGAAGTCACCTAATACAAAATTAATTATTACAGAACCTGACAATGCTCAATTAATTAATAGCAAAATTTCACAGGAAAGAAATATTGAAAATGCTCCAATATCAACTCATGAAGCTTGGAATCCTCATCCGATTCAAGGATGGACACCTGACTTTATTCCATTTGTTCTTCAAGAGACTATTGATAATAATTATTTTGATCAAAATATTCCTGTTTCTGGTGATGATGGAATATTTTGGGCTAAAGAACTCGCATCAAAAGAGGGAATAATAACCGGGGTTTCTGGTGGGTCTACTTTTGCAATTGCTATGGAAATTGCAAAACAAGCTAGTAAAAATTCTAATATACTATGCATGATTCCCGATACAGCTGAAAGGTATATGAGTTCAGTTTTATTTGAAGATATCGAAGCAGAAATGAATATAAAAGAGCAAGAAATATATAATTCAGTTTAATTTTTTTGCCGGAATTCCTGCAACAGTTGTGTTTGCATCAACATCGTCTAAAACTAAACTTCCTGCTGCAACTATAGAATTTTTTCCAATTCTTATGTTTCCTAAAATCGTACTAGATGCAAATATAGATACTCCCTCCTCCACTTTTGGATGTCTATCTCCCCTATCAAAACCCTTTCCACCAAGTGTTACTCCTTGAAAAATAGAAACATTTTTTTTAATTACAGCTGTTTCGCCTATCACAACACCTGTTGCATGATCAATCATTACTGATCCGTCAATTGATGCTGCAGGATGAATATCTACCCCGAAGACTTCAGAGGACCTATTTTGAATAAACATAGCCATTGTATGTCTATTATCATTCCATAAGATATTGGCTGCTCGATAAGCAGAAACTCCTTGATAACCCTTATAAAACAATAATGGCGTCGATAAATATTTACATGCAGGATCATTATTTTTAAAAAATAAAATATCATCTACTAACTTTTGATCAAGATCTTTTGCTTTATTGAAACATTCAGAAATAATTCTTTGGATATCTTTTGATGCTAAAGCATCATTATGTAATTTTGAAGCTAGAATTGCAGCAACTGCTTCTTTAATGTCAGATTTAGATAGGATTAGGTTGCCTAAATAATCTTTCAAAGAAGGTTCTGCATTAATTCTTAATTCAACTTCCTTTATTATTTTTTCCCAAATATTATCTATCATTTTTTAGAAATACTAATTAAATATTTTCAATTTTTGGACCACATATTTTAATTTTTATACTAGATGCCCCACCCTCAAGAATCGGATCCAAAGATGTTAATAGGCCTGTCTCAATCCTCCAATTCAAGTAAGCAGCTTGATCATCTAATGTTTCCCAATCTTCGATTAAATGAATTGTGTTTGTTGATTCTTCCAAATAGGTATCAACAGAAATACATCCAGGGTAAGCTCTTGTATCTGGGAGTGCATCTTTCATTGATTGCTTTAAAAGACCAAGAGTTTCAGTTTTTGCAGGAAAAGAAACAATTACTAAATTTTTCATATTAGCTCCATTATTTAACCTTTTTATTATATGATTTCTAAAGATTATTTATATCTTTAAGGGAGAATTAAATGCATAGATATACCCTACTTATTTTTATTTTTATAGTTAACATTGGTGCTAATACATTAATGGAACCCACTTCATTTTCGAAAGATCTATATCAAGAAGTCATTCTTGATGATAACTACATAGATTCAGTAGATCATCCTAATACATTCTTGGATTTTGATTATGCAACACGAGTAGCAACACCTGAACAGATTACTTCTGCATTGAAGCGATGGGCAGATCAGTCTGACAAATTAAAAGTTGTTGAATATGCGAGATCGCATGAAAAAAGACCACTTCATGCTGTGTTCATTTCTTCTTCAGAAAACCTAAAAAATCTTGATTCTATAAAAGATAAGATCACACAACTCTCTAACGCTAGAATTACTAATGATAGACAAGCAAGATCTTTAATTGATGATTTACCTGCTGTCGCTTGGATGGCCTACTCTATTCATGGAAATGAGACTTCTGGTGCGGATGCAGCCTTAGGTGTGATTTATCATCTCATCGCTAGTGAAGATAAGGATATTTTAAACTTGTTAGATGATATGATTATCATTGTTGATCCCTTAATGAATCCTGATGGTAGAGCAAGATTTGCAAAGAATCTAGAACAATTTAGGGGTACTGCACCAAACTATGATGATCAATCATTAATTCATACCGGTGATTGGCCCTATGGAAGAACAAACCATTACTTCTATGACCTAAACAGAGACTGGATATACTTAACACAACCTGAAACAATTGGAAGAGTTGCTCTGATAAATGAATGGAGACCACAAATTATGGTTGATGCTCACGAAATGGGTGCACAAGATACTTTCATGACTGGCCCAGCAAGGGAGCCTATAAATAAAAATGTAGATTATGATTTAGTTAAATGGGGTAATGTTTTTGCACAAGATCAAGGTAATGAGTTTGATAGGAGAAACTGGCGCTTTTACACTGGTGAGTGGCACGAAGACCTATATCCAGGCTATTCGTTCTATGTTCAGTTTAGAGGGACTTTAGGCATTTTATATGAACAATCTAGAATGGCTGAAGATGGTGTAAGAAGACCTGAAGGTACTATTCAATCTTATAAAGAATCTGTTCACCATCAATTTGTAAGCACAATGATAAATCTTGAAACTCTTAAAGCTAATTCAAAATCAATGTATAAAGATTATTGGGATGGAAGAAAATATAATGTTTCCAATGACAGTAAGTATTCCAACAGGACCTATGTAATTTTAGCAACAGATAATAATGGAAGACTAAATGTACTTGCTGAAAAACTAATAGCTCAAGATATTCAAATATTTAAAAATGATAAGCCAATAAATGTCTCAAATGCTCTGAAACAAAATGGTGTTATTGAAGATGAATATACTATTCCTGTAGGGAGTATGATTGTTCCAAATAATCAACCCGAAGCACCTATGATATCTGCTATTCTGGAGTTTGATGCTGAAATTGATGATGAAGTTTTAATCGAGGAGAAGCAAAAAAGGATCAAAAATGGATCATCAATAATGTATGACACAACTGCATTTAATCTAACAATGATGTATGGATTACCGGCTTTAACCATTCCTCAAGAAATTAAATCAAATTTAACTGCTTGGAAGCCCTCACCTGAGATAATAGATGTTAGTGAAGATGCTGTGATGTGGGCAGTTGATGGTAAAGATGATAGATCTGTGGCTTTTGCCGCAAGACTACTAGAACAAAATATTCAAGTAAGAATAATAGACAAAGATTCAATTTTGTCTGGTCATAATCTATCAAGGGGAAGTGTTGCTGTAATAGCTATGGATAATCCTAATTCTACAGATTTACATGAAATTATTAATACCGTAGCTACTGATCTTAATATGTCAGTAGTATCGATAGAATCTGGTTTTGGAGCTAAGGAGTTACCTGATTGGGGTGGCAGGCATTTTAGGCTACTCAGAAAACCACAAATAGCCATATTAAGTCATTCTGACTTTAGCTCATATGATGTAGGTGTTAGTTGGTGGTCCCTAGATCATAATCTAGGTATAAGACATAGCCAATTAAATTCATCTTTAACAGGTTATGGCGATTTAAGACGATACAACACAATAATTTTACCAAGTGGAAGTCCTAATTTAAGTAATTATGCAAAAGACATTTTAATGGATTGGGTAAAACAAGGAGGAACCTTGATAGCAAATAATAGATCCACAAGATCGATAATATCTAGTAATGTTAGTTCTGTTAAAAGCTTAAATAAAACATTTGATAAGAGTAGTGACTTTAATATTGATTTGATGAGAGAGATATATTCAATGGAAGAAAATATTGATATTACTGATGCAAATGAAAACAAAGTTAATGCAGAAATTTCTTACCCATGGGAATCATCAGATGTTATCTATTCTAAAGAACAATTAGAAATGAGAGATAAATGGCAGTCAACGCTGATGCCCTCAGGTGCTATCGTTTCAGCAAGAGCAGATACCGACCATTGGTTAACATTTGGTGCTGAGGATGTGGTACCGGTTCTTTATGGAAACTATCCAATTCTTATGACTGGAGGAAATTCTCAGGCTGCTTTAAGAATTGGTGAACTGCTTCCTAATAATGATGCCCAAACTAAAACTATAAATTGGTCACAAATACCTTCGGGTTATGATTTAAGCGTAAGAATGAGTGGATTAGTCTGGCCTGAAGCGAGTCAAAGAATAGCTAACTCAGCATATCTGACCAGAGAAAAAATTGGCAAAGGGCAAATAATCTTATTCTCAGGTGAGCCTAACTTTAGAGGTTCTGCAAGAGGAACAAATCGTTTATGGCTTAATGCTGTTGTATATGGAAGTGGTTTAGGCACAGATCCATTAATTACTCCATAAAAAAAGCTCTCTAAAGAGAGCTTTTAATTAAATTAATCAATAAAAATTGTGTGATCTTTGCCCTCTTCCGCTACCCTTATAACTAAGAGTTTTTGACAAGTTCCTTCAGGCAATGAAGGTGTGTCTTCCTCGCCACCGTGGACCCAATCAGATCTTTCAAACCAATATTCATTTTTATTATATTCTTTCCAATCACCTGTCGATTTAGATTGTGAAGTGCCATCAAGCACGTATACAAGTGTCCCAGCAGCTGGATGAAAATGTTTTGGTGTCCCATCTTGATTGCAAGAGTTCCTTCTTTCAACGTGCATTACCATCCCATTTCCCATATTGAATACATCGCTTGATATCAAGCCTGGAAATGTTGGCTCATCATCAGATAAAACAAAAAATGATAATGACATTAATGATATAGATAATAATTTTTTCATTTGATAATTCCTCCTGATACTAAAATAATACAATAGTAAGATTAAATAAATAAAAATTATCAAAAATGTTTATTAATCTGATAGATAAAAGCCAAAACCTTCTTGTAGCTCTATAAGATCATTCATGCTCATTGATGTTGACTTGTTGTAAAAATCTTTTGATTCCTTAGGGAACAGAATATAGTTTAAGAGATCGGTATTGTTATTATATAAATCCTTAAGACTGTTATCTTTACAGAACTTTTTAAATTCCAGACGTGCGTCATTTACAGTTAATGAAGTTGAAGTTTCTTCATAATTTTTAGAATCAATTATTTTTAATAATGATTTATTGACTTCGCCGGGTATTTTTCCATATTTACCATTTACTAAATCAATGAATTCCTTGTTTAGATTCTTATAACGAGAATTATCTAAAACATTTAAAAGTGCTTGAGCACCTATAATTTGAGATGTTGGTGTTACAAGTGGGATATATCCAACATCTTTCCTAATTTCTGGTATCTCTTTTATTAAATCATCTAATTTATCTAATTTATTAATGTCAAATAATTGTTTTTCTAAAATACTTAACATACCACCGGGCACTTGGTTTATGAGCATTTTTATATCGACACCCTTCATCGAACCTTCATATTTACTATATTTGTTTCTAATATTTTGGAAATAATCTGATATTTCAGCTAATTCATTCATATTAAAAGGATTTTCGTCTTCATCATAGATCATAGATATAAGGCTTTCTGTAGCAGTATGGGCATACAAATTAGAAAAAGATGATATAGATGTATCAATGTTATCTACTCCTGCTTCAAAAGCCTTAAAATTAGTTGCATCTGCTAGACCGGTTGTTGCGTGTGTATGCAGATGAATTGGAATATTTAGATTCTTTTTAAGTTTTTTGACAAGACTATATGCAGTTTTTGGTTTTAATAAACCCGCCATATCTTTTATACCAAGAGATTTAGCACCTGCGTCCTCAATATCTTTAGCTAATTTCAACCAATATTTATCATTATGAATAGGACTCGTTGTGTAAGATATTGTGCCTTGTGAATTAGATCCATACTTGTTGACACATTCTATAGAATAGAGAATGTTGTTAATGTCATTGAGGGCATCAAATATTCTAAAAATATCTATACCGTTTTTAGATGATTCCTTAATAAATAAATCAATTACAGAATCATCATATTTCTTATATCCAACAAGATTTTTTCCTCTTAAAAGCATTTGAAGCTTAGTCTTTTTAACATTAGATTTAATAACACTTAATCTTTTCCAAGGATCTTCATTCAAGAATCGAAGACAACAATCATATGTTGCTCCACCCCACACTTCCAACGAAGAAAATCCAATATTATCAAGCTTTGAGAGAATTGGTGTCATATCAGACAGACGCATTCTTGTGGCAATCAATGATTGTTGACCATCACGTAAGACGAGTTCGGTTATAGAGGGATACTTCATTAATATAATTATAAGCCTGTCGAAACTAAAAATGATATTAAAAGCACTACTTCCGATAGAAAAGCGGATAAGTTAAATCCCAAATATTTTCTATTGGTTTAATTTTTTATTATTATATTAAGATGAATAAGCTAAAGATTGCATTCCACTTTATCAGAATAAAGCTCAAAAATATCGGAAGTATTCTTGTTAAAACATCTGCTGGATATGCTGTTGCATCTTTTGGTCTTATTCAAGTCGCAAGTATTGTCACAGATAACCTATCTACTCAATCAATGCTTGGTATATCCACCGAATCCTTTATGCAAATACTATTTATTTGTGTCTTGATATTATTCCCTGTTGTTCTAATAATTTCATATTTAACTAAGAGAAAATCTATTGATAAGGAAACCTTAAAGAACTTTGATGAAAACAATTCCACAATTGATGATTACAGGCCAAAAATAGGGTTAATACCTTTTGAAAACTTAAATAATGATAATGATGGAGAGTTTCTTGTCGATGGTATTGTTGAGGATTTAATAACTGAACTATCTATGGTTAAAGAGATATCTGTAGCTACAAGAAAAACCTGTTTTGGATTTAAGGGCAAAGACTATACATCTCAGTCATTTAAGGATGAATGGGGTTTTGATTTCATTGTTTCAGGATCTATTAGGTCTTCAAATGATAGGCTGCGTATATCAGTTGAATTAAGCGACATGAATGACGATAGAGTTATTTGGAGTAACAAGTATGATCGAATTAATACAGATATTTTTGAAATTCAAGACGAGATAGTTACAAAAATTATTAGATGCATTGTGGGAGAAATTGAAATAACTAGTCTAAAGAGAGCACATAGGAAACCTACAGAAAATATGACTTCTTATGAATATACGCTCAAAGGTAGAGCTCTAAATCAGAAATTTGATAAAGAGGCAAATGCTGAAGCTATTAAAATGCTAGATGCAGCGATCGAAGCTGATAATACTAATGCACTCCCCTATTCTTGGAAAGCCTGTACACTTGGTCAAGCAATGACATTAGGTTTTAGAGAACGAAATGATGAAAATATGGAAGAATTTTTAGGCTCTCTAAGCAAAGCTAATGAGCTTAATGAAAATGACTGGAATACAAATAGGATTTTAGGAGAAGCAAATTTGACGCTTCAAAATTTTCAACAAAGCAAAATCTATGCAACAAAAGCATACAATGCGAATCCGAATCATCCTTTTGTATTATCAATATATGGAGATGCTCTTATCAGGAATGGTGAGGTTGAAAGTGGTATCAAAGTATTTGAAAAGATGTATAAATTAGAACCAATACCAGCAATGGATAGTAATTCAGATAGACCATTAAAAAAATTATTTTTAGCATATTATCTAAATGGGGATTATAAGAAATGTGATGAAATATTTAACCAGATAGAAGAACATGATTTTCAAGATTGGTTTATTTATATGTACATAAAAACTAAACAAAATATTGAATATATGAAAGATAGTTGGTATGAAATGGGTATTCAAAAATTTAAAGATCTTAATTGGAAAGATGAAATCTCATTATTTCATTTAAATGACAAAGAACTTAGATCATCCTTAGAAAGTTTTGCAGAATCTCATTAAATCCAAAAATGGAAGTCTTGCATTAGTATTTTTCTATTATGTAATTTCTTTCTACCTCGCATATTTAGTCACTAAAAATTTTAATTTTGATGGTTGGTTATATATATTAGTTTGGCATGTGTCTGCTACATTAATAATTTTTTTATTTTCTAACGTACATAAAAATTCAAGTATTTATGATCCCTTTTGGCATGTAGCACCAATACCCATAGTCTTTTATATTGCTAAACAATCATCTCTACCAACCTTAGAACTCAATTTAGTTTTAGCAGCTTTTTTATTTTGGGCGTTGAGACTCACTTACAACTGGTATCTCAATTGGAATAATCTTGATCATGAAGACTTTAGATATATAGATTTAAAAAACAATAATAAATTCATGGCTTTTATCAATGATCTTTTTGGAATACATCTAATTCCGACTCTAATTGTAAATGTAAGTCTTTACCCTATTTATGTGGCTCTTAATTCTGAAAGTCTGAATGAACTTGTATATGTAGGTTTTGTAATAATCATCATTGCGGTTGTTATTCAATATATTTCAGATGACCAAATGAGAAAATTCAGAAAAGATAAGAGTAATTTAGGTAAAACAATGAAATATGGACTTTGGAAATATTCAAGACATCCTAACTATTTAGGTGAAGTAAGTTTTTGGTTTGGAATATATATCTTTGCACTTGCTTCAGGATTAACCACTATATGGTTATTAGCTTGCCCAATAGTTATGTTAGCTTTATTCGTATTTATTTCATGCCCTATGATGGATAACAGGAGTCTCAAGAGAAGATCTGAATATAAAGAATATATGGATAAGACGCCGCAGCTTTTTATGTGGTTTGTAAAATAATTTTATCTAAGGCTTTTATTAAAAGCATCACCAGCTGTTTCTTTAAGTGATTCTTTATCAAGTGTTTCCTCACCGTATATCTCATTCTCAAACCAGTTTATAAACTCATCATCTCTTGTCAATTTCCAAAAATCCCATGTATTTCTCGCCGCGTCTGTTTTCATAGTTCCAAACTTAAGTGCATTCATTCGTATATCTAAATGTTTTTTATCAACAAAACCTTTCTTAACTTTTTCATAAACATCAAAAACATCAACTAAACACATAACTATAAACATTGCAGCTCTCCATCTATCACCATCACTAAGCGAATCTGACGACCAATCTTTGGCAAGAAATTCTGCATAATTTCCATCCTTTGCTGTATGAAAATATCTTTCGTACTGCCTTTGTGTTAAAGAATGGCCAAACTGAGCTTTTGTTATTTCATTTTGTTGATGAATTTGAACTCCTAAATAAACAACAGATATAACTACACCAAGTGCTGCTATTATCTGAACGATGAGAATGATTAAATCAGAGTTCATAGATATACATGTTACTTTAATTTCACATAATTTAAATAATAATTATAAATGTGTAGAATAAATACTTACTTCACATTTAAGGAGGAATAAAATGGAAGAAGCTTTAGTTCAAAGCGCAATGGCGGAAATAGCAATGTGGGATGCGTTTGCAGCTGGAAGAACTGCAAATGCTACCGGATTTCTTGCTATAGTTTTAGCATTATGGGTTGCAGCTAGATTTAGCAGTGTTTCATTAGAAAAAAATGTTAATTTACTAGGAAAAATATTCGTAACAGCTTTTGCTGTTGGAGTGTTTCTATCTGGTTTAGTTGTGTATGGAAATATTAGTGGTCTATTTGAAGGTCATGCATTAGCATTATCAACACTTGATGCAGCTAATGGAGATATAGACATAGGGCCCGGCTCACAAGCATTTGTAGCTGCAATGGCAGAAGGCGGTAATATGATAGGAAAAGTTGGTGGCATGTTAATGCTAGTAGCTGCTCTTGGTATTGCTGTTATTCCCCTATGGGTTAATACAAACGACTAGTTAGTTATTTCAATCCACTAACGCCTATCTTTCGATAGGCGTTTTTTTTATAATCACAAAATGTCGTTTATACCAAAAGTTCTTATTATTGCGGGGTCAGATTCAGGCGGTGGAGCTGGAATTCAAGCAGATATTAAGACAACTTCATTTTTCAAAGGATATGCAATGACTGTGGTTACAGCTATCACGGCACAAAACACAATTGGCGTTCAATCAATATATCCTTTACCAAAGCAAATAGTCATAGATCAAATTAATTCTATTAATAATGACCTAACGCCTGATGTTATAAAAATAGGAATGTTAGCTGATGAAGAAATTATTGAATATATAAGTATGAACATCTCTAACCACAAAATTGTTTTAGATCCAGTTATGGTAGCTACATCAGGAGATGTTCTTGTTAGTGATGAAGTAATAACTTCAATTAAAAGTAATCTAGTTAGTAAATCTTTTTTAATAACTCCCAACATACATGAAGCTGAAATTCTTAGTGGGAAGAAAATTAATAATCTTGAAGATCAGATAGATGCAGGAAAGAAATTATTAAAACTTGAATGTAAAAATGTATTAGTAAAAGGCGGTCATGGAAATTCAGACAATATAAGTGATGTCTTGATTACTTCTAATGGTGACGAACATATATTTGAATCTAAAAAAATTAATAGTACAAATACCCATGGAACAGGCTGTTCTTTAGCATCAGCAATAGCTACAAACATAGGTTTAGGAATTAATTTAAAAGATTCAATAAGAATTTCTATTGAATATGTTCAAAATGGTATTAAAAAAGCCCCTAATTTTGGTTTAGGTAATGGACCTATTCGTCATTTTTAACTAACGGATTTATATTCCTAACACCATAAATAAATATTGTATCTATCAACGCAATAAATATTTTAAAAATATATTTTGATAAAGCTATGTAAAAAGCCTCGTATATACTCAAGTCTGTTGCTATCACCCAGGTAAAAGTATAAATAAAGGTATCTAGTAATTGTGAAGTAATAGTTGAAAGATTATTCCTCAACCAAAGATATTTACCTTGTGTAATAGTTTTAAGATAATTGAAAAACCAAACATCAAATTTTTGACTTATAAAGTAAGCAGTCAGAGAACCTATTATAAAAGCTGGTGAATATGAGGCGATGACTGATAGAGCATTATGAACTTCTAATGCTGAACCAGTTAAATCAGAGGGTTTGAATAGTAAACTTAAAAGGAGTGTTAATAGGACAGCAATGTTTGCAAAAAATCCAAGATTAACTGCCCTGTTAGCTTCAGTTTTACCATATTTTTCATTTAGTAGGTCTGTTGAAAAATAAATTCCTGAATAAAGGATTGCACCCATACTTACAGTAAACGTAGCATTAAAAATAACAAATTCAGAAACCTTACCACCTTGAAGATTGCCCAGAATAATGCCTAAAATTACAGCTGTATATAAACCATATTTTCCAAAAAATTTATAAAGAACTACAACTAGTAACAAGTCATAAAAAACTACTACTAGCCATAAGGTTTCTTGAGATAACCCCTGAAAGAGGAATTCCATCTAATTACACAGAGTCAGTTAATTCAGGAACTGCTTCAAATAAATCACCGACAAGACCATAGTCTGCAACCTGAAAAATTGGTGCATCTTCATCTTTATTAATAGCA
This sequence comes from uncultured SAR86 cluster bacterium, assembly GCA_902622845.1. Taxonomy (GTDB): domain Bacteria; phylum Pseudomonadota; class Gammaproteobacteria; order Magnimaribacterales; family D2472; genus CACNXK01. The sequence goes on along the minus strand of CACNRI010000003.1, from coordinate 81,695 downwards.
ACTATTACCTTAGAGTCCTTCATTCCAGCTAAATGTTGAATAGCGCCGGAAATGCCAATAGCTATATATAATGAAGGTGCAACTATTTTACCTGTTTGTCCAACTTGATAATCATTTGGAACATAGCCAGCATCAACAGCGGCCCTTGAGGCTCCTACTGCGGCTCCCAATTTATCAGCAAGTGCTTCGATGATTTTAAAATTTTCAGATGAGCCTAATGCTCTTCCACCAGAAACAATTACATCAGCAGCTGTAAGTTCTGGTCTATCACTCTCAGCAATTTCATCGCTAACAAATTTAGAGTTATTTAAAGAATCAACAACAGCACCAAGATCAACATTTACTGATGAATCTACCATGGGTGATGCATCAAAGGCTGTTGTTCTTACAGTTATTACCTTGACAGAATCAGTTGATTTAACAGTTGCAATGCAACTTCCTGCGTAAATTGGTCTTTTAAATGTGTCAGCATCTTCAACTGAAATGATATCTGATATCTGTTGAACGTCTAATTTAGCTGCGACTCTGGGAAGAAAATTCTTACCAAAAGTTGTTGCAGGTGCGAGTATATAATTAAATCCGTCTGCAACAGAAACAACTAGGTTACCTAAATCTTCAGCCAAGAAGTTTTTATATATAGGATCGTCAACATGAATAACTGAACTAATACCAGAAATCTTAGCAGCTTGTTCTGCAACTGATGATGATTCTGATCCAGCAACTAATATTGATACATCTCCACCAATTTCTGATGCAGCTGTTACCGTGTTAAGGGTTGAACCTTTAATTTCACTATTATCATGTTCTGCTACTACTAATATACTCATGTTATTACCTTTGCTTCATTTTTTAATTTTTCAACTAATTCATCAACCGAATCAACCATTACACCGGCTTCACGTGTTGGTGGCAATTCAACTGAAAGAATTGACGTTCTATTAGATACATCTATGCCAAGATCAGAAACATTTTGAATGGAAAGTTCTTTTTTCTTTGCTTGCATAATATTTGGCAATGATGCATATCTTGGCTCATTAAGTCTTAAATCCGTCGTAACAACTGCTGGAAGAGTTACATTTATTGTTTGTAAACCACCATCAATTTCTCTTGTAACTAATGCATTATCCCCTTCAATTTTAAGTTCGGATGCAAAAGTAGCTTGGGGCATATCAAGCATAGAAGCTAACATTTGACCAGTTTGGTTATTATCTCCGTCAATTGCTTGCTTGCCTAAGATTATAAGATTAGGATTTTCAGATTCAACTATTTTGGTTAAAACTTTTGCAATAGCTAGTGGCTCTAGTAGGCCCTCAGATTGAGCTAAAATTGCTCTATCTGCTCCAAGTGCAAGACATGCTCTTAGCTGTTCTTGAGATTCATCACCTCCAACTGTTACAACAACTACTTCCGAAGCTTGTCCGGATTCCTTTAATCTAACTGCTTCTTCGACAGCAATTTCACAAAAGGGGTTAACTGACATCTTTACATTATTGAGATCAACATTTGAATTATCAGATAATGGCCTTACCTTTACGTTATAGTCCACTACTCTTTTTATAGGTACTAGTATTTTCATAATATGTTAAGTTTAAAGGGTTTTGCGGCTATAATTGTAATGCTTTTTACACAATTTCTAAAGAGCTTAGGAAGTATTTATGGAACGTGATGTAATGGAATATGATGTCCTTGTTGTGGGTGCTGGACCTGCAGGACTATCTACAGCTATAAAATTTGCCCAATTAAATAAAAAAAATAATACGAATCATTCGATATGCGTTATTGAAAAAGGATCTGAGGTTGGTGCTCATATTTTATCTGGCAATGTATTTGAGCCTACAGCTCTCAATGAGCTTATTCCCGATTGGAAGGACAAAGAGGCACCACTTGATACACCCGTAAAGAAAGATATTGTTAGGTACCTAGTAAATGAAAACATATCCATACCCGTTCCTCTACCAGGATTTTTTATGCCTAATTTCAACAATCATGGTAATTACATTATGAGTCTTGCTAATTTTTGTAGATGGCTCGCAAAAGAAGCAGAGTCACTTGGTGTTGAAATATTTGCTGGCTTTACTGCTTCTGAAATAATTATTGAAAATGATCAGCTGAAGGGAATTGTTACTGGTGAAATGGGTGTTACTAAGGATGGTGAAAAAAAACCATCATACCAGCCTAGTATGGAGCTAAGAGCAAAATACACTGTCCTTTCTGAAGGTTGTAGAGGTCATCTTGGTAAGCAGATAATTAAAAAATTTAATTTAGATCAAGGTAAAGATCCACAACATTATGGGATAGGTTTTAAAGAAATATGGGATATCAAACCTGAATTACATAAAGAAGGGACCGTAATGCATACTGCAGGTTGGCCGGCTAAAGGTACAGCATCTGGATCTTATTGCTACCACGGTAAAAATAATCAACTCTATATGGGTTATGTAGTTCCATTAGATTATAAGAATCCTTATCTAAGTCCATATGATGAATTTCAACAATGGAAGCATAATTCTGGTATATCTAAGCTTCTAAAAGATGGAACCAGAGTGGCTTATGGTGCAAGAGCACTCATAAAAGGTGGTTTCCAGTCTCGACCAAAAATGTCATTTAATGGTGGACTTATTGTTGGTGATAATGCAGGTACACTCAATTTCCCTAAAATTAAAGGCACTCATACAGCAATGAAATCTGGGATGATTGCTGCTGAAGTTATACATGAGGCAATAGAAAAAAATAATATTGGTTCAGATCTTGTTCTTTATGAAGATAGAATCCAAAAGTCCTGGCTTCAAAAAGAACTTTACAAAGCAAGGAACTTTGGCCCGTTATTACATAAATTTGGTAATCTATTTGGCCCTATCTTAGCGGCTATAGATCAATTTGTTTTTAGAGGCAATTTACCATTTACTTTAAATCACCCTACTCCAGATTATGCTTGCTTGGAAGATGCATCTAAGATGCCTAAAATTAATTATCCCAAACCAGATGGGGTTATATCTTTTGATAAACTTAGTTCTGTCTATCTATCGAATACTTCACATGAGGAAGATCAGCCATGTCATTTGAAATTAAGAGATGAAAATATCCCAATAAGTGTAAATTTACCCAAATATGCTGAACCAGCTCAGAGATATTGTCCTGCAGGTGTTTACGAGGTTGTTAATGAGAATAATCAAGATAAATTTGTCATTAACGCTCAAAATTGTGTTCATTGTAAAACATGTGATATTAAGGACCCATCGCAAAATATTACTTGGGTAACACCTGAAGGTATGGGTGGTCCAAATTATCTTAATATGTAATGTTTAAACTTAGATACATTCTTTATACAGGATTGCTATCATTAGGTTTAATTGTTGCTTTTAATTTATCTCTAATACCTAATTTCTTTTCTAAAACTAATGATGAGCAAAAATTTTTAGAACTTCTAGATAAAGAATTTGCTAAATCAGTGGAGGACAATCCTATCTATGCATCTTATATGGGAGATTTGCGCTTCAATACACTATGGCCTGATTATTCAATTGAGAAGATAAATAGAGATCATGAACATACATTAAAAGTTATAGAAGAACTTGAGATGATGAGTGTCAATGATTTCTCAGATGAAAATAAACTAAACTATCGATTGTTTTTAGATGGTTACAAAAACTCTGCAGATAAGCATCAATATCAAATACATTTACTACCTTTCAGTCATAGAGGCGGTATTCAACTGCAACACGAAACAGCTGAATCATTGCCTCTTCGTAATTTTCAACAATATATGGATTGGATTTCTCGTCTAGAAAAACTTGATGATGTAATTGATCAATATATTGCTCTAGCAAACCAAGGTATTGAAAATCAAGTCATGCCGCCTAAAGTTCTAATGAGCAGAGTCTTAAATCAAATCAAATTACAAAATGTTGATTCTTATATAAATAGTCCTTTCTATGATGCATTTGAGGTTTTACCAGATGAAATATCAAGTCAAGAACAAGAACAAATAAGAGAACAAGCAAAAATTACTATAACCAATGTTGTAATACCCTCTTATGCAAAGTTATTAAATTTCTTTGAAAATTCTTATTATCCTAATTGTAGAGACACAATTGGGATTAGTGATATTAAAAATGGTTCACAATACTATGAACTCATCGCTAGGCAATTTACAACTACCGAGCTCACCCCAGATGAAATACATAATATTGGATTAAGTGAAGTAACAAGGATAAAGAATGAAATGTTTAAGATTATGGATCAAGTTCAATGGAATGGAAGTTTTGATGAATTCTTAGACTATTTAAGGACAGATAGCCAGTTTTACTTTGAAACAGGTGAAGAGCTCTTTACTGAATATCTTGCAACATCTAAAAGAATAGATCCTTTGTTGGTTAAATTATTTAAAGACTTACCTTCTATGCCATATGGATTAAAACCTATACCAATGGAGAGCGCTCCTGATACTACAACAGCCTACTATCAAAGACCTGCTGCTGATGGTTCAAGAGCTGGATATTACTATGTAAACCTATATATGCCTGAGGTTAGACCTAAATATGAAATAGAAGCGCTATCACTTCATGAGGCAATGCCAGGTCATCATTTACAAATTGCTTATACGATGGAATTAGATTTACCGAACTTTAGAAAATATGGGGGTTATACTGCATTCGTTGAAGGATGGGGTTTATATGCTGAAAGTTTAGGTGAAGATTTAGGGATGTATAAAGATCCATATTCCAAATTTGGTCAGCTAACATATGAAATGTGGCGAGCAGTAAGACTTGTTGTTGATACCGGTATGCATTACAAAGGATGGTCAAGACAACAAGCAATTGAATATTTCTTAGACAATGCAGCAAAAACAAAACAGGATGTCATAAATGAGATTGATAGGTATATTAATTGGCCTGGTCAAGCATTGGCATACAAAATTGGTGAACTTAAAATTAAGGAACTTAGAGCTATTTCTGAGAATAAGTTAGGTGATGAGTTTGATATTAAAGAATTCCATCATGAGGTTTTGAGACATGGAGGCATACCTCTTTATGTTCTTGAGGAAAATATAAATTCTTGGATCAATCAGCAAATAAATTAGCTCTAGTTGAGCCATCAAATTTTAATTTTAATACAGAGACGTTTGATACAAATGTTTTTCAAAATGATGTTCAATTTAATAAGCTAAAGATTTTTGAGGAGTTTGATAACTTTATAAGAACATTAGATAAAAATAAGATCTCATTTAATATTCTAAAGAGTCCAAAAAATTCACCTGATAGCATATATCCTAATAATTGGGTTGTAACTTTTGAAGATGGAACTTATGACTTATTTAGTATGCAATCTCCTAATAGACGTCTAGAAAGATCAAAATCAAACATAAATTTTTTAAATACAAACTATTCGCTTAAAAATGATTTAACTGAGTATGAAGCAGAAAATTTTTTTTTAGAGGGAACGGGTTCATTGGTTTTAGATAGAGTTAACAAAACCGCATATATGGCTGAATCAAATAGATCAAACGTAAGTTTAGCTTCAAAATGGTCTCAACTTAGAGGATATGACCTTGTTCATTTTAAAAGCTATATAGATAAAAAACCCACTTACCATACAAATGTTCTGATGTTTATTACAAATAAATTTGCTGGCATATGTTTTGATTCAATTTCCGACTCCAAAAACTTACTATCAAATATTGAAAAAACTCATAAGATTCTTAATTTATCTATAGAGCAGGTCAAAAATTTTTCTGGGAATGCCATAGTAGTGAGAAATATTAATAACGAAGCTAAATTTTTAATATCTACATCTGGTCTTAAAGCTTTCGATTTAATACAAAAAAGATTTATTGAAAGATATTACGATATCGTAGATATAAATATTCCCACAATTGAAAAAATTGGTGGTGGCTCAGTTCGTTGTATGCTATTGGAGTTATTCTAGAAAAGTATATTTATTAGAATTAAACATCCAAGAGCAATAAGGATAGATCCTGAAATCTTATTTATAATTTCTTGAACTGGCTCCCATCTCTTTTGAATATTATCGTGTGTAAGAACTACAGTTAAGAATGAAAACCATAAAGAAGTAGCTACTGCAAAGTAGATAGGGATAAAGATCTTTCCAATAGATGAAATATCATCATTAAGAATGATTGAAAATAACGAAATAAAGAAGATAAAAGCTTTTATATTAAAGATGTTTGTAATAAATCCATTTATGAAGCTGCTAGACATTAATTGGGATTTTTCAGATGTCTGCGATTCAATTTTAAATGATGAGATACCTATAAATATTAAATAAAAAGACCCAAGCATAGATATAAGATCACCCGCAATATTATTTGAAAGTAATAGAGTTGATATACCAAATATTGCCAAGTAACAATGAATTAATATCCCAACTCCAATCCCAAATGCACAAAATAATCCCCCACTTCTTTTATTAAGCGAAACTTCTCTAATAATTATTGCTGTATCTGGTCCTGGGCTCATTACAGCAAATAAATGAGCTAAAGCTGCATAAATCATTTTTATATTATCGTTGGTTCTATCTCTAAGAGAATATTAAACTCTTTGTAGACTTTTGATTGAATGTCTTGAGAAATTTTTATTATGTCATCATAAGTAATATTATTTTTGTTGGTAATTATTAGAGCGTGACTTGAATGTAAATTATCAATAGCTTCTTGATTTAGAGTGTTTTTTATAAGCTCAATAAGTCTTCCTGCTCCAACTTTTACATTTGGTTTATCATGATCCCATATTATTAAATCTTCTTTTTTAAAGTTCTTGTATGAAATATTCTTTTCATTAATTATAGGATTTTTAAAAAAGCTTCCAGCATTTGGTATAACTTTAGGGTTAGGCAGCTTTGAATCTCGTAGCTCACAGATAATCGAACCTAGTTCTTTTGAGGTTATAGATGTTATATCTTTGTCTTGAGCAGTAATAAGGTGTCTTATACCCTCATAATCCATATTCAGTTTTTCAATATGATTAAATTCAAAATCAATATCAATAATAAAATATGGTTTAGTTTGAAAAATTGAAGATCTATAGCCAAAATCACATTGATCTTTTAGAAGTTTTTTAAAAGTTTTATCTTTAAAGTCATAGACATTAATACTTTTAATAAAATCAGAAACCTGAACTCCATATGCCCCTATATTTTGAACTGGTGCTGCACCTACAGATCCAGGAATACCTATTAAATTTTCAATACCAAATCTATTATCTTCAATAATACTTAATACAAAATCATTCCAATTTACAGCAGATCCAACTCTATACATGGTTGATGATATTTTATTAACATTTGTATTTTTTGATTTAATTACTTTTTTATTTAGTTTTGTAGGAAGTACTAAATTTGTACATTCTCCTATAATCAATAATTCATCATATTTGTTGTAGTCAACCTTAAGAAGATCTTCAGTTGATTCAATTTCATATAGCGTGTTTGAATGACAAGGTAGATTTAAAGAATTTTTAATCTTTGTTTCGTATTTAGTCATTATTATTAAGAATCTTTAAAGCTTTTTTATAATCAGTCTCGGTATCAATTCCTATACTTAATTCTTCGATTTCAACTAAATAGATCTCATGTTCATTGTCTAGAAATCTTAATTGCTCAAGGCTTTCAGAAATCTCATTTTTAGATCTGGGTAATGAAACAAAAGTACTTAAAGTTTCATAATTATATGAATATATACCTACATGTTGTAAATACTTTTCTTTATTCTTTGAGAGATCGATTGGATCAACATTTCTTAAAAAATTTATAGCTCTATTTGAGTCTGATAAATAAACTTTTACATTATTGGGATCATTAAAATCATTATCTTTAAACAACGTACATGCTGAACCAACAGATGCATTTTTATTATTAAAAATTATATCTGCTGTTTTATTTATTGTTTCTGGATCTATAAATGGTTCATCACCTTGAACATTAACAATGACCATGTCATCACTAATATTTAATTTTTCCGCACATTCATGAACTCTATCTGTACCAGACTCATGCTCTTTTGAGGTTAAGATGACATTAGGTGAAAAGTTTTTTACATGATCCTCAATCTTTTTTGAATCAGTTGCTATAAAAACTTCTTTTGCATTGCTCTGAATGGCTCTGAGATAAACTCTTTCAATCAAACTCTTACCATTTAGGTCTAGAAGAGGTTTTTCTTTAAGTCTTGTACTAGAAAGTCTTGAAGGAATTATTACGATAAACTCATTCATCGCTTAGTAAAGATCGTATTCTTGATTCTAGATCATTAATAAATGATTCCTCTATTTTTGGCTCGACAGTTAAATACCATATTCTAGGATTTTCAAAATTCTTACAACGAGCTGAATCTTTTTCAGTCATTATTATTGGATGATGATCAAGAAATTCAAGATCGCTTTCTTCAAATTGATGATGATCAGGAAATGGATGTCTTTCGATATCAAAATTTAGTTGAGATAATGTATCAAAAAATCTACCAGGATTACCTAAACCGGCAACCGCATGTATCTGATTATGCATAGGCCATTTATCAATATCATAGGATTTACCAGTATTTAAATGCACAAATTTACTTGGCTGAAGGGTCATTAGAATTTCACCATCCTTAGTTGGTCCGCCATTATTGATAATGTAGTTTCCTGTTTTTAATCTTTTTGACGATTCTCTTAGAGGTCCAGCTGGGAATGTTAAACCATTTCCAAGTCTTCTAGATCCATCTATGACGATAATTTCAATATCACGATACATTTTATAATGTTGAAGGCCATCATCAGATAAAATTACGTCACAATCATTTTCATTTATTAGATTTTGAATTGCTCTTGGTCTATTTTTATCTAAATATAAAGGAACATTTAAATTAGCAAGCATTTGCGCTTCATCACCTGATTTTTTATATTCTGTATTATCATCAACTCTAAGTGTTCCTGAAAAGTTACCGCCATAGCCTCTTGAGACAATTCCAACCTTTAAACCCCTCTCTTTTAGTTTTGAAGCAATATGCTTAACTAGAGGTGTTTTACCTGTTCCACCGATATTTATATTTCCAACAACAACAACTGGAGTATCTGTTTTAAATGACGAAATTTGGTTTTTAAGATATTTTCTTCTTCGTCTATTAGTTAGAAAAGTAAAAATCCATGAGAATGGTAAAAGTAGATACAGCCATAAATGTTTTTGATACCAAGCATTTATTACAAAACTGGAATTATTTTCAATATCGTCAATTGGCTGTAAATATGAAACTTTTTGTAGGGATGGAGATGATGATTTCTTACTTTCAATTGGAACGTTTTTATATAGTGAAGCGTATATGCCCTCTTCTTCAAGTAAATCTGAATGTTTTCCTTGTTGCGATATAAGACCATTATCCAGTACTACTATTTGATCAGCATTTTCAATGGTTGATAATCTATGAGCTATAACTATCGTGGTTCTATCAGATATTAATTTTTCAAGTGACTCTTGCACTAATTCTTCCGATTCAGTATCAAGAGCAGACGTGGCCTCATCCAGTATAATAATTGGAGAATTTTTATAAAAAGCTCTTGCTATTGCAAGCCTTTGTCTTTGACCGCCTGACAGTAGTACACCATCATCACCTATTTCTGAATTTATGCCTTCTGGTAATTTATTTATAAAATCTAAACATCCAGCTAATCTGGCAGACTCCATTACTCTCTCAGTATCAAATTCGTCTTCACCATAGGCTATATTTCTTTCTATAGTGTCGTTAAATAGTGTTGGTGATTGAGTAACAATTGATATGGATTTTCTAAGAAAACTTAAATCATATTCATTGTTTGGAATTCCATCTATTAATATCTGTCCAGTATAATCCGAATAAAATCTAGAAATAAGATTAGCTAATGTAGATTTTCCCGATCCCGATTTACCAACAAATGCTATTGTTTCATGCTTATTAACAGTTAAATTTATATTATTTAATATATTTTTATCTCCTGTATATCCAAAAGAAACATCCTTAAACTCTATAACACCTTCGATAGGTTTTGTTGTATCTCCAGTATTAACTTCGTCATCAAAATCTAATTGATCAAATATCTCATTTGCAGCAGCTAAACCTTTTTGTATAACACCATTAATGCTTGATAACTGTCTTATAGGTTTTGCCATCAACCCTGCTGCTGTAAAAAATGCTACGAAAGTTTCTGCATCAAGCGTTATTCCTAATGAAGAACCTAATGCAAAATATGCGACTAGGGAAAGGGATATAGAAACTAAAAATTGGATTATTGGTGTAGCAAGATTATTTGTTGCTTCAAGTTTAAGATTCTGAACTTTATTTGAAGAGTTAGCATCTGCAAATCTGCTATTTTCATACTCTTCAGCACCAAATGATTTAATTTCAACATGGCCATTTACGGCTTCTGATGCAATATGAGTAACATCGCCCATTGCTGTTTGTATTTTTTTTGCAAGTCTTCTTAGTCTTTTACCAGCAAAATAAACAATTATTGCAATTAAAGGTGCAGTAACAATAAGAAGTAGCGTTAACTTCCAGTTAAGATAGATCATATAAAAGAATAAACCTATTAATAAAAACCCTTCCCTGACTAAGGTTTTAATAGCATTAGATGCTGCACCAGATACTTGGGTTGTTGTGAATGTAATTCTATTAATTAATTGACCAGACTGATTTTGATCAAAATATTTTTTTGGAAGCTGATGTAACTTTTTAAATAGTTCATCCCTAAGATGGTAAACAACTCCAAATCCTACTCTAGCCATAAAGTAATTTCCAATAAAGAAACCCAATCCTCGTGCAAGAGCAATACCAATTAAAGATAAAGCAAGAAGTTGTTGTTTATCATCTGAGTTATCATTAATGAAACCAATAATTTGCCTAATCCACTCAACTGCTGCTATGTCAGCTGATGCAAATAGAATAAAACCAAAAATACTTATTAAGAAAGACCATTTATATCTCCATGAGTAAGAAAATAATCTTTTTAATGAATTTTGTTTCATTTTGATAAAGTCTTAATTTGAACATCAGAAAATGAATTTTTTTGTAAAAAGTCCATAAGCTCTATAGTTATTTTATGAGTAACATCCCCTTCTATACTTAGAATAATTGTATCTTCGACAATTAATTCATTTAAAAGTGCATTTTTTAAAGCATCATTATTAACAATGTATGATTTATTATTGAAGATTACAGTATTGTCATTAAAGATATAAATTTGGTTAGATGAAGAAGATGTCTCTACATTAAATGATTCTGTAGTTGGCAGGTCTAAATCAAGAAATTGTGAATCTGTTATCTTTGAGGTTGCAACAAAGAAGATAACTAAAATAAATACAATATCAATTAGTGGAGTAATCTCTATACTTGGATTTTTATTTGATGTTAGTGCAAATTTCATTTAAAAATTATCAATAAATGATGAGGTTTTACTTTGCAACAAAATCATTAATTTATTAACTTTTTGCTCAAAGTGTCTATGTAAAATAAGTCCTGGAACAGCAATCATTAAGCCAAATGCAGTTGTGATAAGCGCTTGAGAAATACCACTTGCTAATAAGTCAGGTGATGCTGCACCTGAAGATTGAAAGGTTGAAAAAACAGTTATCATTCCTACAACTGTCCCTAAGAGACCTAAAAGAGGAGAAATGGTTGATACTACTCCAAGCATTGAAAGATTCCTCTCAAGCTTATATTTAATTTCAATAGATTTTTCCTCTAATTTTGATTCAAGTAGATCTCTAGATAATTCTTTATATTTATGAACGGTTATTAGAAGATCTCCTAATGATGAAATATCTGATATTGCACTCTCCTGATAATCATCTAAAAGATCTCTATCAATTAAATTTAGAACCTGCTTATCAAGGCCAGATGGAGATACAAGTCTTTCTTGTAACATCCAAAATCTTTCAATTGATATTGAGATTATAGTTATAGAGCAAGCTAAGAGAGGCCACATAAACCATCCACCTGCTATAAAAATATCACTCATTTACTTTTCTTAAGCCCCCATCATAAATTTCATAAACTGTATCCATCATATTAGCAAAATTTAAATCATGAGTTGCCAGAATGATCCCTATCTGATTATTTCTTGAAATATTCAGTATTAAATCCTGAATAAGTTGAGATGTTTTATTATCAAGATTACCAGTAGGCTCATCCATAATTAAAAAATTTGGATTGTTTGATAAAGCCCTTGCAATTGCTAATCTTTGTTTCTCTCCACCTGAAAGTTGGTATGGATAAGATTTAAATTTATCTTTTAAGCCAACGCTTATTAAGAGTTCATCAATATTTGGATTATTTTTATTATTATGTAAGTCTTGAACAATTTTACAATTATCAAAAGCATTAAAATCTTCAAGAAGGTGATGAAATTGGTATACAAAACCAAAATTATCCAGCCTCAAGCTTGCTGATGAATCTGAATTTAAATCACTATAATTTATTTCATTAAAGAAAATCCTTCCTGACGAATAATCATCTAATTTAGCTAAAAGGTGTAAAAATGTAGATTTACCACATCCTGAAGCACCTATTATCGAACATGTTTCTCCCTGAGATATAGAGAAATTAATATCACGCAAAACAGAATTCTTAATTCCATCAGTAATAAAAGTTTTTGATAAATCTTCAGTAAAAATTTTATTCATGTCTTAGAACCTCATTAGGATTCAATTTAGCTGCTCTTGTTGATGGCCAAACAGAGGAAATAAAACATAAAAGAAATGAAGAAAGTAGAACTAAAGTTATTTGGTTAAAGTTAAAAGCATATGGAAAATAATTAATAAAGTAATTATCTAATAATGATCTATTAATTAATGTTTCAATAAAGTTTATTAAAGGGTCAAGGTTTAATGTAATTAATATCCCCAATATGAGACCAGAAATGATACCCAACATTGATATATATAAACCTTGAAAGATAAAAATACTTACAATTGTAAAGTCTGATGCACCAATTGTTTTGAGAATAGCTATTTCTCTTTCTTTAGATCTTACACTCATAATTGTAGTACAAAGAACATTAAACGCAGCTACACCAATAATTAAGAAAACCAGAATACCTATTATTAATTTTTCTAATTGAACCGCTTGAAATAAGGTTCCATGAGTTTTTTCCCAGGTTGATGATGCATATATTTTGTCTTGAGTAGATATTTCTAAAACAATATCTGATCCAATAACTCTTGAATTCATAATATCTGTAACCTTTAATCTGATATTTTCTGTTGCATCCCCGAATCCTTTAATTTTTTGAGCAGACTTGTGAGTGATTAAAGCCAAATTCTGATCTGGCTCAGCCTTTAATTCAAAAATACCAGAAACAATAAATTTAAAGCTTCTAGGGAAAGATCCAATTATGGATGATCTCATTTCTGAAGTTGTTATATTTATCTCATCACCAACAGAAGTTCCTAAATGTGCTGCTAACCAATACCCCAGAATGATTTCATTATCATTCAATGATTCTAAGGAGCCGATCAACATGTTATTGGGAAGTATTGAAACTTCAGACTCTTTCTTTACATCTATTCCAGTTAAAGCAATTCCCTTTGATCTATTACCAATAGATATCAATGCCTGAGTTTGAATAAATGGCGCTGCTGCCACAACATCTGGATTTTTCTCTATTTGATCAATTAGTAATTCATAATTAGAAATGGGCTCTTTTGAATGAATTAATACGTGAGGTATTACACCTAATATTCTATCTCTTAGTTCTTTTTCAAACCCATTCATAACTGATGTAACGATAATGAGAGCGGCTACACCGATAGTTAAACCCATTACAGCCATAATGGAAGTAAAGGATACGAATGCTCCTTTGCTTGATCTAAAATACTTTAGGCCAAGAGAGGCTGAAAGTTTAAGCATTACTTTAATAGTTTTTCTAGAACGTCTTCTATACTACCTTTATATGGAGGTCTTATAGCATCAAGAAATTTATCTAAACCAAATCCTATTTGCTTATAAATTGGTTTATTGTTTGAAAAATTCATAAATCCATCAAAACCATCATATTTGCCCATTCCGGATGGACCAACTCCTCCAAAACCTAATTCATTTTGTTGAATATGCCACATAATGTCATTAACTGTAACTCCACCAGAAGTTGTTGAGTTAACAACTTTAGCTTCTTCATTTTTATTGTTACCAAAATAATATAATCCCAATGGTTTATCATTTTTATTTATATAGTTAATTGGTTCATTTATGTCCTTGTAAGTCTTTATTGGGAGTAAGGGACCAAAAATCTCTTCTTTCATAATTTGCATTTCATCAGTTGGGTTTAAAACAAGTGTTGGAGGAATTTTATGTGACTCTTGTTGGGAGAAATCTTCATTTGCTGGATTAATCTCAACAAGCTCTGCACCATGATCTTTGGCATCTGCTAGAAGACCATTTAATCTATCATAATGTTTCTGATTTATTACTGATGTGTAGTCAGGGTTATATTTAAGATCGCTATAAAATTCATTAACTTGATTCTTACATGCTTCTACAAAATTATCCTTCTCTGTTTCATGCACATATACATAATCAGGTGCTAGACATATTTGGCCTGCATTCAAAGTCTTATTAAACATCACTCTTCGTGCTGTTATATCTATATTTGAAGAATCGCTGACTATAACTGGAGATTTCCCTCCAAGCTCCAACGTTAATGGAACTAGATTTTCTGAAGCCGCACGCATTACATGCTTGCCGATATTTCCACTTCCTGTAAATAACAAATGATCAAACTTAAGCTGAGTAAAAGCGGCGCCTATATCAGGACCACCTAGAAATGTTGCAAATTCAGTTTCATCAAAAGCACTGTCACATATTTCTTTTAAAAGCTCAGAAGTAATAGGAGTAAATTCACTAGGCTTATGCATCACCTGATTACCAGCACTAAAGATTCCAGCTAAAGGAGCAAGAGATAAATACATGGGAAAGTTCCATGGAGATATCATTCCAACAACTCCAAGTGGCTCTCTATGGATATATGATTTAGCTCCAAGAAATCCGAATGGGAAATTAGATTTTCTCTTCTCATCCTTCATCCAGGACTTTAAATGTTTTTTTGCATGAGAAAATGCAGGAAGAACAGCATAAACATCAGTAATTAAAGATTGATTAGGTGACCTTGATCCAAAGTCAGCGTTTAATGCTTCAGTTATTCTTTCTTTATTTTGAATAACCATATCTTTGACTCTATCTAATCTATCGATTCGTAATTCATATGAAGGCGGACCTTCATTCAAGAAATGTTCTCTTTGAAGTCTCAGAACTTCTTCCATTGACCTTTGATTTTCCATAATATCCTCCAAGCTAAATTAAGATCTATTCTTTTTGTCTTTATTGTTAGCTTTTCTTATTATATCTCTTATTTCAGTCCAATCATTGTCTGAAAGTTCTGATAAATTAGAGAAAGTTCCGCCGCCACTTAAATACTGAGCACCATCTAGGGCAATAGTCTGTCCAGTAAGATATTCACAACCATCAGCCATTAAAAAAGTTGCTAGATTTTGTAATTCTTCCATTTTTCCTGCTCTACCAAGAGGAATTGCTTTATAGGTATCTTCACTTATATCGCCCTTTGGGCTTAATCTAGCCCAAGCACCTTCGGTTGGAAAAGGTCCAGGAGCAATAGAGTTTAGTCTAATTCCATAAGGACCCCATTCAACTGCCAATGATTTTGTCATAGCATCTAATCCAGTTTTTGACATTGCTGAAGGTACGACGTAAGCAGATCCTGTCCATACCCATGTAGCTAGTATAGAAATTATTGATCCTTTACATTTTTCCTCTATCCATCTTTTGCCAACTGAATGAGTTACATAAAAAGTTCCATGGAAAACTATGTTTGCAATTGCGTCAAACCCTCTTGAAGATAAATCCTTTGTTGGAGAAATAAAATTACCTGCTGCATTGTTTACAAGACCATCGAGAGGACCTTCATCAAAAATTCTACCTATATAATCATCAACATCTTGTGGCGATCTAATATCTAGAGGCTCATGTTTAACATCAACATCATATTTTTCTTTTAGATCATTAGCTGTATCTTCCAATACATTCCCACGTCTTCCACAAATATAAACTTGAGCACCATGTTTTGCGAAGTGAGTGGCCATTTCTTTCCCAAGACCAGTTCCCCCTCCAGTGACTAAAATCCTCTTATCTTTTAGTAAATCATCTTTAAACATATTTCCTCCCTATATATCTATTATTTCTACTATTGAATCTGCCCATTTAGAAGAATCATTTAATGAAGGTACCATAGTTAAAGATTTACCTCCATTTTCTATAAATAACTCCTTATATTCATCATCAATTTCATATAATGTTTCTAAATTATCGGCTGTAAAAGCGGGTGAAAGAACAAGTATATTTTCTATGCCTCTGCCTGGGAAACTTTCGAGAACCTCATCGGTAAAGGGTTCAAGCCAGTTTTTTGTTAATCTCGACTGGAATGAAACTGTATATTTATCTTGAGAAAGATTAAATCTGTTTGCAATAAGCCTAGTAGTTTCATAACACGTTGCTTTATAACAAAACTTATTTTCATTAGTTATTTCATTTTCGCAATTGTTATCAGCACAAAGAGAATCTTCATATATATCATCAACTGCCTTAGTTGGTAGTCCGTGATAACTAAATAAGATGTGATCATACTCATCAATATCAAATGATTTCAGCTTATCCTCCCAAGAATCTATAAATGATTCTTGTTCATAAAATTGATTTATAAATTTTATAGAAGGTGTAACACTCTGTTTTTTAAGAACTCTAGAAATTTCATCAAAAACGGATCCAGTTGTTGCAGTGCTATATTGAGGAAATAAAGGAAGTATTATAATTTCATCAAGATTTTGAGAAATTAACTTTTTTAATTTATCTTCGATAGATGGAGATTGATATCTCATAGCAAATTCAACCTCAATATGGGGTACTTTTTTACTAACTTTATCAGCTAAAGCAGATGTATTTACTATGAGAGGCGAGCCATTTTCAGTCCATATTTTTTTATAAATCTTTCCAGAGCTGAAAGCCCTGAAAGGGACAATGATTAAAGAAACTAGAATAAATCTAAGAATGTATGGAACAGTAATAACTTTTGGATCCATTAAGAATTGTCTTAAGTATTTAAAGACAGATAAATATCCTGGATCATCCGGTGTTCCAAGGTTGATAAGTAACAGTCCTTTTTTAGTCTTCATATCTATATTTAAATATTGGGTGTAATACTATAAAAACAAACAAAACAAAGCATAAAATTCCGCTTGCGAAGTACAACAATGAACTATTATAAATGTACAAAGGCATAGCTACTATAGGTGTGAGTATATGACCTATAGGAAGAACTGATCCTAAGTGTCCTGCAGCTTCACCTTGGTATTCAGGTTGTTGAGCTATTGAGAGTCCGGATGAATTAGCAGGTCTAACCATGCCCAAACCCACTCCATGAAGGACAATGGAAGAAAAATATGTTGCAATCGAGTCTGATACAGCCATTATGCAATATGAAAAAGTAAGTATTAAACAACCATATATCAGTAATTTATAATTATTTAAATTAAACATACTAGTAAACATATTTTGACTAACGATTGTAGATATTGATAAAAGAACAAATGTAAAACTGATCAATAATGTTATATCTTCAAGATTATCGAAATTATCAGTTAAATAAAAACCAATAGATTGTAATAACGATGCTGAGCAAAGACTCAATACCGATGCAAACACTAAATAAGGCCATACGGTAGGCGCAAGTCTCGATAATTTAGCTGTTGGAATTTCTGAGACCTCCATAGGCTTATTTTCAAGTGTAAAAAATACACCCATAGCAATTGCGATTCCTAAAATAGAGAAGAAAATAAATGGAGCTAATGCTGATATCAAATATAAATACCCACCTAAAAGTGGACCAACCAATGTGCCTAAAAGAAAATTTGATTCAAACCTTGCAAATTTCTTGGTTCTCTTACTTTTAGGTGTAATGTCAGCAATATAAGCAAATGATGCAGGTCTTGTAGCCGACCCCAATAATCCATAAATTGTTCTTCCTAATATTAAAAGCGGAAATACAAATGCAGCACTAAGAATATTTTTATCTGCTAGATATATTGGCAATATAAGAATTATCATGGATATTGAATATCCAATATATCCAAGTATTGCTATATTTCTTCTTCCATATTTATCAGAAGCTCTCCCCCATGGTGCAGACGTCATTGCCCAGGCTACAGCAGATAAAGAAAAAATAAATGAAGCTTGAATTTCTGAAAGGCCTAAGTCCCTTGCTAGTGGTGGAATGATTGCGTAAACAAAGGACATACCAAGACCAACAGCAAAAAGCCCTGATTTTAGCCAGAACATTGGTTTCTTCACTTTATTAAGAGATACCTATTTTTGAACGAATTTCTTCAATGAATTCTTGCGCTAATGGACGAACCTTTTTTGCTCCATCTGAAAGATAGTCATTTACTAAATCTTTTTGCTCTTTTAATTTGAAATATCTTTCACGAATAGGTAAAAGAGAATCATTAGCTTTATTAAAAAGCTTATTTTTAGCATCACCCCAAGATATGCCATTTTCATATTCTTCTTTAAACTCAGCTATCTCTTCATCTGATGCGAAATTTTGATAAAGACTAAAGACATTACAGGATTCGTGGTCTTTAGGCTCACCTGGCTCGAGTGAGTTAGTGATAATTTTCATAATTGATTTTTTTAATGTTTTTTCATCACAAAGCAAAGGAATTACATTGTTATATGATTTACTCATTTTTCTTCCATCTATTCCTGGAATTGATTCATCATCATTAATAATTGCCTCAGGGACCTCAAAAGTGTCACCAAATATATGATTAAATCTATTTGCAATATCTCTTGTCATCTCTAGATGCTGAAGCTGGTCAGGGCCAACAGGTACATGGGTTGAATTAAACATTAATATATCAGCAGCCATAAGAATTGGATAAGAGAATAAACCCATGTTAATTCCCTTATCATCATCATTATTTTCTTTTAATGCTTTGTAAGCATGTGCCCTATTCATTAATCCCTTTGCAGTTACACAATGGAGTATCCAACTTAATTCTAGGATTTCTCTGATATCAGATTGTTTGTAGAAATACGAGCTCTTAGTATCTAATCCACTCGAGAGCCATGCAAGAGCAATTTTCTCAATAGATGAAGTGACCTCTTGCGGATTATTAACTTTAATAATCGAATGGTAATCTGCTAAAAAAAAGAAAGAATCTTTTGAATCTTTCGCTAATTCAAGACTTGGCCTTATAGCACCAAAATAGTTTCCTAAGTGTGGGGTGCCTGAAGTAGTAATACCTGTTAAAATTCTATTTTTCATTACTCTAATTATAAACGCGATATATAAAAAAAATGGAAAGAACTGATCAAATTATTGAATTAATATCAAAAGCAAATCAATCGTTTGATAGTGGTGTTATTAGAGATGGTCAAAAACTTACAAGAGAAGCTCTTAAACTTGTAAAGATTCAAGGAAAAATTCCTAACAAGCTTAAACATAAACTTAATGCAACAGTCGCGCTTTCTAGATATTTTGATGATATTTCCTCTTTTGCAACTAACCCAAAAAGAGACAAGCTAGTAAACAAAATAAAAAAAATAGCAGATAATCCAATTAAAAATCCACGTAAACAGGCAGATGAGATACATAAAGTTCAAGCGCAATGGCAAGCATTAGATCAAACATCTAAAACAGCCTCGCAAAAACAGTGGAATATATTTAGATCTTATGTTGATAAAGCATGGATACCCTGTGGTGAATTCTTTGATGAACTCAATAAACAAAAGTTAGTTAATGCAACAAAAAAACAGCAGGTCACTCAAGATCTAACTGACTTTGTTCAAAAAAATAACAATAAGTTTCCAACTATTAGGATACTAAGAAATAAATTAAGAAAATTTGAAGATTTATGGAATAGTCATGCGCCTGTCAGGGATGATGCATTCAGAAAACTAAAGTCAGATTTCATTGATGCAAAAAAACCAATTCTTGATGAGATAAAAAAACAAAACGAGCAAATTAAATTAAAAAAAGAGCAAATCATTGAATCAGTATCAAAAATAAATTCAGAAGATATGGATGAAAATATATCTAAATATATGAACCTTAAAAAAGACTGGAATATTCTAGATAAATTGCCCCATAAACTAGAAAAAATATTATGGAAAGAATTTATATCATCTGGAGATAGATTTTTTGAGGAGCAAAATAAAAATAAACAACTTCAACTTGATGAATTAGGCCTTGTTTTAAAAGATCTAAAGAAATATAGGATTGAGGATCTTCAAGAAATGCTTCCAAAGTTTGATCTAATCAATAAAACAAAAGAATATAAATCTCTTCAAAATCAAGTTGTTAAATTACGCAATGATGAAAAAGATAAGAGAAATAAAGAGTCTATTGATGATTTAGAGAAACTATTCGAATATATTACTGAAAAAAAAGATTTATCTGATTTAACCAACTTAGATAATTCATATAAGGAAATATTTGATTATAAGTTTGATTCTCACTCCAAAGATGAAATGCTCGAATCATGCATAAGAATAGAAATGATATGCAATGTTGAATCATTAAAAAAAGATGAAAAAATTAGGAGTCAAATGCAGCTTAAGATTCTCACTGAAAAATTCAATAAAGCTAAACTAACAAAAAAAGAAGAGATTTCTCTTCACATAAAGAATTTTTTCCTAAATTTATCAGTCTCTAAAGTTACCAATACTGAAAAAAATCTTTGGAAAAGAATAATTAAAGCTGTTAAGACTTCTTAAGATTAAGTTTCTCTTGTATTAATCGATGCTTTTGTCGATCAAGATTATAAAAATAGAAAATAACAATGGGTATCAGTAGCATGATAGGGACCAAGCCACCTTGAGTTGATATTAAAAAGAAAATTTGATCATCTGAAGGGTTTGTAGAAGTAAAACCAATAATACTTAAAACAAAGCCAGCTATTGCAGTTCCAAATCCTGTATTAACCTTTTGTAAAAAACCAAGTGCTGCAAAGAGAACACCCTCTTGTCTTTTATCAGTAATTAATTCCACTTCATCTGCTATGTCAGCAACCATAGAGTCGCGAATCATATTGCCAATGATGTTATTCGTAATGCCAACAAGAATAAATATCCATAAAAACATTACCAATTGATATGTGCCTTTTGGAGGAGTTAAATCGAAATATCCAAGTATTAATGGAGCTGGATAAATTATTCCAGTTAAAAACATTGATACTAATATTATGCTCCTTTTCTCAAACAGTTTTACCAAACTTGGAGCTAATGCAAATGCTAAAAAGGCACATACAACATACATTGGTAAAAATAATGTAATCTGTGTTCCAGATAACTCCCAAAAATAAGTGTTTATGTAAAGAGTTAAGGTATTTCCAAGACCCCAAGCTACAGATAAGCCAAATGAACCAAAAAAGAATATTACAAAAGTTTTATTAGTTAATGCCATTCGAATTTCTTGAAATATATCTTTTATAGTTATTCTTCCCTCCCAAGTAGATAAAGCAGTTCCATATCGCAGGGTTGATATAGAAGAAATAATAATGAACAAACCCATAATAGCTGCGCCTGTATAACCAAAAGGAGCCCACGCATCAGGATTTAGCTGCCCTTTTGAAAACTCTGGAGTTGAAGCAAAGAAAACATAGTAACCTAAGAAAGCATTTGAAAGGCCTGCTAACCATCCAAATAGTTCGCGTATAGAAAATAGTGCTGTTCTCTCGTCATAATCTTTTGTAATTTCTCCTCCAAGCGCTCTATGAGGCACATCAAATAATGTCATCCCGAATCTTGTAATAATGCAAAATGAAAGCATCCAGATAAACAAAGATGCTTGAGTTAATTCCCAATCTGATCTTGGCATAAATAAAAATATATACCCAACTACAATCGGAACTACTGATGCAAATAAATATGGATGTCTTCTTCCAATAGAGGAGTTGGTTCTATCAGAAATTGATCCAATGATTGGATCTGTAAATGCATCAAAAAATAGTGCTATAGCTATTGCCAAACCTGCTAGCCCAGGTTCAAGACCTACTACATTTCCATAATAAAAAAGTAAAAAAAATGTAAACATATCAACCTTGATACCGTTTGGTACAGCACCAGTTGCATATGCAATCTTCGCTTTACTTGTTAACAATTTTTATCCAGATGTTGTATAAGTTCTTCCTTAAACTTATTAAAAACAGGTTCTTCAATTAAATGTCCCATATTTTCAACCATCAAAAGCTCACTATTAGAAATTAGTTTATGGGAATGGAATGCATTTTTAGGCTTAACTAATGGATCAATATCACCATGAATTATTAATGTTGGTATTTTAATATTGCTAACTTTCTTAACCCTATCTCTAGTGCCTAAAATTGCAGCCATTTGCCTTATAAAACCTGTATCATCTTTGCTTCTATCAATTGACTGACCCACCTCATTTCTAAATTCCTTTGTATTGTAGTTATATCCTTTCATACCGATAGTTGAAACTAACCTTACAGCCCTATCTATTCTTTCCTCTTTTGTAGCATTTTTAAAAGCTCTTTCTTGTAATAATCTTATAACTCTAAAACTTGGTCCATTTGTAGGATTTGGTGTTGATACCATTGAAGCAATTTGAGTATATGAATGAAATCTATCAGGATGATTAGCAACCAATATTTGTGAAATCATTCCTCCCATAGACATACCAATTACATGACATTTATCAATACTTAGATAATCTAAGAGCATAACAGCATCATTGGCCATATCATCTAGCTTGTACTCTGATTTAATTGGTATATTTAAATAATATTTTAAATAGTTGCTCAAAAATGTAGGGTTTGATTTAAATCTTGTTGATAACCCCATGTCTCTATTGTCATAGGCAATTGGCCTGTAACCGGAATCCTGAAGTCTTTTAATCATGTATGGAGGCCAAAATGTTAGCTGACCACCAAGGCCCATAACCAAAAGAACAGGTATACCGGCAACGGGACCATAATCTCTATAATAAATTTCTAGATTATCTTTCTTTGCATAGCCTTCTTCAAAACCAGATGTATCATTAAAGAACATAATTAGACTAACTTACTAGTAGCGGTTGCACTGGCGACAATCTTATCATTTTGAAAGAGTTCAGCACTCGTATATGCAATCGTTCTTCCCTCTTTAATATACTTAGCCCTAACGAGAATTTCTCCTACAGCACATGGTCTAAGAAATTGAACATTGATATCTAAAGTTAATGGATTAACTTGACCATTTGTTAATGCTAAGACGAGTTGAGCCATGCATGAATCAAGCATTGCAGTTACAAAACCACCTTGAACAATAGTATCATTTGAATGCGTTAAGTCTACAGAGGCATTAAATTTAAGCTCAAGAGTTTTGTTATCTTTATCAAGATTAAAATCCGAAAAACCAAGAATATCTAAGAATTTAGGTTTATTAATACTAAAAGGATTAAATTCGTGCATATTTATCATTAAGTGGCGGAGAGACAGGGATTCGAACCCTGGAAGGAGTTGCCCCCTTGCTGGTTTTCAAGACCAGTGCATTCAACCGCTCTGCCATCTCTCCTAAAGGCAAATATTATAAGTTATTTTAGCTTTTAATGAATATCTTAAAACGCCAATAAATCAAAAAGGCTAGAATTGAATAAATAAACTTAGCTATCTGTTTAATGAGCGGCAAAGAAGTTAGAGTGGCTAGCCATTTATATCCTTGCGTCCTTCTCCAAACATAGATAAACGCATCTACACCAACCAATTCACTTCCATCTGCTAAGCTAACATGAAGTTTTTTTAAATATTTATCATCCATTTCACTGCAATCAACAAATTTAATATTTGATCTTTTCTTATAATGCTGAATTTCAATATTGCAAATTGAACATTTTTCGTTAAATAGGACTTTATCAGAAGTTTCCATAAATTATTTAACTATTCCGAAATATACAAATACAGACCATAAAGCAAAATAAATTAAAGCACCGACCCCAAGGCCGATGACTATAGTAAGTAATTTTTTAATAATCTTCATTTTCAAATCTTAATATTTTCTTGTAAATACATTCTATTAAAAAAATATTCTTATATATAATATTATTATGACTAAATTGTTACTATCAATACCGTTTATTTATGCAATTTTGATGTTTGTATCAATTAGTAAACAAGATAGTTGGAGTGCCAATCTTTTTTCTAAGATCCTTATATATCTAATGATGCTTATTTGCTGTTTAGCAATTTTTGGTATTTGGTACCTTTGAATAAACTAATTTTCTTTTTATTTCTATCATTATCTATTCAAGCAAAGGATTTAAGTCTTCAGTGTGAAAATATAAAAAAAGTTGAAGATACTAATGAACTAATAATTAAATATCAAAATAAACAATTTTTATTCAAAGAAAATATTTATGTATTTAATAGTCATAAAGAAAATCAAATTTTTGGCCAACATCGAACTATTTTTTTAAATTCATTTTTAGAATTTAATGAAAAAACCTATGTGCTAATTGAAGTAAATTCATGGATCCATAAAATCACAAAAAATGAATTTATTTGCAAGGTTATTAATTGATAACTAAGTATTCAAGAACACTGTCAAATCTGGATCCGAACTCTGGTGCATAATGATCATAACCATCAAAGACTAAATATTTATAATCCTTTGACTTTGAATCTAGTATTTTGTTAACTCTTCTTTGTGGTGTGCTATAGACAGAATCTAAACCAACTGTTCCATGGTCGAAATATATTTTTTGGTCATCAATATTGGTAATATTATCTTCAATATAAGAAATAATTGCATTTGCAGTATCATCATCACCATCTATTTTTCCGACAAGGGGTAGTAAAACATATTCTAATGGTTTTATTCCTACCCAATGAGTAGAAATGCAACCGGCAAACCCAAACAAATCAGGGTGTTCTATTAAGGCATTTAATGCAGCAAGACCGCCCATACTTGCTCCAATAATTCCTAAATTTTTGTTATTCAATGAGATATCAAACTTTTCTTCTACAAAAGGAATAACATCTACAGTCAGAAATTCTAAATAGTATAGATTGTTGTTATTAACCCATTCTTGATAACGTCTTTTCTTAAAACCACTATCAAAGTAAGGAATTGACTCTTTTGGAAAATACTCAGCATATCTTTTGGTTTCATCAACAAAAAATCGATTGCCTTTTTTTGCACTATGTATACCAATAATGACAAAATTTAATTCGCTTTCATTTAAATTCATTTGTTTAATCTTTTCATCTATACCCCACTCCATGTTATGCCAACTTTCAGCAGCATCAAAAAGCTCCTCTCCATCATTCATAAAAATAAACAATGTTTCTGAATTAATTTTTTTATTATTTGGATAATATATTTGAATCTTTCTTGTATCGTAATCGGATTCAATTACAAAATTCTCTAACTCACCAAATGAAACATCTGAAAAGCTATTTAAAGATATAAATAATAAAATAAGTGTCCTCAAAATATTCTCTCAATATAGGGATATAAATAATAAGCTGTTACGCCTGAAATAATTAGTAGACTATACCAAAAAATTCTTGGTCTTGTATTTGGTAAAAAAATACCTGTCTGATGCAATAATCCGAAGAAAATTACAAAAATCCAAAATAATATTACTTCACCGTATCCCATCTTTTAGAAAATCTTGTTATACAAGAAGAATACTGCTCCGCCTAGTGCCCACTGAAAAACAGTAACCAAAAAAACCGATAACAAATAATAAATTACATTTTTAATTTGAGGATTTAAAAAAATATTCTTAAAGCTCTCAACCGTAGTAAGAATTATCATCGATATTCCTACTGTAATGATCATACTTACATAAACTAAAGTATCTTGAATTTCCATTATAAAACCTCCTTAACTAATAACCGCTTGCATGTCCGTCTTTTCTACTCTCAGATGCACCATAATACACCCCATCTACTTTCATAATTGCTTGATAACCACCATAGCCACCTTTTTCGTCTTTAAGATTATGTCCTAACTTTAATAGTTCACTACGGACTCGTTCATCTATGCCTGATTCAAGACTAAGAAATCCTCCATTGATCATGGTTTCTCCAGTGGGTTCTGATGATCCAAAATGTCTTATACGTGGTGCATCTCCTGCTTCTTGAAGATTCATTTGAAAATCTACAATATTTACAACGATTTGGGCATGCCCTTGGGGCTGCATTCCCCCACCCATCAATCCAAAACTTATAAATGGCTTGTCGTCTTTAGTAATAAATGCAGGAATAATTGTATGGAAAGGTCTTTTGCCACCCTCTAAGCTGTTGCGATGCTTTGGGTCTAAATTAAACATTTCTCCTCTATCTTGGAGCATAAAACCAAGGTTTGGAGGAACCATGCCTGAGCCCATGCCACGATAATTACTTTGTATAAGTGAAACCATGTTTCCATCTTTATCAGCAACTGTCATATAAATAGTATCACCGTCTTCAAAAATACCAGTGTCATAAGTTAATGAAGCTTTTTTAAGATTAATTAATTTATTTCTCTCTAATGCATATTCTTTAGAAATTAGTTTTATAACAGGCACATCAGCAAAATTCATATCAGCATAATATTTTGCTCTATCTTCATAGGCTAATTTTTTAGCTTCTGTAAAGATATGAATATATTCAGCAGAGTTATGTCCCATATTAGAAATATCATATTGCTCAAGAATATTTAATATTTGGAGAGCAGCAATACCTTGGCCATTTGGTGGTAATTCCCAAACATCAAAACCTCTATAATTTGATGAAACAGGAGTAATCCATTCAGGTTGGTAATTTTTGAGATCATCTTCTGAGAGAAAACCACCTTGCTCAGTTATGAATTTTGAAATTATTCTAGCTATATCACCTTTATAAAAACTTTCTCCATAGGATTTAGCAATTTCTTTGTAGGTATTGGCTAAGCCCTTATTGATGAAAATATCGCCTTTTTTGAGAGCATCGCCATTTGGCATCCAAACATCTTTAAAATTTGGATAGTCTTTATATCTTTCAGATGACAATTGAAGATAATATCCAACAACCTCAGTTATTGGAAACCCATTATCTGCATAGTAAATAGCATTGGTAAATAATTCATCAAAGGATTTTTTACCAAAACGTTTATGAAGTGCTGTCCAGCCAGCAACAGCTCCTGGAACAGTAACTGGTAAAGGACCAAATGGAGGAATTTTATCTATACCCATAGATTTAAGCTTTTTAATTGTCATATCTTGCGCAGCTGGACCAGATGAATTTAAACCATAGAGTTTTTTATCTTCTTCAATCCAAACTATTGCAAATAAGTCACCACCAATACCACACCCAGTGGGCTCAACAAGACCTAAAACAGCATTTGCAGCAATAGCTGCATCGATAGCATTACCACCATCTTTGAGAACATCTATAGCTGTTTGTGTAGCCAATGGATGACTAGTTGCTGCCATTCCATTTGTTGCAATGACTTCTGAGCGAGTTGCAAAATCTTTTCCAATAATTCTGTCATAAGAAACAATATAATTTGAAAGGAATAAAAGGAAAGTTAATGTAAGAAATTTCATAATTCTCAGATCATAACTTAAGAAAAAACGTATCTTCAAGGCTTTCTATAACATTTGATATATTTTCTAATTCACACCCGCCATAAACATATAAATCTGGTCTCACTACAACAAAGTCATATTTATCAAAAATATTTTTTAATCGACTTTCTTTGTCATCATTTGATGTAATTCTTTCAAAATGAATTGATAAACGTTTAAAAATTAATTCAGCTTTAGGAGATAGTTTTGGAAGAGCCTTATTTGAAATTATTGAAAATTTAGAAGCGATGATTCTATCTAGTTTTATAAGTTTTCTTTCTCTATTAAGTATTGGTTGAGGTATTGGGCAACCGGTTATCATGTCAGAAGTATCTCCATATACTCCCTCTGGTATATGAGGGAATTTAGCTTCATAGCTTGGGCCCTCTGGAGTATATTCCTTTCCCTCTTCTGCTGCACAAAATCCTTCTATCATTTCACCAATTGACTTTGTCTGTGCAACTGTCCATTTTGCGTGTAAGTATCTCTCATTTTGGTAGGTCTTAAAAATTTCTTTCGAGCATTTATTGTTAAAGAAAAGATCTACCTTCCAAGCTAAATTAGATACGTCTCTTATGCCTGTTCCCATTCCAGCCCCCATGAATGGTGGCATTTGATGAGCTGCGTCTCCAGCAATAAAAATATTATCTTCATTCCATCTCTCTGCAATACATGCGTGAAATGTATATATAGCAGCTCTCTCTAGAAGTGCATTATCTTTATTGATCCATGGTGATAAGAGCTCCCAAATAAATGATTCACTTTTAATAGTTTCCTCATCGTCATCAGGCATTACTCTAAATTCAAAGCGAAGATGTCCTCTTCTTCCATGAAGAAAAGTTCCTGGTCTTGAAGGATTGCAAACTTGAACAAGCTCATTTTTTAAGCCTATATCCTTTGTAAGATGGGCATCACATACCAACCATTTCTGGTTATATCCTAAGTCTTCTAAATTAATGTCCAATTTTTTCCTAATAAAACTACTTGCTCCATCACAACCAAACAATAATTTAGATTTCAATTTTGTGTTTTGATTTTTTTCGTTAATGACGACATCAACGCCATCGCTTGTATTTTTAAAATCCACTAGCTCAGTAGATTCTTTAACTTCAATGTTTTCGGAGGATTGTATTTTTTCCCTTAAAAATGATTCTAGCTCTGGCTGATAAAAAAGAACCTGGTTAGGCCAACCCATCTCCGTATCCTCAATACTTGCGATAATTGTCTGAATTGGTTCTAAATCTTTGTTTGAAAAATGAACTTTTTCAATTTGGTTTGAATTAGCTATAACTTTCTCAGCTAGGTTAAATTGATCAAATATTCTAA
This sequence comes from uncultured SAR86 cluster bacterium, assembly GCA_902622845.1. Lineage (GTDB taxonomy): Bacteria > Pseudomonadota > Gammaproteobacteria > Magnimaribacterales > D2472 > CACNXK01. The sequence goes on along the minus strand of CACNRI010000003.1, from coordinate 52,749 downwards.
GTTGCTCACCATCCGTATTGATTGCCCTAGCGGTTTTGCACGGACCTTGATTTTTCTCGATTATCAATACCTTGTAATTATATTTAGCTAGAAGTAAGGATAGTGTTGCTCCAACTGGGCCATAACCACATATAGCAACATCAAATTTTTCCATATTGGAATTAGAGTAGTTTTGTTGTGTCTGGTTCCTGCACTATTTCGTTTTCAATGAAACCAATCTCATCAATTTCAACCCTTACTTTATCACCGGGAACTAACCAGTTTTGTGTTGCTAATGCCGATCCTTCAGGTGTTCCAGTAGGAACCAAATCCCCAGGCTTTAAAGTAAAGGCGGTTGATAAATATTCTATTAAAGTATAACAATCAAAAATCATTAGACTTGTATTAGTATTTTGTCGCTCTTCATTATTGACATAAGTTCTTAAATTTAAATTATGAGGATCATCTATTTCATCTGAAGTAACAATATATGGTCCAAAAGGACAATGTGTATCCCAAGACTTACCCATCGTCATTGTGTGAGGCGGCCCTCTAAACTGCCAATCTCTCACAGTAAAATCATTAACGACAGTATAGCCATATATAGCTTTATGAGCTTGATCATAAGGAACATGTCTACATGACTTACCAACAACCATCCCAAGCTCGCCCTCATAGTCGAGCCAATTGGAAGCATTAGGTCTATGTACCTCACCATACGGATCATTGACTGATGAGTTTTGTTTATTAAAGATATTTGGAAATTGTTCTTGAAGTTCAACCTCATTGCTATGATGATCTTTAAGATCTTTAGCTTCCTCAACGTGTTTCTTGTAATTTAAACCAACGGCAAGAATCTTATTTGGAACCTGGATAGGTGCTTTAATTGCTATATCCTCTGGCGATATACCAGTGATATTTGACTCAATATAATCTGTAGCTTTATCAATTCCAGTATCTCCTAAATTGATAAACTCAACCATATCAGTTGGAAGCTCTGCCTCAGATAAATCTACAATATTTTCATTTTTAAGAGCTCCAACTCTCAAGTTTTGTTCTTTTTTTAATGTAAATGTTAAAAGTTTCATATAAATTAATATTTCAAAGTATAAATAGTTAAGTCAATAAGTATAATAAATTATATGGAAAAAATTTTTAATAAAGATCTATATTTAAATTTTAAATCTGAATATTCGCCAGATGACTTTCATCATGTGGCATTCAAAACAACCAATTATGAAGAAATGGTAGAGTTTTATAAAAAACTTTTTGGTTGCGAGCCTCTCTACCAAAGCAATCAAATTACATTCTTAGCATTTGATGATGAACATCATAGAGTAGCAATTGCTAATACGTCAGATGTTTTAAAGAACTTAGGTTTTATTCCAAAGCTAATTATGAATCTGAAACTGTTTCTTAATAAAAAAATACCAACTATTGTGGGCCTTGATCACATCTCTTACAGGATAAATCCAATAGATAGATGGTTTAACTTCTATTTTGAAGCAAAAGAACGAGGATTAGATCCACTTTGGACAATAAATCATGGATGGATTAGTGGAATATATTATAAAGATCCTGATGGTAATTTAGTTGAAATATTTTTTGAACATTTTTCATCAGCTGAGGAATTTAAAAGTAATATTTCACCAGATTTTGAGGATGAGCCAATAGGAACAAATATGGATGTAGAGGTTTTATACGAAATGTATAAAGCCGGTAGTGATTTTTCAGAATTAATAACCAAAGGTAATACTGTTCCTGAGGGAAAGAAACCGGTCTCAGGATTTGATGCTGTTGTTAATATGAAAAAGAAATTTAAAGATTAACTTCTTTGATGTCTCATCCAAACATAACTCTTTATCATGCAAATTGGTCCTTTTGCAGCCAAATGGTTAGAGTGGCTTTACTTGAAAAAGGTTTTTCATTTAATGAACATCATATAAAACTTTGTGATCAATATCCCGAAGGTGAAAATATTGATAAAGAGTATCTAGAAATAAATCCACTTGGAACAGTTCCTGCAATTAAAATAGATAAGAACATAATTTGTGGAAGTGAAGAAATAATCTATCAATTAGATAAAATTGATTCTATTGATAACCATTCACTCTATCCAGACAATGTAGATGAAACTGAGATAAGAAAATGGGCAGCAGATACAACGATCACTGATGGAGTAGAGTTTGCTTCTACATTAGGAACAATAATGCCAGTTTTCTCATCACCACTCCTTCAATATATGATCAAACAACTACCCTTCAGCTCAATAGTGAAGATTCTTTTGAGACATCCAAGAAAAGATAGAAAAATGATCTTCATTGCAATGTACTTTGGCAATCCTTCAAAAAGGATTCCATTTATGGGTGTTAAAAATTATGTTGATGAAATTCTAAAATTAGAAAAGTTATTTTCTGATGGTAGAACTTTCTTTTACAACACATTTTCTCATGTTGATATAAATCTTATGTGTGTATTCAACAGATTAATTGATCTTGGTCTTGAAGAGACAGTGTCATACAAAACACCCTTTCTCTATAAATATTGGGAAAATCTTAAATCGAGAAAGAGTTATGAGGATGGAATTCTTAATTACTACACTGATAAGGAAAAAGATTTGCTGAGTGAATTTAATAAAAATAATAATTCGTCCGTTCTTAAAGCAATTATTGAGGAGATTGATAAAAGAAAGATTATACCAATGAAAAGATTTGGTACTGTCAAATATGATTAAGAATAAACTTTTTTTACTTGTATCTATTTTTATTACTAATTATGGTTTTTCCTCTCCGAATATACTTATTATTCTTGCAGATGATTTGGGTTGGAATGATGTTAGTTATCATGGAAGTGAAATAGAGACACCCAATATTGATAGTTTAATTTCATCAGGAGTTGAACTTGATAGATTTTATGTCCAGCCAACATGCAGTCCAACAAGAGCTGAGCTAATGACTGGGAAATCAGCTATAAGACTTGGTATTACAAGACCAATATCTAAAAATCAAAAATTAGGCTTAGGACTCAATGAAAAAATCCTTCCTCAGTATTTAAAAGAAATGAATTATCAAACATATCTTTTAGGAAAATGGCATTTGGGTGCATACACTCCTGAGTACTTCCCAACAAGAAGAGGATTTGATTATTTTTATGGATATCTTCAGGGTGGCAATGGTTATTGGGATCATGTGCATGGTGGAGGTTATGATTGGCAAAAAAATGAAAAACTACATAGAAAAGAGGGTTATACAACTCATCTAATAAGAGATGACGCTATTAGAATCATTGAAAATCATAACGATCAATCAAGCATATTTTTAAATATAAATTTTGGAGCCCCTCATACTCCGAATGAAGCACCTCAGGAATCTATAGATAAATTTAAGAACATACAGTCAGAAAATAGAAGAATTCATGCAGCAATGGTTCATGAGATGGATGATGCTATTGGCCAAATCATAAATGCTCTTAAAGAAAAAAATATACTAAATAACACAATTATTTTCTTTGCTAGTGATAATGGTGGCTTACCTCCAAATCTTGAATTAGATCCCGGGATTCTCAATCTTCCCTACAAATTAGGTATTTGTGATTGGGAAAGGCCTTTGTCGTTTGAGGTATTTGAGTGGTTATGTAGTAATTTTGATGGAGCAAGTAGTAATATGCCTTTACCTAAAGGAAAAATGTCAGTATCTGAGGGAGGTATAAGAGTTCCTGCTGCAATATGGTGGCCTGATAAAATTGAACAAGATAAAAGTACAAATTTCATTTCGATGATTGATATTCTTCCAACAATTATTGATCTAGTAGATTATGGGAGTGAAATAAATGTTGATGGTAACTCTCAAGCAAATATATTAATGAACATCGGCGATTCCAAGAAAACAAAATATGCTGTAATTGATATAACAAATAATGTTTTATCATTTGTGGATATGCCATACAAACTGATATCTAGTAATGGGGAATATGAACTCTTTAATATTATTAATGATCCAACAGAAACAATAAATATTGCTGAAATTTATCCAGAACTAGTAGAAAAATACTCTCAAGAATTATCCGATTTACCAAGGGGAGAAGATAGATCATTACCACTTCCAGAGATTTTAAGAGATCCAGATTTATTTGGTGGTAAGGAGGATAGAATTCCCTGGGTTGAAAAAGCTTTTGAGAATGCTGAATCTAAATAACTTAAAAAGCTATGAATTAGTTAATTATTTCAAAAAAAGATAAAATTTATAATATGAAAAAGATACTAACGATTGTTTCCATTATTGTTGTTCTCGTTGTTATATATAGAGTTGCGATCAATAATCATACAGTTCAAGACAGGCTTCTTGATAGAGCAGTGACTTCAATGCTGCCAGAGCCATTTCTTGATGATAAGGATTCTTTAAAAGCGATTGTTTGTGGATCAAGATCTCCAATATTTGATGTAAACAGAGCAGAAACATGCATTTATATTGAAGCTGGTGATGATGTTTATTTATTTGATAGTGGAAATGACAGTACAAGTAATCTGCAAAACTGGGGCATCCCTTGGACTAATTTAAAAGGAGTCTTTTATACGCATCTTCATTCAGATCATATTGCTGAACTAGCTGATGTCCATCTCCAATCTTGGATAGTTGGAGGAAGAAAAGAGAAATTAAAAGTATATGGCCCCAAAGGTGTTGATCTTCTTACTGCAGGGATTGAAATGGCTTACTCTCAGGACTATATTTTTAGAAATAAGCATCATGGTGAATCAATAGCTTCATCAGATGCTGCTGGGTTTGATACAAAGGCTATTACCGAAAATAATAAAGTTGTGATTGATGAAAATGGTTTGAAAATAACTTCATTTGAGGTTTTACATTATCCAGTTGAGCCAAGCCTTGCCTTCAAAATAGAATATAAAGGTCGATCAATAATTATTAGTGGGGATACTGTCTTCAGCGATGATCTTCTTCAGCAATCAATGAACGTAGATGTGCTTTTCCATGAAGTAATGAATATCGGTCTACTAGAGTCTATGAGGAAAGGTGCAAAAGCAGTCGGTAATGATGTAATTGATATAGTCTTATTTGATGTTCAGGACTATCACATACCAGTACTTGAGGTTGTAGATATTGCAAAGCGAGCTAATGTTGGACATTTGATCTTCTATCACGCTCTTCCAGCACCAAGGAATCAAATAATGGAAAAGATTTTTTATCGTGATATAGATAAGGATTTTCAAAACTGGACAGCATCTATTGATGGTACCACTGTTACTTTACCAGTAGGTTCAGATGAGATTATTCTTTCTTTAACAGAATGATTAAGTATCTTAATATTGTATTTCCAAAACAAGCGAACAATATTTACAACCGAAATAATTTAGCTATTTGGGGATTTTATCCAATATTAGCAATCTATATATTTAGATCATTTATGCACTTACTTAGTGAAACTGCTGGCTTAGTGCCAATAGCAACAATAAAGCCTCTGCCTCTTGTAGATAATATCGATCCAAATAATTTAGTGTATTTATTTGCCTCCTTATGGGGTGCTTCTCAAGTAATAATTACTATACTAATGATCCTTATTTTCTTCAGATACAGATCCTTGATGTCTGTTATTTGGTTAATAGTAATAATTGATATACCTCTGAGATTAATCTCGGGTTTTATTCATCCCTTAACACCTGAATATTATATAAATACACCTCCAGGGCAACTTTACCAAATACCTATCTTGATTTACGCATTAATAATGTTTATGTTGAGTTTAAGGGAAGCTAAATAATGATCGATCTATACACATCACCTACTCCAAATGGTCATAAGATATCATGTGCATTAGAGGCTATGGGTCTTGATTACAATGCTATTGCTGTAAATTTAATGGAAGGTGACCAGCATAAACCAGACTTTCTTGAGATAAGTCCAAATGGAAAGATACCTGCAATTATTGATCAAGAAAATGGTTTTAAGCTTGCGGAATCTGGTGCAATCTTAATATATCTAGCAGATAAAACTGGACTCCTACTTCCTATAGATAAAGAAAAAAGAGCACGAACTATAGAATGGCTAATGTTCCAAATGGGTCACATTGGTCCAATGATGGGTCAAGCTAATGTCTTTTTTAGATACTTTCCTGAAAAACTCCAACCTGCTATTGATAGATATCAAAATGAATGCAGGAGACTCTTTGAGGTCCTTGATAATAATTTAAAGAACAATGAATGGGTTGCTGGTGAATACTCCATTGCTGATATTGCAAATTGGTGCTGGGTTAGAACGCACAATTGGTCAGGGGTTTCTATAGATGGTTTAGAGCATCTAGATAGATGGAAAAATGCAATGTATGAACAGCCTGGAATGAAGGCAGGCATTAAAGTACCAGTTCCTGTAGAGAATATTTTAAAAGATGCTGAAAAAGCAGAAGAGTTTTCAAAAAATACTGAAGGAATAGTTACGAAGTAATAATATAAATCTTTTTTTCAGTAGGTAATTACTTATTTCTTGTAAATAAACTCCTTAAAAATGGCCATACCCAAATAATCTTTATGAAGTGTTTTGGGAACAGTCTGCTCATAAGATCATAAAAATGTGCATCAGCCCCGATTAGGATGCGTTTATTTTTCTTTTTTATATTTTTGATTATTACTTTAGCTGCATGCTCAGGGGAAGATGGAGCATTGTTTTTAAATTGATCAGCCGCTTCTTCAATAGTAGAAGCATTAGCACCAAAAATTGCAGCGCCTGCATCATCTGCTTCAAAGCTTTTAAATTTGGATGCTTGATATATGTTCGTTCCAATATGCCCTGGAAATACGCAGTAAACCTCAACAGGTGATTCAGCCATTTCCATTTCTAGAGCCAGGGACTCAGTAAATGCTTTGACACCAAACTTTCCAACGTTGTAAATAGATTGTTTCGGGACACTAAAAAGGCCAAAAATTGATGAAGTATTAACAATTGCTGATACTGGTCTTTTTTGAAGATGGGGGAGAAAAACAGTACTCATCTGAATAACTGAATTAAGGAGGATATCCATACCAAAATTCCAGTCTTCCTCATCAACTTCGTCAACAGTTCCAACTACCGATAAGCCAGCATTATTAAAAATAATATCAATATTGTTATGCAGCTCAACTATCTTATCTGGTAGTTCATTTATCCTATCTTTATCTCTCAGATCAAAGTTATGTATTGAAACAGAAATATTTTTTGAGCTTAAAAGAGTCTTTGTCTCTTCAAGTGTCTCATTATTCCAATCAACTAGCGCTAAGTTACACCCCTCCTCTGCAAGCTGAAGAGCTAATGCGCGACCTATTCCAGATCCAGCACCAGTTATTAAAGCAACTTTGTTATTAAAATCTTTCATATAGAAATTCTTATTAACTTATTCTAAGTCTAAAGCGAATTCTTTTAAAATCTTTAGATCAACTAACTTAAGGACTTTTTTATTTGTTCTTCTTAAATATATCTTTGGAGCACACCCATTTTCATGCGCCTCTTTCCATCTAAGTGCGCAAACACACCATGAGTCTCCCTCTTTTAAACCAGGAAAATTAAATTCAGGTCTAGGAGTAATTAAATCATTTCCTTGATCAAAGGAAAATTGTAAAAATTTATCATCTATAAGACAGCAAACTATATGAAGGCCTTGATCATATTCATTAGTATTACAAAAACCATCTCTAAAAAAACCAGTTATTGGGTTTGAACAGCATTCATGAAGAACTTCATCAAAGATATTTAATTGGTTCACTTTTTGTCCATTGCAGACAATTGATTTGCGGTGTCAACTATGGAATCTTTAGCGGAGATATAATCCCAATCGAATAGTGATTTTGCTCTAGATTTATCTGTGTCTACTCTTTTTCCCAATGACTTGGTAACTCCTGAAAGTTCCTTAACAAATATAGCTAAAATTTTTACTAACCAGTTTGGCATTTGTTTAGTAGGTGATTTTTTAAATCCTGCATCATTTAAGATTCTGCCAACATCAACAAAGAACATTTCTGACTCACTTACAATAATACGTTTGTCATTAGTAGACTCATTTAGCATTGAAAAAATATGAGCTTTTGCTACATCCCTAACATCTACATAACCCATATGAGTTGCTGGACATGCAGGCAGTTCGCCATTTATTAGCTTAGAAACTAACGAATTTGAAGTACCGATATCACTTGTAAGCATTGGGCCAAAGACACCAACTGGATTTATGACAGTGAAATTAAATTTATCATCACTAGATAAAGTATCTAAAAAATCCCATGCTGCCTTTTCTGCCAAGGTTTTACTTTTGGCATAAGGAGTAATGCCTGAATCTTCTCCAGTATTTGACCAGTCGGATTCATCATAAATCTTTGATTGTTCATGCCCATATGCAACAGCTGCAACTGAAGATGTAAGAACTACTTTTTTAACATCACTCCTAGAACATGCCTTTAAAACTCTTAAGGTTCCATCAACAGCAGGTCTTATAAGAACATCTTCATCACTTGGAACTTCTAGTATAAAAGGTGAGGCAACATGCAAAACATATTCACATCCATTTACTGCCTCATCCCAGCCTTCGTCTTCAAGTAAGTCACAAATATGAAATTCTAGACTTTGATCTAAATTAGGGTATTGATTCATAGCATTTTTAATTTCATCAATTCTAGATTCTGATCTAACTGTTGTTCTTACGTCATACCCTTTTTCTAAAAGTTGATCGATGCAATGAAGAGCAATAAATCCGGAACCACCAGTTACCAATACTTTATCCATAAAAGTCTCCTTTATTTTTTACTTAAGTTTTTCAGATCAAAATATAGATAAACAGCTCCAAATAAGATGAACGCACCAAAGAAATATAGTGCTAATGTCTGGGCTGTTTCCATATCAAGTCTCTCTGTTTGATATAAAAAGAGAATAACTGATGTTGAAAAACCAAGAATGACTAAAACTATTGTTGATATTAATTTGTTCATATTCATATAGATATTATAGTTAATTACTTGGAATAAAACTTATGTATATATATATTTATTGTTATCAAGATTAAGATATATACTCAATGGAATGCAAATGAATAAATTAGTATTAATTTCTGGCTCAAGTAGAGGTCTTGGTGCTGCTATGGCAAAGTCTTTTTCCGAGGCTGGTTATAAAGTAGCTGTTAACTACTTCAAAAGTGAAAAAGAAGCAAAAAGCTTGTCTGAAAGACTTCCAAGTCCATCTCAAATCTTTAAGTGTGATGTTTCAAGAAAAGATGATGTTGACGCTATGTTACAGAATATCAAAGAAGAGTTTGGTCATCATCCTTCAATATTAGTGAATAATGCAATGACTTCATATGTCTTCAATGGCGATGATAGAAAAAATGCTGAGTCTATTTCTTGGAATGAAATACAGGATCACCTAAATGTTACTCTCAAAGGGTCTTTAAATCTCATTCAAGGTCTTATTCCAGATATGAAAAGTGAATCTTTTGGAAGAATTATTAACATTGGTACAAACTTGGTTCAGAATCCTGTTGTTCCTTATCATGATTACACAGTGGCAAAAGCAGCTCTATTGGGTTTAACAAGAACATTTGCAAAGGATTTAGGTCCAGATGGAATAACTGTGAACATGCTCTCGGGTGGCTTGCTTAAAGTAACAGATGCAAGTTCTGCAACACCAGATTTTGTTTTTGATGCAATTGCTGAAATGACACCGCTTCAAAAAGTTACGACAATTGAAGATTTTTCAAATGCGGCCTTGTTTTTTGCTTCCGACCAATCTAGATCTATAACTGGACAAAACCTTACAGTTGATGGTGGATTGACTTTTAACTAATGCAAAAAAGAATTACTCTTTCAAAATCTGATATCGATAGAATAATCGAGATGGCGTGGGAAGATAGAACAACTTTTGATGCTATTGAATCTCAATATGGTCTCAAAGAACAAAAGGTGAAAGAATTAATGAGAGAAAATTTAAAAACTTCCTCTTATAGGTTATGGAGAAAAAGAGTGTATGGGAGGAAAACCAAACATCTTTCAAAAAGAGATTTCACTGTAGGAAGGCATAAATCTTATGATCAAAATAAGTTTTAAACTCTTAATTCTTTTCTTTTTTATTTCTGCATACATTGTTGCCGATGACTTTAAGACTAAAGCTAAATTCAAACCTCAATATCCAAAGTCTGCTTATGCTAAAAGGATTAGTGGATATGCAATTGTTGAGTTTGTAATAAATGAAAAAGGGAGAACCGAACAAAATTCTGTAATGACATCAAAGTGCTTTAATTTAATTGATAAGAATGGGGATTACTTTTGGTATGACTTTGAAAAAAAGAAAATTAGTGCTGCCTATGATTGCAAGTATTTTGACTTTAAAGCTCTTAAGGCTTCGAAACAACTCATATATGAAAATTATCTAAGTAAACCTATTGAACATTCATATAAATATAACTTTAAGCATTGGAGCCTTATTAAAGTTGATAGTGTTATCGATCTTGAAACCGGTGATTTTGTTTTAAAATAATTTAGGATTTATTTTTCTTTAAATCTCCAAGTGAATCTAAATATTCTTTATCCATATAATTTACAGGATTAAAAGGATTATCTCTGAAACTTTTGAGTGGCTGACCTAGACCCATAAATCCTTTCATTCTTGATTCCCTAACTTTATCAAAATCTATCTCTGCTTCTAGAATCTTATTCTCATTATTAGCATTATCTATCACTGAGCCCTCATAATCACAAATAAGAGATTTGCCGTTACCCTGTTCACCACTTGCATTGATATCTACGTAATAGCATTGTTGTTGTGCAGCAGTTGCTTGAACCATGACTGTCTCAATATCTCTATCTTTAGTAGGTGTCATGGTCGGATTAATTATCAATTCAGCACCAGCTATTGCAAGAGCTCTAGCCGTTTCTGGAAACCAAAGATCATAGCAAATATGAATACCAATATTTCCTTTATCTTCAAAATTAAAGACGCAAATCTCATCACTCGAATCTACATCAAGCTCATATGGAAGCCATGGATAAATCTTTTTAGCCTTAGCTATAAGATTCCCTTCTCTGTTAAAAACTGGCGCAACATTAAGCACTTTGTCTACATCCTCTTCGTAAAAAGTTCCAGGTATCAAAAAAATAGAATTGTTTTTTGCAAACTCAGAAAATATTTTTTCATACTTACTTAGTGGATGATTACAATTCTTTGCCCCAGCACCTCCTACGGCAAGCTCACTGAGAATAATAATATCGAGGTCATCCTTGCTTTTAACTAAATCATTCAGTTTTGAAAGGAGAAAATCAAGATTATCAGTTTTATTTAATTGAAGTTGAAGAGCTGCTAGTTTTATTTTATTCATTATCTGCAATTGATGATTGTTTGCTTGCATAAACTGCAAGAATACATCCAAGCAAAAGACCAAAAGCGGCGAGATTAATAATTACACTAAATCCAAAGTCTATTATTAGAAATGACGCTATTAGTGGACCACTTGCAAGACCTATTTTGGAGACAAATCCAGCCAATGCTGCCATTTGCCCATACTTATCAAAAGTTGCTGCTAAACCCAGAAGATATGGGATAACAAAACCCCATGTAATACCTGTAATGGAATTAGCTATAAAATAAATTGTTATATTTTCAGAGAAATTTAATAAGTATGTAAATAATGAAGCAATAGAAAAGCCGATCAATAGAGGTAAAGTCCTGCCAAACCGAGTAGCTATTAAATATGCTAATACACCTCCTGAAATTGAGATAACATTCGCTATAGTTAAAAGATTACTAATTTCTTTATTAGTTAGATCAATATCCTTGCCTAATTCAAATGCAAAATCTGCAACTCCCATGTTTGAGGCTTGAAATAAAAACAAACTCATTAAACATATAGTCAATAAAACTTTTGCACGAAATGATAATGTGCCTGATTTATTTACAGCAACTTTTTTTTCTGCTGGATCAGGAATAATTGGAAGTATCAAAAGAGTCATTATACTGAATGTTATTAACACGAAAAAAACTGAGCTATAACCAAATGCATCAACGAGTCTTGGTACTGTAAATATCCCAACACTACCAAAAGAATATTGAACAACCATCAGCATGCCGAATACTTTATCTGGAAATGATGTCCTCGCTATTACAGACAGGCCAATTCCTACCAAGAATCCACCAATTGAACCATGAAGAAATCTAATGAAGATCAATAAATTAGCATTTGAGATTTGTGACGAAATTATGTCTATAGAAATTAATAACAGTAAAAGTATGTAAGCTGACTTTCTCCAAACAAGTTTTTTGATGAATATCGCAGCCAATAAGCCACCAAAAGCCGCCCCGTACTTATTCGCGCTCACTATGAAACCAGCCGCATCTCTTTGAATATTTAGACCGTCAACAAATGCAGATAAAAATGAGCCTCCTAAATTTACATAAAAAAGACCAGCAGTTGCAAAGATTGAAAGAAAAAAAGCGTTAAGGATACTATCTTGATGAATATTTTTTAACATAATGGCTTAATGTTGTGGGCTGCATACACAGCAGAATACCACGAGAAAGTGAAATTATCGCTAAAGTAGTAATAGAGCATGGAATTTGGTAAAAAAACAACAGTTATTCCACCGTATCCTGACATAAAGGGAATCATTAGGTCTTCCTTACATCCAAAAATACTTTTATCAAATTTGGCAGCCCAAAATCCATTATTGTAAAAAATATTTGATTGTTTAATAGCTAATAATCCTCTATCTTCACTTTCCTGAAGACCTTCATCTAAAAAATCTTTTGAGAAAAAGTCATATTTTTTTGGAGAATTTAGAAGTGAATTTAATTTTATTAAATCATCTCTATTAAGAAACATTCCCCATCCAGTATATGGCTGCTCTCTTGGGTCATTGGTTCTTCTAGTAAACTTAATTTTTTCACTAAAATTATGATAATTAAATATAGGTACTAACAGATCATCAAAAAAATCATCTTCTTCCTTATCAGATAATAAATTATTTAAAGTTGTCCCTATTAGATAGGTATCGGATGTATGGTAAACAAATTCTGCGCCAGGTTTTTTCTTTCTTGGGTAATAATTGCAGGAAAAGTTTACCTTTTCCTCGTGACTTAAGTCATTAAAGATAAAGTTTGCAGATGCGAGACTATCCTCATCACCATAATAAATAGTTGATTTATAGTGTCCAGTCGTCATGTCAGAAAGGTTTTCAATAGTTATATCCTTCCATTTCTTATCCGAGCACGATGGAACAATGTCTCTAACAAGCAGATTACTTATTGGTCCATATTTTTTTTCATATGCCGCTATACCTAAAGTACCGCTTATGGTCTTCGTCAGTGAGTATGCGGGTAGAAGAATATTCTCACAAAAGGGATAATTTCCTGACCTCGTCTTGCAGGGACCAATGAAATGCTCTTCACCATCAAAAAATCCAAATGCCGTTACCTCGTCACCCATAAATGATCCTGAATCAGCAAAAGACTGTTTTACAATATTAGGATATTTTTTATATATACCCTCAAATGACGAATGTTCATAAGCATTATTCTTACTTTCATCAAAATCAATATTAGTGTCTATTGAAAAAAAAGAATTGAATATTGCAATGTAGTTAAACTGAAAGTAGGCACATGTTTCACTAGAAATTTGGAATATGCTTTTTGAAATCTCATATTTATTATTGATGGAGAAAATCAAAACCCCGTTATGAACACAGTTAGCATTTTTTTGAATAAGAGAGAACGGAGCTGATATAAAAAGAAGTTTGTCTTCATACCATGATGAGCCGTCAGAAAAACTTAAGTCCCAATAGTTATTATTGGTTTGAATAATATTTTTATTTCTAATTAATACATTTTTTCCTTCTACAGATATTTCGATACTAAATTCAGGAAATTGTTTAAAAAGCTCATCATTTTTTCTATTTTTAAAAGCCTGCTCATCCTTAAGAACTTCAAAACCTATTCCTTCAGGGAAAGAGTTTATTGAATAACTACCTGAAAAGCTTTTTGTATTTAAATCATTAAATTTTGAGGAAATATAATCAAAATTTAATGGAGAAGATAAAGGAGATTCACCCCATAAAATTTTGCCCAGATCTTGTGCATACAGACCTGGGCAAATAATTAGTAAGAAAAATAATCTATACAACAAGTATTAGAAAGATTTTTCTATAGAAATTCCAACAGTCCTAGGAAGTGCTATGAATTCTCTATCATTACTTCCATAAAATCCTGCAGCTGGATTCGGTCCAAAGGATTCACTTTTGAACATACCAGTAACTCCTCTTTCATTCATTAAATTTTTAACAAAGAAACTTAAGTACATATCATCAGAAAAAAGAGTTGAAGATATATCACCAATCGTAAATGAATCGAGCAATTGTGAATATCCCAGACTTGTACTTAAATGATTTTTCATATCACTTTGGTAGTACATGTTTGCTCTATGAACAATACCCCAACCATTATCAAGATAGGATGTGTAAGCTAGGCCAACATTAACCATATCTTCAGGAGTTCCCGGAAGGCCAGCACCTTTAGGTGCATATACTGATGGAACTGATGCAGGAGTTACAAGGTCAGCTCTTAGATCCGATTTATTCCTTGCATAACCAAGGTCCCAATCTATTTGGCCAACAGAACCTTTGAGTTCTATATCTAAACCAGTAGTTTGAGCCTCGTCACCATTTATCACAGCATAAAAACTATAGTTTGGAGTATCTGTGTTTAGTTGTGGATCATTCCAATCAATTCTATAAATACTCATATTATAAAAAACGTCTCTTTTTGTTATGCCTTTAGCTCCGAACTCGAGATTTAGAACAGAGTCGGAAGCGAATGGAACCCATCCAGCCTCTTCAATAAATGAGCCTTCGGTAGGAACTGCATTAACCCCACCTCTTCTAAATCCTTCTGATACTGTTGCATACCAGGTCTGGTTTTCTTTTGGCATATAAGCAAGATTCAACTTGTATAAAGTATCGGATTCATCATTATCATGAAGACCGGTTGATGGACCAAGCCCATATAAAGCAAAACTCATATCTGAGCTTCCGCTAGCGTTAAGTGAAAAATGTCTAAAACCAAGAGTTACATCAAACATTTCAGATGTATGAAAAGTTAATTCACCATATGCAGCTTTTTGCCTAATTGATTCAGAGACACGATAGTCAAAATCTTTTTCAAGGGGATCAACTACATAATCTACGCCCCAATAATATCCATTCCATGCATTGGTTCCCTTGATATATGTCTGTTGTTTCCTTTCTAAGGATTCTTTCTGCATAAAAAATCCAAACACATAGTCAACTACATCAGATTTTTCTGAAACAAGTCTTACTTCCAAAGTTTTTCCATCATTATCATATTGCCTATTTGCAGCAACATATGGTCTTGGTGGTACTGCAAAAATCCCACCTACAGCAAATGAATCGTTGTAATATCCAGCAGCTGCACTTGTTAAAAAGCCGCCATTTGCAAAAAATCCAGTATTATCTGTAATACTCTCTGAGCTTCTTTCATAGTTAGAAAGTGAAATTTCAAGATCAGCAGATGATCCATCTAGATTTAGTTCAACTGTTGTAAGAGATACTTCTCTTTCTGATGGTTCAAGCATTACTGCTCCATTGTCATAACTTCCATATGAAGATGTTGAGTAACAATCGGTAGCTAATAAATCTACACATGAATCATTTAATACATACCTTACTCCTGTTGATGGAGCTCTTCTTCCTCCAACAAAATCATCTTGAGTAGTTGAAGTAATTAGTAGTTCTGCATTATCCGAAAGTTCAATTAAAAATTTATGTCTGAAAAACTCCACATCAACGTTGTCAGCATCTTTCACACCATTAATAACTGGTGGAGAAGTCATAAAATCAAGTGCTGTTCCAAATCCATTTTTTAGACTTGGAACTCCAACAGAACCATCTATTACACCTAAAAGGTATGGATCAAAAGCAGGTAAATCTGAAACCTCATGTACATTTACATAATCAGTTACTCCGGGATAATCAGCCTTTGAAGATACAAATCTATAAGCAATGTTGCTCAGTATTGGGATATTTAATACTACATCAACATTATCACCAACATCTTCAGATCCTTTGACCTGAGTTGCTGTTAGGTTCACTGTTGATGTAAATTCATCAAGAGATGGTTTATTAGTAATATAACGAACAGTTCCTCCAAGTGAGCCAGAACCATAGAGTGTTGATTGTGGTCCTCTTAAAACTTCAACTCTATTTAGATCTTTAAGAAGAAAATTAGCAAAAACAGGAGTCTTATCAACATAAGTTGATACAGAAGCAGCAGCGCTTACTGGATAATCTTGTAAAGCATTTGAATCAACGTTCAAACCTCTAATTCTTATATTATTAATAGTACCAGCATTTCTAGATCCCCTATCAATAGTGCTTATACCAGCAAAACTCCTTAAAAGTTCAGCTGTATCCTGAATACCCTTTGAATCAATATCTGAACCAGAAACAGCAGATATGTTATATGGAACTTCAAAAATTGTTGTTTCTCTGGAGGTTGCTGTAACAACGACTTCTTCTATGTCATTAGCTGCTTCATCCTCGTTATCTTGGGCAACTAAAGTTATATTAAGTAAAAATATTGGTAAAAGTAAAAAATGATAAATTTTCATAAATTCCTCTTTAAGTTTAAAAAATTGCGATGATTATAGTATTTTCCTTCAAATATGACAAAATCACCACATGTATTTCAACTATTTCATCGCAGGATGCCAAATATTCCTATTATTAGCACTTCTTTATTTTGGTATTGAGTATTTTCTTCTAGGACTTGGTTGTTTTGTAATGGGATTTAGTTTTTTTTCTCTAGTTAATAACCAATCAGGTTCAAAAGGTATAACCAAACCCTATAAAGGAAAAAGCGGAAAAACTTACACAGCTAAGCAAGATAGAGAAGAACATATAGTATGAATTAAATAGTTTTTGGGAAACCAAAGAACTTTTCAATTAAAGGAATAAAGCTTTCTAATGGTTCGGTATCATAGTTTGGATCAAATGCAGCTTGATCCCATTCATCGGTAAACTGTTTAGCTTTTTCAAACCAAGACTCATTTTTATAGTTTTTTCTTAAATCTCTGGGTTTTCCAAGATAATGATAGTAGTGTTCGCCCTGAAAATCTTGATGAGTTCGAATTATGTTGTAAGCATCATCACTTACGTAGGGCTTAATAATTTCAGCACAGATTTGCCCATGATTAGGAACATTTACAACTTTTCCCATATCGTGGATTAGACTAATGAGAACCATTTCATCGTCAGCACCAGCCCTCTTTGCCATTGTTGCAGTTTGGAGAGCGTGATGTAACTGATTTGTGCCAAAACCCAATGAGAGTCTTTCAAGTTGCTTTAGCATATCAATTACCCTTGCAGGCATATCCATAATATGCGGAGCATGCTCTTGACTAATATGCTCCCACTCTTCCTTGGTACCTTCTGACATTTTTGTAAACATAATATTATTAGATCACATAAGAAAATAAGATATCAAATTTTTTTATAAAAATTTGCTCTCTTAGATATGTTAAAATTTTTGCTATGATTTATATTGTTCTTTCAACCATGCTGCTGTATTTCATACATTTGGCATTACCAAAAATACTAACCTTCAAAAATCATCGTGATTTCTCTCCTATCCAAGTTCGCCTTGATAAAGATCCAAATATTCCTAGTTATGTTGGAAGAATTCACTCCGCAACAAAGAACCTGCAAGAAAGTTTGCCAGTGTTTTTTGCATGTGCTGTCCTATCAATAGTAACGAATGTGGATTCAACATCTTTCGGACTGGCATGGATTATATTGAGAGTTATATATTTATTTTTATATGCCTATAAACTCAATCCATACAGAACTATTGCATGGCTTGGATCAGTTGTTTGCTTAATTTTAATGGCTTTAAATCTAATTCAATAAAGAATCGAGCGCTTCTCTTACTAATTGATTAGGTACTTCTTTATTATCTATATTTAAACCATCTCTTAGATGCTTATTTTCATTTAAAGCAGCATCTATACCCTTATTTGTTAGCTCATGAATATAACTAATTGTGGCTCTATTGAGAGCATTACTTGCTGTAAGTGGAACAGCTCCAGGCATATTTGTAACACAATAATGAACTATACCCTTATGAATAAAAGTAGGATTATCATGGGTTGTAGGAGACGATGTTTCAAAACAACCTCCTTGATCAATAGATATGTCTACCATAACTGTTCCAGGCTTCACTGAATCTAACATTTGATCTGAGATAACTTTTGGTGCATTTTTACCCAACGAATAAACAGAACCTAAAATTAAATCTGATTCTTTTATAGATTGAGAAATAGATTCAGGAGTTGAAACAATATAGTTGATATTGTCTTCACCATATTTTGATTTTAGTTGCGTAAGTCTATCTTCAGAAAGGTCAATTAAATTTACTTCTACTCCATTATTTATTGCTTTCTGTAATGACTCTTCTCCTGCAACGCCACATCCAATAATTGTTACCAAACCGAGGTTAATTCCATCGAGAGTTCCAATGAGAACTCCTCTACCTTTATTTTGTTTTAACAAAAAATAATTTCCAACGTTAAAAGCTATTTGGCCAGCAATGGCACTCATTGGAGCTAAAAGTGGGAAAGTATTTTCAGGACTGGTAACTGTCTCATATGCAATTCCTTTTACTCCGGTGTTTATCAGTTTTTTTGCTAATGAAGGATTACCTGCTAAATGTAAATATGTAAAAAGTGTAACATCTGAATTGAGATATCCTACTTCTGACTCCATTGGTTCTTTAACCTTTACAATCAACTCTGACTTTCCATAAATTTCAGAAGGAGAATTGAGAATCTTTGCTCCGGCCTCCTCATACTTCTCATTAGTAAAACCAATTTCTTTTCCACAATTATTTTCAACAAAAACCTCATGTCCGTTTGCAACAATCTCTTTTACAGAGCTAGGTGTTAATCCCACGCGATGTTCATTATTTTTAATTTCTTTAGGTAGTCCAACTATCATTTCAAGAGTCCTTGAACTGTAAGATCATCCATAGTTTTCTTAAGTGAATGCTCAACAATATCAAACATATCATTTATTTGGGAATCTTTTATTATTAACGGAGGACAAAAAGCAATAACATCACCTATTGCTCTAACTATTAACCCATTATCCTTTGCATGATCAGCAAAAATCTTACCGGCAACACCTTTTTTATCAAAACCTTTATTTGTGTTCTTTTCTGAAACAAATTCCATTGCCCCAATTAGACCAATTCCTCTTGTATTACCGACAATATCAAATTCGTCGCATTTTTTTAGTCTTTCTACGAAAGTAGGACTGACATTATTTACATGATCAAGCATGTTATCTCTTTCATAAATTTCAAGAGTTTTTACTGCAACTGCACATGCAACGGGATGACCCGAATATGTATACCCATGTCCAAAAATTCCAAGCTCATCACTTTTCTTTGCAACAATGTCATAACAGTCATCAGAAATAATGACTGCACTGATTGGAAGATATGATGATGAAAGAGCCTTAGCTACAGTTATTGAAACTGGTTTCATGTTAAAGGTATCTGCACCCCATACATTTCCAGTTCGTCCAAATCCACAAATTACCTCATCATCAATTAAAGGTATTTCATACTTATCAAGAATTGGTTGTATTGTTTCGAAGTAATTTTTTGGCGGGATAATAACTCCGCCTGCTCCCATTAAAGGCTCAGCAAACATTGCTGCAATGGTTTCAGGATCTTGTTTAATAATGTGATTCTCTAAATCTTCACCAAGCCTTTCAACAAAAGACTCTTCAGATTCACCATCATGTTTATTAATGAAATAATTTGGGGACATAGCGTGTGAAAAATTATTTTGTGGTAAGTCAAAATTACCATGGATAGTTGGAAGTCCGGTTAAAGAGGATGTTGCTAGGGTAACTCCATGATATGCCTGAACTCTAGATAAGAATTTCTTCCTTTTTGTTTTTCCAAGAGCATTATTGATATACCAAAATAATTTTATCTGGGTATCGTTGGCATCTGAGCCAGAACTCCCAAAAAAAACTTTTGCCTTATCAAATGGTGATAGATCAACTAATTTCTCAGCAAGCTCAATCGCAGGCTCATGACTTTTTGAGGCAAATAAGTTTCCATAGGGAAACTTCTTAAATTGCTCCATTGCCGCATCAGCTAATTCCTGATTACCATGTCCAAGGGCGTTACACCATAATCCTGCCATTCCTTCTATATATTTATTACCGTCAGTATCATAAACATAAATACCTTCGCCCTTCTCTAAAATGAAAGGTCCTGAATCTTGATGCGCAATAAGATTAGTGTTTGGATGAAAGAGAAAATCTTTATCTTTCTTTGATAGTTTTTCTGTCAAGCTGTTTGGTCTAGACAATTTTATTTTCCTTAAATGATGTAAGTGAATTATACATAATTTATACTTATCAAGAACACAAAATAAATAATGAAAATTCTTATCTACGCAATCCTTTTTCTTGTAGTAATTGTCTCTATTTTTATTTTTCCAAAAGCCTTAAGAGTCCATAAAGTAAAAACTTTATATGACAAAGAAAAAATTGTTTATAACTTTGTAAATATGGACAAAATATTTCCCTCAAGAAATATTAATGCCTCAGAAAATCCAAAACCTTTTGAGAAAAATATTCAAACTTTACCAGAAACTTTTTTGTTTGATGGTGAAGAAAAAAATCTTGAAGAATATTTAGATTACTTTTGGTCGGATGGAATGATTGTTATTCATAAAGATAAGATAGTTTATGAAAAATATTGGCTTGGAAATAATGAAAACAAAAAACATATTTCATGGTCAGTTGCAAAATCATTTGTCTCGGCGCTTGTTGGTATTGCATATGAAGAAGGATTGATAGATTCGTTAAATGACCCAATTACAAAATATCTTGCTGATTTTGAGAATACTGGCTATGAGGGAGTATCTATTAAGGATATTCTTCAAATGTCCACAGGAGTTCTTTTTAATGAAGACTATGCAGATCCTAATTCAGATATAAATCGCTTTGGAAGAGCTATAGCAACAGGCACTTCAATGCGAGACTTCTCAAAAACCTTAACAAGGGAAAAAACTCCTGGATCCTTTATGCATTATGTAAGCATTAATACCCAAGTTTTAGGTTTTCTTTTACAAGAGGTTACAAAAAAATCCATATCTGAATATCTATATGAAAAAATCTGGAATCCTCTTGGCATGGAAGACTCCGCATATTTTATTCTAGATGATGTTGGTGATGAACTGGCTCTTGGAGGTCTCAATGCAACTTTGAGAGATTATGCAAAATTTGGTCTTTTATATCTTCAAAAAGGAAGATGGGAAGACAAACAAATACTCTCTGAACAATGGATAATCGATTCTCATACAACTGATGGCGATCATCTTGTTCCTGGAGAAAGAGATACATCCTCAAATCCTTGGGGTTATGGATATCAATGGTGGGTTCCTGGATTCCCTGATACAGATTTTACTGCTTCTGGTGTTTATAATCAGTACATCTATATTGACCCGTTAACAGAAGTGTTAATAGCTAAAACATCATCGAATTACAAATATACATCAGAGCTACAAATGTCTAAAGATATGCATGTAGCCATGTTTAGATCCATTGCTAAACATGTAAGTACACAAAATTAAATGGCGAAAGATAACTATGATGCTGTAATCATTGGTGGCGGCCATAATGGGTTAGTTTGTTCTTTCTATTTGGCAAAGGCTGGACTTAAGGTAAAGGTTTTAGAAAGAAGAAATATTGTTGGAGGAGCTGCTGTCACAGAGGAATTTCATCCAGGCTTTAGAAACTCAACAGCAAGTTACACAGTAAGCCTTCTTAATCCGGAAGTTATTAAAGATATGCGTCTTAAAGAAAATGGTCTTGAGATAGTTAAACGCCCTATATCAAATTTCCTTCCTGTTGATGACAATAATTTTCTTAAAGTTGGAGGATCGATTGAGAACACACAAAAGCAATTTCGTAAGTTCTCAAATCATGATGCAGAAATTCTTCCTGAATATTTCAGACGAATAGAAAATGTTGCTGATGTGTTAAGAGACTTAACTACAAAGACTCCTCTAAATTTAAAAGGCGGATATATAAATATTGCTAAAACAATTTTTGATCTTGCTCCGATTGCCAGAAAAACAAATGAACTTCAAGAGGACTTATTTAATCTATTTACTAAAAGCGCTAAAGATTTTTTAGATGGTTGGTTCGAAAATGATCATATAAAAGCGTGCTTTGGTTTTGATTCAATTGTTGGAAATTATGCAAGTCCAGAAACACCTGGATCTGCATATGTTCTTTTGCATCACGTGTTTGGAGAAGTTGATGGCGAAAAAGGAGCATGGGGACATGCTGTTGGCGGAATGGGATCTATTACACAATTAATGAAAGATATTTGTGAAAAAAAAGGGGTAGAAATTTCTACGAATGCTGCTGTAGAAAAAGTTCTTATCAAAAATAATAAAGCAATAGGAGTTATGCTTAAGGATGGATCAGAAGTATTTGCTGATAAAGTTATTTCTAATCTAAATCCAAAACTACTATTCAAGAAACTAGTTGATAGAGATGAAGTTAATCAAGAATATCGCAGAAAAATACTCAATTACAAATGCGGTTCAGGAACATTTAGAATGAATGTTGCTCTTTCTGAGCTTCCAGATTTTAATTGCCTTCGTGGAAAGGAAGTCAGTGAGCATCATAAATCTGGAATTATAATTGCACCTTCCTTAACATATATGGATAAGGCTTTCACTGATGCTAAACAATATGGATGGTCAAAAAATCCAATTGTTGAGATGCTAATACCATCGACCGTTGATTCTAGTCTTGCACCTGAAGGAAAACATGTTGCCTCTTTATTTTGTCAACAATTTGCACCAACACTTCCTGACAATAGATCCTGGCATGATAAGAAACATGCTGCAGCAGATACAATCATCGAAACTGTTAATCGCTTTGCCCCAAATTTTAAAGATTCTATTTTAGGAATGTCTATGCTATCTCCTTTAGATCTTGAGGAAAAACTAGGACTCTTGGGTGGCGATATAATGCATGGAGTAATGTCACTTGATCAAATGTGGGCAGCTAGACCGGTTTTCAATTATGGAGATTATAAAACTCCTGTAAAAGATCTTTTTATCTGTGGTTCAGGAAGTCATCCTGGTGGTGGTGTAACAGGACTTCCAGGTAAAAATTCATCGAGAGAAATACTTAAGGCATAAAAAAACCCAGGACAAGCCCGGGTTTTTTTCAGAAATCTTAAATTAAGAGTCTGATACTGCTGCTGCCCAAATTACAACACCAAATGCAGTCTTATTAACTAAGTCTGCTAAGTTGTAAATAATGTTCAGAGCTTCAGAACTACCCATTAGATAACCGATAGGATAAATAGCCCAACCTACAAGAACAATCATTCTAATAGATTTAAAAGCCATTTGTGAGGCTGCATTACCACTTGAAGCATTTACGTTGGCAGCTTCGCCATAGAAAATCAAGTAAATAATATAAGCCCAACCAATCATACCGACTATGAATCCAGGCATTTTTTCAACGTACCCAGCTTCACCCATGTATCCACCAATTAACATAACTAGTGAACCAACCAGCAGTTTCCAGAATAAGCTTGCGCTTACGCTAGTAACAGCTGCAAGGATGAGGTAGAACTCCACTATTTGAAGTGGAACAGTAATCAACCAGTCAATATATCTGTATACAGTTGGAGAATCTCCAGTAGTAATCCAAACACCTCTCATATAGAGATAATGCCAGAAAGCTACACCTGTAACTAAAGCAGCAACAGTCAATGAAGTTTTCCACTTACCTCTTACACTATCTCTTTCAGCAAGAAAGAAAACAGTAGAAGCAAGCATAATTGCTGTAGCAAGCCAAAAAGAAATACCGACAAAGTCGTCTTGTGCTAGTGAGTATTCCATTTAAACCTCCTCTAAGTTTAATATTGAAATTTCAACATTGTCCCCCTATTAAAACACCTAAAAAGGTGACTCAATTTGAGAATAACGAATTAAATATAGCCAATACTTATATCAAATTCAAATTTTGTTAAAAATTACTATTTCAATACTTGACAAATATCGTCAAACTATCTCTAGAAGAATTTTGTAAATTTATTTACCTCTTCCCTTGAAGTTCGATAATTATTTATAGGATGAGTGTCATCTGGATATCCTAATGCAATTCCACACCACAAAATCTCAGAATCATTGAATTGCAAAGTATTTTTGACTGTTTCTGGATACATTGACCAACTTTCCTGCAAACATGTTCCAAGGCCAAATTCCATAGATGCTAGACAAATGTTTTGAATAAAATGTCCAACATGGCCCCATCCGTTGAGATCAACTTCTTTTTCTACAGTAATGATCATCCCAATTGGTGCTCCAAAAAAAGAAAAATTTCGCTTTAATTGATCTAATCTTCCCTCAATATCGTCTTTTTCAATTTTCAGAGCCCCGTACATAAGTTTTCCACACTCCTTAACTCTTTCTTTTAGGTGATCAGACATAGGCTGAGGGTAAATATTAAAATTAGGTTTCTCACTTACCCCATTATCTATGTTATCCAAGACGGCTTTTTCTAAATTTTCCATAATCTCGGAATTCAAAACATATACTTTCCAAGGCTGTGTATTACCGCCTGAGGGAGCAAATTTTGCAAAATTAAGAATTTTTTCAATTATTTCTCTCTCAATTGGTTCCTTTTTAAAGGATCTTATTGATTGACGATCTCTAATTGCATCTAAAATGTTCATTTTTTGCCCTTTTTATTGTGTCAAAGCTATTAATAAAAAGCCGACATATTATTGGCTTTTAGCCATTTATAGATATATTATATGCATATATCGCATAGTTAATTACTTATTTCAAACATTAGGGGGATAAATTATGGATAATTTTAAGAGAATTGCATTCGCTTTTCTAGCGACTGCTATATTTACAAGCTTTAATAACGTTTCTGCTCAAGAAGTTGAGGTTGAGGAAGTTGTTGTTACAGCTACAAGAAGAGAGGAATCACTTCAGGATGTTGCTCTTTCAGCTCAAGCTTTAACAAGTGAAGATTTGGAAGCTCAACAGGTTACTGAAATGTATGATCTTGGTGAATTGACACCAGGTCTGACATTTGCTCCTACGATTGGTGCTGGTTACTTTATCGGTATTAGAGGTAGTGCAACAGAAGCAATTGGTGCTTCGAGTGTGAGCTCAGTGCAAACTGCTATTAATGGCCATACACTTAGCCCATCTGCTTTCAGTGATATTGGATTTCTAGACGCTGAAAGGATTGAAATTCTTTCTGGACCACAAGGTACATTGTATGGAAGAAATGTAACTGGTGGACTTATTAATCTTATTACTGCTAGACCTACTGGTGATACTACAGGTTATGCAAAGATGGACTACGGTACTCTTGGTCAAACTAGAATTTCAACTGCAGTAAATATGCCTATAACAGATAATGTTGCAGCAAGGATCGCCTATGGTTCATATTCACAAGACGGTACAATCAAGAATCTTAATCTTGGTACAGATATTGATGATAGAGATGCTACTTCCTTCAGAATATCTTTAGATTATGATATGGATGCTTCCAACACCATCCAGTTCACTCATGAAGAACATGATTTTGAGGATTCAAGATTGAATTGGGCAAGTAGATATTGCTCAAGAGTTGAATTTCTTGGTTGTGATCCAACGGTTAGAGGAGACTATAACCGAAGTGCTCACCCTGCTGGAACACTCGCAGCTGGTTTTGCAACGTTAACATTTATGCAACCAAGCAAAATGACAGATACATATGCTGGTGCATTAGCTTCAGATGATCTTAACGAAATCTATTTAGATATCGATCCTAGAAGAAGTCAAAACCTAACACATACCACTGTTGAATGGATCAATTCAAGAGAAAATGGTGATTTGAAAGTTAAATATACTTATGGAATGAGAGATTACAATCACGTTGATGATAATGATAAATCTGTTTCTCCGCAGACAGCTTTCAACACTACTTTAAATATTCCATTTACAGCTGATCTTGAATATGACTGTGTAGGTGTCCAATCTACAGGTGCGCCAAGTAATATTGAGTGCTCAACTGCAGATGAGGACAGACAGCAATTTGAAGTTAACTGGATTTCAGATAACGATGGTCCTCTTAACTATACTTTAGGTGCTTATATGTATACTTCAAAATATTCTAATGATTATCAAGTTATGACAGAAGGATATGTTATGAATGGTGACTTTAGACAGCATCCATATAGCGACTTAATATTTGGTGGGCAGTTAGATGGATATGGTGGTGTTACATTCTGGGCTACTTTAGGTAATTTAGTTTCAAGCTTATATCCTAGTGTTGCAGTAGGTGCAATATCTTTAGATCAAATGGTTGCTCAAATTGTCGGTACAATTTCAGCCCTTAATGCTGGTGGTATAAATCCTGCAACAGGACAACCATCACCTTTTGGTCCTGGTTACATGCAATCAATTTTACCTCTAGAGCTAAGAGGTTTAATTAATTCAGAACATGGAGATCAAGAAAGTTCATCTATGTATGGTGAAGTTTACTATGATTTAGATGATACAACTAAGTTAACAGTTGGATTAAGATATGATGAAAACTCTAACTATTTCCAACTCTTAAATACATTAGGTGATGCTACTGCTGGTGGTGCATTATCCGCTGCTTGTGCAAGAGCTGCTGGTGGTGCATTTGTAAAATCATTAGACTGCGGATTCGCAGGTGGTACTGCTGAAAATGATGCTGTAACTGGAAAAATCTCTATTCAAAAAGCTATCAACGATGACGTGATGGTTTATGGATTAGTTTCTACAGGTAATAAGCCTGGAGGTAACTCTCCAAATGAAAGTGGAGATGTGCTTCCCTACAATGCTACTGATTCTACTAATATAGAAATTGGATTAAGAAGCACTCTTGCCGGTGGTAGAGTTTTATTAAATGCCACTTTGTTTGAGCATACTTCTGATGACGCACATAACTCAATGATCTATGGAACTAGTGCTATAACTAATACAATTGACTACACACATACTGGACTTGAAGTTCAATCTAAGTATTTATTAGGTGAAAATACTTCACTTGATATCAATGTATTTGCGCTTGATTCGGAAATTGGTAATGAAAGTCTATATGACCCAGCTAATCCATTTAACCTATCAAGTGGTAATCCATCTTTCCTAGCCACAAGTGAAGCTGATCTTGCTCTATTAGTTGGTGCGCCGACTGCTGGTGCATTATACGCAGGCCTTGCTGGAGCTGGTGTTCAAACACCATTCTGTAACTGGGGACTATTTGCTGAAGGGCTAGTTGCTAAATGTCAGGGTGTATTTGTGGTTAATCCAGCCATTATTGGTAATCCTGGATTTGCTCAAGTTGTAAGACAGGATTTAACTGGAAACAGAATGCCTTCTACAAGTGAACTTGATTACAACATTGCATTGAATCATACAATGATGACTGACAATGGTGCTCTTGATATGAGAGTTTCCTTTGCAAGAAAAGGACAGCAATATCAAGACCTCTTCAATTCTGAAAGAGCTAGTATTCCTGAGCAAACCTACTTTGACGCAATTACAACTTATCGCCCAAATAATGGTGATTGGTACGTAGGTATGTATGCTAAGAACCTAGCTAACGATAGACATCTCATCAGTATTGATAGAGGTTCTGAGGTAGAAGGAAGTGTGTTAAATGCTATGGTTGGAGCTCCAAGAACATATGGAGTTTCTTTTGGCATTAACTTCTAATTTATAACCCTAAATGTTAAAGCCCGGTTTCAAACCGGGCTTTTTTTTATCTATAATTAAATGATGAAAAATGTAAATTACCTATTAATTTCTCTACTCCCCTTTTCTCTATTAGCATATGATCTTATCGAAATTCCTCATACTGCTGCTATACAAAATGTTGGTAAATTAAGAACAGTATGTGGGAAAGTTCAATCGACATATATCAATGCAAATACATCCTCCCAAAGGATATACCTTAATATGGGACGCGAATATCCAAATCATACTTTTACTGGGCTAATATGGTATTCATCTAATAAAGATAATTTTGATGGCAGACCTGACAAGAAGTATAAAAAGAAAAATATATGTATTTCAGGTGTAATAACAACTTTCAATAATAAGCCACAAATACAAATAGATTTTGAAAGTCAAATAAAGATTAGAGATAACTAAAGATCTATTCTCTTAAATGCAACTTCAGAAACCTTTCCATCTTTCAGAGATGTTGTATAGGCATTTTTATTATTACCAAAGTTTATTGCTCTAAAAGGTATATCATCTTTTAAATGAAGGGCACAATTACCCTCAACACTTAAACAATGGTCAATAAGACTCTCGTTAAGAGCTTTTTTCACAAAAGGTCTTCTTGCAGGCTCTTCATCGTAATGGGGACAACAAACACCAGTGACAAAACCTAAACAATCCATCACTGCTAAGTCATAAGCCCAAGAATCAGTTATACCTTTTTCAAACCAACAGATTGCGCCTGCGCTAACTCCACTCATTACTGTGCCACTTTCATAAGCATTTCTTAATAATTCGTCAAGGCCCCAATCTTTCCATACAGCAAGCATGCTTTTTGTATTGCCACCACCTACAAAAATAATGTCTTGTTTTGGAATATGGGACGATAAATCAATTGTTCTTTTAAAAAAATCTATATGAGTTGGATTACAATTAAATTTTGTAAAAACATCATAATAATTAACCTTATAGGAATCGTTATCGCCAGTTGCGGTTGGTATGAAGCATATATTAGGTTTTTCTTTTTTTGATAGACTTAAAATATATTCTTCTATCCTCAAATCTTTTACTGTTCTTCCGAATCCACCACCGCCAATGGCAACTATATTTTTTTCAATTTTCATATTTATTTAAAGACTTCATTATGGAATTTTATAAGTCTTTGTTTCCACTTATTTGTATAATGATCAAATTCACGATTATTTACAATAAACTTTTTATATTCTTGGTTACGATCAACCATCAATATTACTATTTGTTCTATCTTAGTATCGTACATTACATTATGTGCATTAGCATATGCAGCACATTGTAAGAAGTAGTCTTCAATCCATTCTTTAGGTTTAACTTTCTTTGCAGTTTTAAAATCAATTAAAGATTCTTTCCCATTATAGACACCAATACAGTCAGCTGTCCCAGCATAAAGCCCATCTAAGATTAAGCCTGATTCAAGACCCCAAACTTCATCAATATCATTTACTAAATTATTTATAAAAGTCTTGAGAATAAGGATTGAAGTTTTGGAAATATAAGAGCCATCATTAACTATTTCCCATTCTTTATCCTGTAGGTAGTTTTCAAGTGCATTATGAACATTTGAGCCAATTGATGAGCTCTCATGCAAAATTCTCTCAGCCTCTTCATGCCCTACTCTTCTTTTCCACTCATCAATACCAGACTGATCAGATGTTGAAGACAGGACATTGGTAACTGATGGAACTTCTTGACCTTTTGAATCTAAATAAAACCTTCCAAGTTCATTTTCTACTCTTTGAAGATCAGGATATTTAAATTTATTTTTAATTAATTTCATCTATTATTTTCTTTAGAGGCAAAAGATGTTTTTCATAGTTTTTCCAATAATTAAGACCAGATTTATATATTGGTTGTCTAACTTGCTCAGCGCTTGGAGTTTTGACTGGTCTAGAAGATTTATAGAACTCTAGGCATTCTTGTTCAAATGGTAAATTACAATAATCTATTAGCTCTCGAATAGTTTCTTCTGTTTTGTTGATAACATCGTCGTAGTGAACAGTGAAAATATCTTTTCCATAAACCTTATGCCAATGATTCATTGCCCTTATATAATCAGTATAATAATTTCCTAAATCTTCCATGCTATAAGTAAATAGCTGGCCTCTTGCAAAAAATTGTTTAAAACAACTGAAGCATGTATCCATTGGATCTCTTCTTGTATCAATAATTTTTGCATTAGGTAAAATTGTTTTAATTAACCCTATATGAATAAAATTATTAGGCATCTTATCAATAAAGAAAGGTGCATTATCTCTTGCCCAAGTAGTTTCTGATATATAGTCTTTACCAAGTCTGCTGATCTTTAAATCATCTAGCTCTTTGAGCACTTCTGGATAACTATTTTGCTTATCATTATTTAATTCAGCTGCAATCTTTATGATATTGGGTAATTCTTGTGTGCCATCCACTTTACTATGTGATGAAATAATTTGATCAACTAATGTTGATCCGGACCTAGGCATACCTAAAACAAATATTGGATCTGGATTATTTGTTGATGACTTTGAAAGATTATTAATATTCTCTTTACTAAAGAAGTCTAATATTCTTTTAGTGTTGTAACTTGTATCATCCGATGAATATTTAATGAGACCTTTTTTTAATTTATTTCCCTCATAATAATTTCTAAAGGATCTATCAAAATCTTTTTTTACTTCATAAGCTTTTCCAAGGGCAAAATGCATTTGCGATCTTTCTATATCTGACATATCACCCTTTAAAGTTTCTTCCATATCTTTAATTTCATTTTCTGAAAAAGAATAAGTCTTTAGATTTGCTAAACTCCAATAAGCTTCACCAGATAGATTATTCTGAATAATCGTATTTTTGTATGAATTAATAGAAGCGTTTATTTCTCCCATTGTTTTATAAACATGGCCTAAGCTTAAATGAACCCTGGGACTGTCGGGCTTGAATTCCAGTGCTTTTAAATAAGCATCTCTTCCTTCTCTATAATTAGCTAACTTGGTTAACACAGTTCCATATTCAGCCCAAATCAATCCATTTTTTGGGTCCATATTTAGAATGTTTTTAAATGATTTCTTTGCTTTATCAAGTTGACCAGTTACGCTAAATACTTGGGCTAGATTTGCCCATACTAGGCTATAAGTTGGGTCTAATTTAAGTGCTTTGGTTAGAACGGCCTCTGCAATATCATGATTTCCAGATTTAAACGCAAGAATTCCCATAAACCTCAATGCATCAATATTATTTTCATCCTCCATAAGTACTTTTTTAAATGCATCCTCAGCTTTTCTATATCTTGATGCATGAAGATGCCTTACTCCTTTGTACAAAAGACCATAATCCTCATTATTCTCGAAGAAATCTTTTATTAACTCATCAGCTTCATCTGATTTATCTTGCTTCACAAGCAAATTAGATAAATGCTTTAGAGCACTTAGATCAGAAAACTTATCAATAAAGATCTTCAAAAGGTGTATAGATTCTGAATCTCTTTCAAGATATTCATTTAACCTAATCTCTAATTGCAAAAGTTTTTTATCATTGTTCTTTACATTTAAAGCTAGATGAGTAAATTCTAATGCTTTAAGTGGATTGCTTAATTTTATATAACAATCAATTAATAAATATATTGAATTGAGCTCATTTGGAAAAACTTTTAAAATCTCATTTAATTGTTCAGAAGCCGTAATGTAATCTTTTTTATCAATTAAGTCTTTAGCATTCTGGTATGCTATCTCTACAGAATTATTTTTATTCATATGATTAAAAGAAATTTTCTAAAAAATAAAGATTGGAATCCTTCACTAATAATTATTCCTATTTTACTCTCATTTCTTATCTCTTTGTATGTTCTAATCGATGTTGATCAATCAACAGACACGCTGGGATATTTATATCAATCAGCAAGTATTAAACTTGAAAATATATATGAACTAGGTGCTTTTGCTGTAGTAATTTTTTTATTTATATTATGTATTCTTCCAATAGGATCAAAGAGAATTTTATTGAGTGAACGTCCAATTTTTAACAACCTTTCATGGGGAGCAATGATGTTTGTTGCCGGAATGGGTGCATCTATCTTGTGGGCATCACCTGTTGAGTGGGCGCAAACCATGAACTCTAGACCATTTGGTCTTAATCTTTCGTCACCAGAAATTATTGAATATAGTCAAGCTTATCCTTTATTTCATTGGGGTTTTGTAGGTTGGGCATTATATGCTCTTCCAGGAGTTGCTTTTACTCTTGCAATATTAAACAATCCTCAAGTTCAACTATCCTTTGGTGGTATTTTGGTGAGTGGCAACAGTTTTCTTAAACAAATTATCAAAAATATTTTTGATATTGTCTTTATTTTAGCAATTCTTGCAGGTGCCGGTGTTGGAATGGGAGTATCTTTTCCTGTAATTGCTGAGATGACCTCATATTTGATAGGTATTGAAAACTCGTTCTCCTTTCAAATTATTGTTTTACTTATTTGTCTTAGTATTTTTGGAACTAGTGTTTATAAGGGTCTTGAGGGTGGTATAAAAAGACTAAGTAACTTAAATGTCATTTTAGTTCTTATATTACTTTTAATAGTAATCGTGCTTGGGCCAACAAAATACATATTAACTAACACAATTGAATCAACAGGTTTTATGTTAGAAAAATATCTACAGATGAGTTTTTTTTCTGAAAGTTCATTTGCCCAAAGTTGGACAGTATTTTATTGGGCTTGGTGGATGGCTTTAGCTCCATTTGTTGGAACTTTCATACTGCAAATTTCAAATGGTAAAACTATAAGACAGATGATACTTGGAACAATATTTATAGGCTCATTTGCAACTTTTATTCATTTTTATGTACTGGGTGGACTGACATTGAATCTATATGAAAGAGGAATTATGGATATTCCAGAAATGGTGAAGACTATTCCAAGTGGAAGAATTGCTCTTGAAGCGTTGTTAACTCTTCCAGGAGGATATTTTTTAATTATTTTATATGCTTTCATAGCTACTATATTTCTCTGTACAACTTATGATTCATGTTCATATGTTTTAGCTTCAACAGCAATGAAGCATGCTTCAAAACGTCCTACCAAAATACTAAGAATTATTTTTGCTTTTTTGTTGATAGTTCAACCAATTTTAATAATGTCACTTGAAGGAATTGATAGTATCAAATATATTTTAGTTCTATCATCTGTTCCTTTGATAGTAATTTATATTCTTATGATTATCTATATCTCTAAAAATGTTTTTAAAAACTAATTCAGGTACAGCCTATATTCATAATTTAGACTCTCTTAATTTAGAGAAAGAAATAGTTATATTTATACCTGGTGCAGGAATGGATCATAGAGTAGCAGATTTAATAACACCAAATCCCAAAATTTATAACAAAGTATTATCAATTGATTTACCAGGGCATGGAGGATCGACACCAACTGGTGCAAAAAGTATAGAGGAGTATGCAAATTTCATTTCCAACTGCATTAGCGAGATTGACATATCAGGTATCCATTTATGTGGACATAGCATGGGTGGACTTGTAGCAATGGAATTAGCTGTTTCTATAAGCGGGATTTTAAAAAGTGTTACCTTAATTAATTGTCAATATCCTCTCTTTGTTGGCTCGGCTCTGCTAGATGGTTCATCTAGAAATTTAGATGGCGCAGCAGATTTTCTTACAAAGTATGGAATACATAAACTACCAGAGACTGAAAAGCCCAAAAAGACTTTCGGGGCCATGGGAAGTAGTTTTTATAAAAAAACAGATGGGAAAGTAAACAGTCCTTATGGCTCTAAAGAGATAAATGATCCAGATAGAGAG
The DNA here is from genome assembly GCA_902622845.1 of uncultured SAR86 cluster bacterium. Classification (GTDB taxonomy): domain Bacteria; phylum Pseudomonadota; class Gammaproteobacteria; order Magnimaribacterales; family D2472; genus CACNXK01. Next base: position 19,128 of record CACNRI010000003.1, on the reverse strand, counting down.
ATAGCTCTTTTTGGATTGAAGAAACTCTTCAATCAAGTTTCTAAAGACATCTTATCAGTTGATATGAATGCCTGTATGAACTATAGAATGGATGATACTAATATCAAGTCTATAAAAAATATCAATATACTTATTGGTGAAATGGATAAACTTGTATCAGAAAAGAAGATAGATGAGATGATAAATATGTTTGGCAGTGCTCATCTAAAAAAAATGGAAGGTGTTGCACACTTTCCATTTTTTGAAGATCCAAAGATTCTTAACGAATCTCTAGAAGATATATTTAATACTTATATCTAATTCTTATACCAATAACTCTTGGTTGAGAGCTTGTTAGTCTCTGATCACCAAAATCATCATAAAGTCCAAGTACAGGCCTTGTATCATTGGCATTATTTATAAACAACTCTCCTGAAACTCCACCACCAAAATCCATACCTGTTCTGACATTCATCATCGAGTATGATTGCATAGGTGTGGTATTGGTTTCATCTGCCCATCTTCTTCCTGTATAAGAGGAATCTAAGCTAAAGTAAGCGGGTTTCCCAGCGAGTGTAAAGTCTTTATCCATTGTAAGAATAAATCTTTTCTCAGGAACATATGCGAGAGTATTTCCTTTATTACCAAGAACTGTTCCTCCAGCATCGACTATATCATCATCCATAGTTGGATCATTGAAATTTGCCATAAGTGACATTGAGAAAGAGTCTGAAATATTGAAATAAGATGCCACTTCAGCTCCTTGAACAGTTGCCATACCAACATTATCAACATAAGCAACTGTTAGAAGATTGTAAACATATCTCGTAGACTGATAGTCCTCCCAATTCATATGGTAAACAAGTCCATTAAGTGTAACTTTTCCATCAGCAAGAGAAGATTTCCAACCAAATTCCAAATTTCTCAAAAGGTCTGAACTGTAAGTATCTGGAACTAGTTCAGCAGTCCTTCCTGTAGTCCTGTTAATCCCACTTGGTCTAAATCCTTCTGAATAAGTTGCATAAACTAATAGATCATCATTAGGCTTATGAGATAAATTAAATTTCGGCGCTACACCACTGTCTTCGAACTCATAAACATTTGTTCTTCCCACAAATCCTAGATTTGGTTCTGGTTCGTAATAGCCAAAATATCCATCTTGTGCATCAAAAACGTTTTCTGTTTCATATTTTCTAAAGCCTACTGTTAAATCAGTTTTATCAGAAACTGGAACAGTTACCTCACCAAATACAGCTTTCTGTTTGTCAGATCTAACATTATCTTGAGCCCACCATCTATTATCAACAACTGTTAATGATGGTGATAATTGTCCAGTCCAATCATAATAAGTTTGATACTCATGATCATTTTCTTCATGGAATGCTCCTAAAATCCACTGATAACCAGAATCTGTTACAGATTGAATTCTAAATTCATTTGAAGATCTTTCAAACTCGTCAAACTGAGTATAAAAAACTCTTGGGTCAGTTGATGCATAATAATCATAGTCATAATAATATGCAGCATAATAGTCATAACCATAGTAGTAAACATACTGTGTATAGTCATAAGTGTAAGCAATATCTCTGTCGAACATTGAGCTTGTAAAAGTAAAATCAATATTATCTGTTAATGCGCCTGAAAGAGTAAGAGAGGCTTGCTCAAAATTGTCTTCAAAAGTTTCTGGAGTATATCTTGAAACTTTTCTAGCTCCTTCTGCTACATCTGACTCCCATGATCCATTATTAAAATACTCTTGTTTTAAAAATGATATGTCTAGATTTAAGCCACTATCAAATTCATTAGAAAATCTAACACGATGTCCTTTTTTATCACTTGAGTTATAGTCTTTTTTAAGATCGATATAATCTGAGTTTGAATGAGTACCTAAATAAGTAAATGTTTGAGTTGTTTCAACATTATCAAGCCATCCACCACCATGGAGATCATACATGCTAACTCTCAATGCAGCAGAACTCATTGATTCATCAATAAATCCAAGGGGAATGTTTACAAATGCTTCTAAAGATCTATCTGGAGTTCCATCATGAACATCGCCATATTCCAAATCAAAACCAACATCAATCTCATCTGGATTAGGTTTCTTTGTAATAATTCTTACTGTACCTGCTTGTGAAGATGAACCATAAAGTGTTCCTTGAGGACCAGTTAATATTTCAACTCTCTCTATATCGTATACATGAAGGTCGGGGTTACCTCCAATTGTTGATAAAGGTTGCTCATCTATATATAAAGCTGTTGACGCTTGAGCACCTGCTCTGTTTCCAAAGCCGCCATCTGAAACACCACGAATATAAAAATATGAATTACCACTTCCGCTATCATCCACGGTAATACTTGGAACAAGATTAGCAATGTCGTTAAAATCAGATATGTTTTTTGCTTCTAGCTCTTCAGATGTAATTGCCTGAACTGCCATAGGTAAATCCTGAAGATTTGCTTCTCTTTTCGAGGCAGTAACAACTACTTCTTCAACATCCTCTTCTGCAAAAGCTGAATCAGTTTGAGAAAACCCAAGACCAATAGATAAAGCTCCTAAATAGGACATTGCGTTACGATTATCTTTAAAGATATCTTTCAAAAGCAGTGTTAATGGATCAGCTTTTTTTTGAAAAAGCGGTTTAAGAATGACTTTGTTTGTGTTCATAACTTCCCCCCCTTTGCGAAATATGCAAAAAACTAAATAAACACACAAAAATTATAGCATCAAAGGGTTAAATTAGTTAAGTAAGGGAGCAAATAAAAGATTTATGCCCCATTTATAAGGTTTAGGCCAGTCATGATCATTATTATGATCCAGAATAGAAGTGATGGTCACTCCACCATCACAATTATAAAAATGCTCCTCAGAAATTTCAGTCGGGTTTGATATTTGTTTTTTTGTTGAATCAGAACAATTAAAAGCATTTTTCCAATCATTTACTGTATTTTTCATTGGTTCATAGAAATAACCATCGGAGGCTAAAATATCCTCAGGTGGCACTGTAGTATCGTTTTTTGCACCATAGATAACCATTGTTAAGGGTTTTTTTGGGATACAACTCATTCCTAAAGCTTGCATTCCTTCAATGTTAATAATTGCATCAACTTTATCAGTAAGCTTGCATCCAATTGCTTGAGCAAGCATCCCACCATTACTCATGCCAATAACAATAACTGATTTAATGTCATATTGATTCTTATGATAATCTATAACTTTTTCTACAAAGCCGATATCGTCTCCACAACTTGCCCATGAACATCTATGCGGATTAACGCAGTCGGGAGGATATGGATAGTAATCTCTATCAATGTCACAAATATCACCCTTAGGACCTTGACCAATTGATCCAGCTAAATCATTCCATGAACTAAATCTCCTGCCATTAGCATAGAAAGATTTACCTTCAGGATAAGCACCAATGAAATTATTAATTTCTAAGAAATTATTAAAATCTGCATCACCCTTTCTTATAAAAGTTTTAGCGTTACCTGAATATCCATGCAGGCCTACAACCAGAGTCATCTCTTTATCTATATTTGAAGGAACATAAGTATAAAAAGTTCGCATTGTGTCGTCATGAAGAATACTATGTTCTTGTATAGAATTATCATTTGGTGAACAACTAAAAAGAAAGAAAGTTGATAAAAGTATAGATCTATTCATTACTTATAAAGCTTTCCATTAATGAAAGTAATTCATCTTTACATTGCTCATTTTGTATCTCATGTCTCATCCCTTTAAATTTTTTAATAGAAACATTGTTAAATCTTTTTTGCAAATGATCATATAAACCATCAATACCACTTCCATTAACAATACATGGATCATCAGCACCTCCAGCCAAGAAAACCTTGATATCATCATTAAGATTAAGAAAAGTATCATCCATCAAAACTAATTCTCCGCCGTAAACAAAGTCCAACCAAAGAGAGTTTGAGCAATTAAATCCGCAATTAGGATCATCAATATACTTATTAACAACATTTATATCTTTGGCAAGCCAATCAAAATCAGTTCTGGGATTTTTAAAAAAAGAATTCAACCTTTGAAAATTTATTTTATGTACCTTGCTATTTTCGTTAGTTTTAAAAAGTATTTTTTCTAAATATAAAAGTATTTTCATAAAAAACATTTGACCTTTTGATGGAAGAAAAGTTCCTGTTAGGAAAATACCTTTTAAATTTTTTATCCTTCTTAATGAAGAAATAGTTATAAAAGCTCCCATGCTATGTCCAAATACAAATGCAGGAATATCTGGATAAAGATCGTGAAAATATTCATTCACCATGCAAGCTTCATTGCAAACTTTCTTCCAGCCGCTGGATTCTGCAAAGACTCCTTCGCCATTTTCCTTGTTATTTCCATGACCCAGATGATTATGTCCAACAACATGGAATCCGAAAGAGTTTAGTTTTTCAGCAAATGATTTATATCTGTCAATATGCTCTGCCATGCCGTGATGGATAAAAAAAATACCTCTTAGATTTTCATGAGAGGTTTTCCAAAAATTGACAGATAATTCTTTGTGATCAATTTTGACTGATATTTTTTCCATAAAGTTATAAAATATAATCACTTTTTTATAGGAAAAATGCAAAATATATATATTACCGGTACTGGATTTTGGATACCTGAAGATGGTTTAACTACCAATGATGAGGTTGTTAACTCATATAACACCTATGTTGATAACTATAACTCAGAAAATGCAGAAGCTATTTCTGCTGGATCTTTGGAAGCTTTAGCTCCCTCAAGCTCAGAATTTATTGAAAAAGCATCTGGTATTAAAACGAGGTACTTATATGATAAAGATAATTGTTTAGATCCAAATAGAATGAAACCAAGGACTAGAGCGGAGTTATCTGACAATACCTCAATTCTTGCAGAAATGGGAATTGAATCGGCAAAGAAAGCTATTGCAAATGCTGGCATTACTGCAGATGATATAGACGGGATTATTTTGGGTACATCTCATTCAGCCAGAAATTATCCAGCTATTGCAATTGAAATCCAAGAAGCTCTTGGTGTTGATGGATATGCTTATGATATGTTGGTTGGTTGCTCCTCGACTACTTTTGCTATCAGTAATGCTTATAGTGATATAGCTTCTGGTTTAGCCTCAACAATTCTTGTCATTAATCCAGAATTAACATCTCCAGGAAATGATTTCAAAATCAGAGATAGTCATTTTATTTTTGGGGACGCTTGTGTGGCAACTATTGTTCAGGGAAATCTTGATAACCCAAAAGATGTATTTCAAATTAAAGATAGAGAACTTGTTACTCAATTTTCAAATAATATAAGAAGTGATTTTAGCTATATGAATAGAACTGATGATTTAAACAGAGGTGATGAAGTGATGTTTAGACAAAATGGTAGAAGTGTCTTTAAAGAAGTATGTCCTATGGTTGTAGAAATGATTACCAATCAGCTTACAAAACTTAAATTTAATCCCGATGATATTAAAAGATTCTGGCTGCATCAGGCAAATGGGAATATGATAAATTTTGTCGCAAAGAAACTTAAGGGTGATAACTATGCTCCTAATGTAGCACCAATGGTATTAGAGAAATATGGTAATGTTGCTTCAGCTGGTTCTGTAATAGCATTTCATGAAACAAAAGATGATTTTGAACCTGGAGAAATGGGAGTGATTTGTTCTTTTGGTGCAGGTTACTCAATATGCTCGCTTGTTGTGGAGAAGATTTAAAAATGGATACATCGATAATAATTTTTATCATAACTCTTATTTTCATGAGCTTTTATATATTTAATGAAGCTAGACCTCAGGGGTCTAAATTCTCTGAAACTATCAAAGATACCTTAAAAAGGTTTTTTAGAAAAAGATAATGTTTTCTTTTAGTTCATGTAGAGTAAGAAGGCTTACTCTTATATCCTCTGTTATTCTTGCTGCATTTATAGGAAGTATGGCATCTGCTACTGCTGGAACTGATGCTTGGTATTTAACATTGAATAAAAGTCAGTTAAATCCGCCAAGTTATATCTTTGGTTTAGTGTGGCCAATACTTTATATCCTAATGATAGTTTCTGCATTCTTAACTTATAGAAAAGTTTTTTCAGTTTTCCTTATTCAATTGATTTTTAATGTAGCATGGTCCTGGTTATTTTTTAGATTTCAAATGCCTTTAGTCGCCTTGTTTGATATTTATATTTTAATAATCATCAATATCTATTTATTATATTTAATGTATAAAGAAAGCAAGATTGGCTTTCTCTTATTTATTCCTTATGTTTTATGGATATCTTTTGCGAGTTATCTTAATTTATTTATTGTTATAAATAATTAACAAGCCCTATTACCAAGCCCGTCATACAAGATGCTAAAGTTGCTCCTATTAAGGCTTTAAAAGAAACACTTACAAGGTCATTTTTTCTTTCTGGAGCCATTGCTCCAACACCTGCAACAAGAATACCAACTGAGGAGAAGTTAGCAAATCCACACAGCGCATAGAGAGTAATAAGTTTTGATTGTTCTGAAAGAAGGCCTGGTTCTAGATTTGCTAGTCCTGCATAGGCTACAAATTCATTCAGCGCAGTCTTTATTCCTAATAATTGTCCAGCAACAACGGCCTCTTCCCATGGTATGCCCATTAACCAGCATATTGGTGCAAAGATAAATCCAAGAATAGCCTGTAATGATAAGTTTTCATTAATTAATCCAAGTAAAGAATCTGCAAGAGCAACAAGTGTAATAAAAACTATTAATATTGCACCCACACTTAAAGCAATCTCTAAGCCATCTCTTGTACCCTTTGTTATTGCATCCATTGAACTGTTGTAAAGTTTTGGAAGTTTAGATTCATCAAATGTAGTGATCACATTAGATGGCATCATAATATTTGAGTAAATTATGGCAGCAGGAACCGATATCACGGAAGCTGTAATAAGGTGTTGTATTAAATTGATATCCGGAAACTGACCATTAAGAATTGTGACTAAAGCAACCATGATTGATCCGGCAACAGTTGACATGCCTGCAGTAAGAAGAATCAAAAGCTCCTTATTGGTTAGTTTTGATAAGTATGGCCTTATCAAAAGCGGAGCTTCAACTTGTCCAACAAATACATTTGCTGCTGCCCCAAGACCGATTGGTCCTCCAATATTAAAAAGTTTTTGACACACTTTAGAGAAAGCATCAACTATAAGTTTCAAAACTTTTATATGCCATAACCATGCAGTTAAAGCAGACATTACAAGAATAAAAGGCAATATACCAAAGGCGAAATAAGCAGATTGAACTTGTGCTGAGGGATCAGACTGGACAAAAGGCAAACCTGGACTTGACAGAAAACCAAATAGAAATGATGTTCCCTGTTGAGTTGCATTTTGAAGGGCAATAACTCCGTCACCTAAAGATTTAAAAAAATTAACAATAATTGGAATTTTAATAAGGATTAAAGCTAAAAAAATCTGGAAGAGGATGCCTACAATTATATTTTTATAATTTATTTCTCTGATGTTTGAAGAAAAAGGAATAGCTAGTGCAGTTAAACCAATGAATCCAATTATCAGTTGTAAAAAATATAGGTCCATATTATCAGTAAAGTTTTATTGCTTTTATTCTTTCCTCAAGAAAATCATGAGCTAATACACCTTTATCATTCTTGTTGAAAACTGATTTTAATACCACTTCAGGTGATGGGTGCAGAAAGAATGGCATGCTATATCTTGATTTAGAATCATTGGCACTATACTCAACTACTCTGTGAGGAGTGCTTTTGAGATTTCCTTCAGTTATTAGTTGCATCATGTCTCCTATATTACAAACGATGCTTTTTGAATTTGGTTTAATTGGTATCCACTCATTATCTTTATTTTGAACCTCAAGACCTCCCTCCTCTGCTCCAACAAGAAGAGTAATAAGATTGATATCTGCATGGGCTCTTGCTCTTAGAACATTTTCATTTGATTCAATTGGAGGATAATGAAGAAGTCTTAGTGTTGAATTACCTCGTATAACTTTTTCTTCAAAAAAATTTTTGGGAAGATCCAAAACAAGAGCAATTGACTCAAGAACTTTTACTCCAAGATCATTAAGCGATGTAAAGAGACTATTGAAGTGAGTATTGAAATTTGACAATTCATCTACGTGGATATTTTCATGTATTCTTGAATCAAAATTCGAGTTGACTTCAGGGCCAAGGTGCCAAAATTCTTTTAAATCAGCAACATTTTCGCCAAGAGCAGTCTCTTTACCAAAGGGAGTATAACCTCTAGCACCGCCAATTTCTGGCCTTGCATATTGTGTCTTAATTTCTTCTGGTAAATCAAAAAACTCTTTTGCATATGTATAACTCTCATCAAGAAGCAAGTCATCAATATCGTGATCAATTATTGTAAAAAATCCATGAGTATTTAAAGCCTCTTTTAAAGTTCTCAGATCTGATTCACTTTGATTTTGTAAAGATACAAGAGATATCTCAGGGATTATAGTGTCCATACTTTTATTCTATCAAAAAAAAGGGCGGAAAAACCGCCCTTTTTAATAATACAATTTCTATTAGAATTCGTAAGAAAATCCTAACTGGAACCTGTAAGAAGATGAATTAAAATCTACAAAAGATGTTTCATCCCTCACTCCAGTAATGATCCATCTACCTTCAGCATCAAGACCATCTGTTTCTAGAATCTCTTGAGTGCTACCTTTAAAGTATCTTACACCATCAGAATCATTGAAGAAGTTAAGTACATTAACAGCATCAAAGTAAAGTACGAATTTATCATCATCCATAAAGCCAGGAATCTCTTGAGCAATTCTCATATCAAGTGATCTATAGTAGTCACCATTACCGATATTTCTTGGAGCTATAGACCCTGCTCTATCAGATAATCCAAGCTTCTCAATATGACTAAGTACTGCTGCCTCACTAATGCCGCTATAAACGACATTTGGATCATTTGCACCAGGGATATATGCTAGAACATTATCATCATAGTCAAATAAAGAATATCTTCTCCAAGTATAACTGTATGGTCTACCAGATTGAGCATTCCAGAATAGTGAGAATGTTGTTGCTCTATTTGAGCCTTCATTCATAACATAATCAAGACCTGCAATTAATCTATGATCAGTATTCCAAGCAGATTCACCAAGACTTGGAGTTAAAGCATCAGCTCTTGCGGTACCTCTATAAAGAGATTGAGCTCTGGCTTGTGATCCGTCCCATAGTGAATCAGAGTCAGTATTTGTGTAACTTGCAAAAGCATTAATTCCATTATCAAATTGTTTGTCAATAGACATTGTGAATGCTTCCATTCCACCTTTGCTAGTATTACTCATGACAATATTTTGAGTATATTCTTCAGAATAAATAGTTCTTCCATCTGCAGCAACCTGAACAACATCACTATTTTCAACACCTAGATCCGTAAAGTTAACTGCATCTTGAACTTCACTCTTAATGTAGTTCATGGATAATCTTGCTCCGCCTCTTAGATAAAGGTCTAGATCAATAGACATTTTAAGATCAGATGGAACATTAAAGTCAGGATGGTTTGCTACTGCGGGTCCAGCACCTGCATATGCAGAAAGATCGGAATTAGGTCCATATTCATTTGCTGCAGAGTCTGGAAGTAATGCTTGCAAATTTAGACCATCATAATAATCTCTAATGTCTATTCCATCAAAGTCCATCATCCAGCTGCCTGCAAATACGGTAGCAACACCAGTATTAGCAGCAGGGTTCGTCATCCACACTTGAGGAACTCTACCTGAAAATATTCCAATACCACCGGAGAGTTCGGCTCCTTCAATTCTATCCATTCCACTAATTAGTTTTGTGTCAGAAATATCAAGCTTGTATCCAAAACGTGGTTGGATAACTTGAGAATCCAGAGGAGTTGTATTTGAGAAACCAGCAAGAGCTTCAAAAGCGGCATTTTCACTTCCTACATTCCTTGGCTGATCAATTGAATCCACTCTTACACCAAAGTTAAGAGTTAAAATATCACTCACATCAACAACGTCCTCAATATAGAAGGTTGACATCTCAATATCTACTATCGCAGCACCAGTCATTAAATTACCATCAACAGGCTTAATAACTAATAAGGTATTTAAACCATCGAGGTTACCGTTAACAAAATCATCAACGCTATCCCATCTCCATCTACCGTTTTCAAATGCAATAAATAGATTCGAAACAAATTTCTCATGATAGTCATAACCAACTGAGATTGTATGATTACCTCTAAGAAGTGTAGCTTTTAAATTTAAGATATCTTCGTCGATATTTGTTTCGTTAGCACTTCTGTACTGCTCACTTGTTGGATAAACATACTCACCGCTTTGGAGAGTTATCCTGTGATGTCCAAAGTTTTCACCACCAAGTGAATCTTGGTCATTCTTGTAACTAATACCTGTATATTTAGCTTCTACTGACAGATCATCACTTAAGTCACCAATATAAGAAATAGTTTCTTTTTGTCTATCAATTGGGTAAACGTAGTAATGAGAAGAAAAGACATAGTTTAAATTAGGTCTATCATACTCTCTTATATTTATATCTTGAGTATCCTGATAAATAAACTCTAATCTATGATTATCATTGACGTTATAGTCAAGCTTAACCAATGTCTGTTCTTGTGACTCAGGTGGCGCATTAAATATAGGCCATCCAGCATCATAGTTATATCTCTGCATAAGGAAATCTTTGATTTGAAGAAGTTCAGCTTCATCCTCTGCAGCTATTGGCTGTGAGTTACTAGGTGAAAATCTTTCAGACTCCTCATAACCGACAAAAAAGAACATTTTATCTTCAATTATTGGCCCACCAAAAACAAAACCTTTTGTTTCATCAGCAAACTGATTAATAGGCTCTCCATTAACGTCACCAACATTGTCTTGATCAGTTTCATAACCATAAACTTTACCAGAGAACTCATTTGTTCCTGACTTAGTTACGGCATTAATATTTGCACCACCAAAGTTACCTTTTGTAACACTGTATGGAGCAAAATCAACTCTAATCTGAGCCAATGTTTCAACACTAATAGGGTTTCTAACAGATGCAAATCCATTAGCGTTCAAGCCTAGTGGATCATTTGCAGCAACTCCATCAATAGTAAAGTTGTTGTATCTATTATTTGCTCCAAGAGCAGAGATTTGCACGTCTCTGAAAGAACCTTGTACAGCAAATCTTGAATCACGCTTCAAGAAATCACCAAGACCTTTGTCGATGGATGCAGTTAATGCAATGTCTTCCTCAGTAATGGTTGATCCAGGACCAGAAGATACGATACCAGATCTAACACCTGTAACTACCACATCCTCAATTGCAGATGAGCTAACAAGCACAACGTCAAAAGAATTTGATTCAGCTAGGGTGAGATAAACATTGTCGACCCTTTCCGAATTGAAACCTGCAGCGCTTGCAGTAACAACATATGGGCCACCCGGTCTTAAACCGGAAAAGTTAAAGTTACCAGAGTCATTAGCGGTAGAAGACTTAGTACTGCCAGTTGGTACGTGTTCTACTGTAATTGTAGCTCCTGGAACATTAACAGAACCAGAAATAGAAGAAGACGTGTCATTCGCAGCAAAAGAAAAGCCGATAAAGAAAACTGATAAAGAAATTAATATTTTTTTCATAATACTCCTCTTAATATCCGTTTAGGGGTTACTATTATTCTACGCCTATTTCAGATTGCTTCAACAAGAAAATTCAACAATATTGTGACAAATAACTAATTAGTCCTAATAAGGTCCTTATTTAGGTACTTTTGAAGGACATTTGGAATGATAATAGAGTTTTTTCCATCATAAAAATTTTCAATTATTGCCACTAATGTTCTGCCTACTGCCAATGCTGACCCATTTAAAGTGTGTGGTAGAGTTTTCTCTCCTCCAATATTTAATCTAATTTTAGACCTTCTCGATTGGAAGTCAGAAAAATTGGAACATGAAGATATTTCTCTATACTTGTTTTGACTAGGTATCCAAACTTCTATGTCATATGTTTTTGCTGATGAAAAGCCTAAGTCACCTCCGCATAATTGAACAACTTGATAAGGCAGATCTAGTAACTGGAGTATTTCCTCAGCGTTTTCTAATAAACTCTCAAGCGCGGCATCAGAATCATTTGGATGGACAACTTGAACTATTTCTACTTTTTCAAATTGATGCTGTCTAATTAAACCTTTAGTATCTTTTCCATAACTTCCAGCTTCTGACCTAAAGCAAGGTGTATGGGATGTTACCTTAATTGGCAGTTCATCATCCTGAAGTATTGAATCAGCAAAAAGGTTTGTTAATGGAACCTCAGCTGTTGGAATAAGAAATAAATCTTCAGATACTTTGAAAAGATCTTCTTCAAATTTTGGAAGTTGACCTGTCCCGGTAAGACTTTGAGAATTTGCAATGTAGGGAACATATCGCTCCTCATAACCATTTTTTTCAGCAACATCAAGCATAAACGAAATAAGCGCTCTATGAAGTTTGGCTATGTCATTCTTTAAAACTGTAAATCTTGCACCAACAAGTTTAACAGCAGATTCTGTGTCTATATCAGATGCTATCTCAAGATGATCAATGGAATCTCTCTTGAGTACTTCTCCATGGGTTTTAATAACTTTATTGTCCTCTTCACTATTTCCCGGCTGAACATCTTCATGAGGAATATTTGGGATATCCAATAGAAAATCATTTAAATCAATAAATGTTTTATCTAGTAATTCTTCCTTTTTAAGAAGATTTTCTTTAATTTCTTCTAATTGGTTGGATAATTCAGCTGTGTCTTGATTATTTTTTTTGAGCTCCCCAAAATCTTTAGATAACTTATTCTTGAGACCTTTCAAATCTTCAACTTCTGTTTGCAGAGTTTTTCTTTTAGATTCTATTTCACCAAACAACTCAGTATCTAAGTCATAGTTTTTGGTTTTGAGATTATTCTTTACCTTTTCAGGATCTGTTCTAAGTAGATTTATATCAATCATTTTGAAAAAATTGTAAGACCTATATAGGTAGCAATTATTGTAAAACTAAAAGTTAAAATAACATAGGTTATTGCGCTCAAAGCATTTGAATTAAATAAATCAATTGTTTGCATTGAAAATGCCGACATAGTTGTAAAAGATCCAAGAAACCCAACAATAAAGAAGAAATACATGGGCGATGACTTGCTAGCAAAAAAACCTGCAACACACCCTATAAAAAAGCATCCTAGAACATTTACAGAGAGTGTTCCGAAGGGTATTAAGTTTGAAACATTATTATTTACGAACTCAGTCAACAAAAATCTTAATACTGCTCCAAGCCCTCCCCCTAACGCAATAAATACAATACTCATGATAGTTTATTAAGATATATTGAGTTACCAACCCCAAAGCTATCTTTAAATTGGATAATTAAAGTCTCTTCCTCTCTTAAAGAGAATTTGAAAATCTGCTTAGTCAATTTATCTGTAACATACACAGAATCTTCAAGTGTGAGTATATTGAGAGAATCATCATCTTGCGGTATTTTCTTTTTAGAAATAATGCTGATTATTGGAAAATCTTTTTTAGAGTACTCAAATGTTCTTTGTTGCGAGAAATCAATATCGTTATAGGTAATAAAGTTCTTACTAATAAGATAGCTTTCCTTATATGGAGAAATAATTTCTAAGTAAATTTGTAGTGTATCTAAAATTAATTTGCCTGAAATTACATCATTTGAATTTTCTGTAACTTGCTCATATGAGAATCTGTTTGCATCGAGAAAATTATTGATATTATCAATCTGAGAATTTGCAAAAATATTAAAACAAAGAAAATAGAAAAGTAAAGCCTTCAAATACATCTAATTTCTTTTTGGAACTAAAACTTCTCTTGACCCATTTGAGCTCATTTCGGAAACTAATCCGGCTGCTTCCATGGATTCAATTAGTCTTGCTGCCCTGTTATAACCAATTCTTAGCTTTCTTTGAACAGCAGAAATGGAGGCTCTTCTGGATTCAATAACAAAATTAACAGCCTCATCATAGAGCTCATCATCCTCCTCACCAGATCCAGATGCATTAGACCATCCAGGTATTGGGCCAGTATCCTGGAGATCTGATGTAATCTCATCAACAAAGTCTGGAGTACCTCTTTTTTTCCAATCATCAACAACTCTATGTACCTCATCATCACCAACGAAAGCACCATGAACTCTTGCAGGAACACCTTGACCTGCGGGAAGATATAACATGTCGCCGAATCCTAAAAGCTGTTCAGCTCCTCCTTGATCTAAGACTGTTCTAGAGTCTATTTTAGTTGAAACTTGAAAAGAAATTCTTGTAGGGATATTAGCTTTAATTAATCCAGTGATTACATCCACTGAAGGTCTTTGTGTAGCTAGGATTAAATGAATTCCAGCAGCCCTTGCTTTTTGGGCAATTCTAGCAATAAGATGTTCAACTTTTTTTCCAACCAGCATCATCATATCTGCAAACTCATCGACAACCACCACGATTGATGGGAGTTCCTCTAGGAATTCTTCTTCATCTTCTTTTAAAGGATTCTGAATTGACTCTCCTTTTTCGGAAGCTTCTTTAACGGCTGAGTTAAAGCTTGATAAATTTCTTACTCCCATTGCAGACATTAATTTATATCTTCTATCCATCTCAGCAACACACCATCGTAATCCATTTGCTGCGTCAGACATATCTGTTATTACTGGCGTCAGGAGATGTGGGATTCCGTCATATACAGAAAGCTCTAACATTTTTGGATCAATTAATATCAATCTCACATCCTCGGGATCAGATTTAAATAACAAACTAAGTAACATTGCATTGATCCCAACCGATTTTCCTGAACCTGTTGTTCCTGCAACAAGTAGATGAGGCATCTTTTCTAAATTAACGACAACTGCTTTACCAGCAATATCTTTCCCAAGAGCAAGAGATAAGTGTGATTTTGAATTCTCAAAAGCCGAAGATGCAAGAATCTCTTTCAACCGTACCATCTTTCTATTTGTATTTGGTATCTCAATGCCGACAACAGATTTACCTTCAATAACTTCAACGACTCTTACACTGCTAACTGCAAGAGATCTAGCAATATCTTGAGCAATGTTCGTAATTTTGTTTGCTTTTGTGCCAGGAGCTGGTTGAATCTCAAATCTAGTTACAACTGGACCTGGTAAAACTGAGACAACCTCTGCTTCAATTCCAAATTCATCTAACTTGATTTCAAGAAGCTCTGATAGAGATTCCAGATCCTCCTTACTTAGAGATTCACCATCATCTAATGCCCTATCTAAAAGCTCAGTGCTTGGCATTTTTGTAACAGGTTCCTTATCTTCGTCCATGTCCGATTGGGGTAAATCAAGATTTTCTTCAGGTTTATCGTTTTTAAGATTTATTACGCTTTGAGTTTTAGGAACAACTTTTATCTCAGGAGATTTTTTTGAAGAAGTTTTTACAGATTTTACCGCTGAAGACTCCATCTGCTTATCTTTTTTAATATCCTTTATTTTTTTTAATAAATTTTTTACACCCATAAAAAATACTGAGATGAAATTTTCTATTAGCTTAAAAACATTTATGAGTATTAATTTAAGAAACGAGGTTAACTTGATAATTAATTTCCCAATATATGTAAATAGAGATGGCCATGAAATATTTAATGCTAGCGTTAATGACGGAATCATAAAAATCACTAAAAATAAAAGACTGCCTATTAATCCAAAAACTTTTACAAAATTTAAAAAAATAAACTTCCCTATAATTCCTCCGGATGAATCTTGAGGAAATGACTCACCAGAAATATAAAATTCGCTCAGAGCCATGAAGCAAATTAGAGAAATTAATCCCCCAATTAATCTTAATGGTCCAGCAAATGACAATAGTGATTTTGCAATAGATTCAAAGGACCACAGAGAAATTAAAGCAAGTAAAAGATAGGAACCAATTCCCATTGTAGACAACAAGAAATCGGATATTACTGCCCCAAGCGGTCCTCCAAGATTCAAGATAACTGGGTCACTGGTTTGATAATAAAAACCGGAATCTGCAGCATTATAGGAAAGAAGAGAAATAAGTATATAAATTGAAAGGCCCAGAAGACCAAAACCAAGGAAACTGGTGGAAAAGGTCTTGAATTGTTTATCAGTTTTTACTTTTTTGATAGCAATTATTATTCTCCTAAATATCAATTATATTAGTTCTTTAATATAATTTCTTCATAATTGAACTATAATTTTACTTCTTAAAGTATGGTAAATAATAAATTAATAATTCTTGGATCTGGGCCTGCAGGCTATGCAGCATCGATATATGCCGCGAGAGCTGGATTAAATCCTATCATTATTGCTGGAGCTGAACCTGGTGGTCAATTAACAACAACTACTGAAGTAGAAAATTGGCCTGGTGACAGTGATGATCTTCAAGGGCCTGATTTAATGGATAGAATGAGAAAACATGCTGAAAAATTCGGGGTTGAGATCATTAATGATCATATTTCAAAGGTAAATCTTGAACAATCGCCATTTCAACTAAATGGAACAAACTCTTATGAAGCTGAAACTTTAATAATAGCTACTGGTGCATCTGCAAAATATTTAGGTCTTCCATCTGAACAAGAGTTTCTTGGCAGAGGTGTCTCAGCATGTGCTACATGTGATGGCTTCTTTTATAAGGATCAAAAGGTAGCCGTTATTGGCGGAGGAAATACTGCCGCTGAAGAAGCACTGTATCTAGCTAATATTTGTTCAAAAGTTCATCTAGTTCATAGAAGAGACGAATTAAGGGCAGAAAAAATACTTCAAGATAGAATATTTAAAAAAGCTGATGAAGGAATTATTCAAATACACTGGAATAATGAATTAGAAAAGGTTCTTGGAGATGCAAGTGGTGTCACAGGTATCAAACTAAAAAATAAAGATAGCTCATCATCAATAATAGATTTACATGGTGTCTTCATTGCAATTGGACACAATCCAAATACTGAAATATTCGATGGTCAACTAGAAATGAAAGACGGATATATTGTCATCAAGTCTGGTTTAGATGGTTCAGTTACACAAACATCTGTACCAGGAGTTTTCGCAGCTGGTGATGTCGCTGATAAAGTTTACAGGCAAGCAATTACCTCTGCAGGGTTTGGATGTATGGCTGCTTTAGATGCAGAGAAGTTTTTATCTGAATAAATTACTGTCCTGAAACCCAAAAAAGAGCTGCAGCTACAAAACAAATTACCAAAACTAAAGCGACTCTAGCATCTGATTTTGAGTCTTCATTAGATTCTTTATTTTCGTAAAATTTTTCAAAATCATCTGACATATTAATCTCCGTGTTTAATAACCACTCTACCGAGTTGTAATCCATTTAAAATTTTTTCAATCTCAGAATCTAATTCATCCAATTGTATAGTCTTTGTTTGTTCTGATAAATCTAATTTCCAATCATCTGCTAATTTTTCCCAAAGATGTTTTTTAAGCTCAATTGATGATTCCGCTGAGTCAATACCTATTAGAGAAATACCTCTTAAAATAAATGGAAAAACTGAAGATTGAAATGATGCGCCAGCAACATTCCCACAACATGCAATTGATCCCTTTTGAGCTGTTTGAGAAAGCATTTTTGCAAGGATTTCTCCACCAACTGCATCAACACCTCCTCCAAATGCAGTTTTATCTAATGGACGAACACCGCCCTCAAGAAAGTCATCTCTATTTATAAAATGATCACATCCAATATTCTTTAAAAAGCCCTCTTCAGATGATTTTCCGGTTATAGCAGTTACAGAAAAACCAATTTTACTCAAGATTCCAGCAGCAACTGAGCCAACTCCACCGGTTGCTCCTGATACAGCAATTGGTAAAGTATCAATGACCCCTTTATCTAAAATAGATTTAACACATGCTGCTGATGTTAATCCAGCTACACCATATGACATAGCCTCAAAATCTGACATAGCACTTGGAAGATGGACAACCCAATCTGCAGGAACACAAATCAAGCTACCAAATCCTCCATTAGCACTCATTCCAAGCTTATAACCTGAACAAATAACTTTATCTCCCTCATGGAATGCATCTGAATTAGATTTGGCTACAGTCCCAACAGCATCAATGCCGGGCACAAATGGATAAGATGCAGCTACACCTTTGACACCAGTTGCACAAAGAGCATCTTTATAATTTAGAGATGAGTAAGAAACACTTATTAACAACTCACCATCATGCGGTTCAGGTATTTCAAGACTTTGAATAGATGATGAAAAAACTCCATCTCTTTCTTCAACATAGTAGGCTTTATATTCCATTATCTTGGCTTCATTCTCATACCGGAATCTAGTCTTATAGTTTCTCCATTAAGATAAGGGTTTTCAACTATATGTGCAGCTAATTGGCCAAATTCACTTGGTTGGCCAAATCTGTGAGGAAACTGAGTTGACTCCAGTAGAGGATCACGAACCTTGTCAGGCGCAAGCTGCATTAATGGTGTGTCAAATATACCGGGCGCAATTGTACAAACTCTAATTGAATGTCTTGCTAAGTCTCTAGCCGCGGTTATAGTTAATCCAATAACTCCTGCCTTAGAGGCACTGTATGCGGATTGACCTATTTGGCCTTCATAACCAGCAACTGAGGCAGTATTAATAATAACTCCTTTTTCTCCACCTTCATCAGCCTCATTTTTATCCATTAGTTCAGCTGCAATTCTCATTACATTGAATGTTCCAACAAGGTTTAGATTAATAATGAACTGAAAGGCATCCAAAGGATGTGGCGCCTCTTTACCTAAAATCCTTCCTGGGTAACCTGTCCCAGCACAGTTAACTGCAATATGAAGTGCACCATGCTCATTTTTGATTTTATTGATAGCTGATACAACTGGATCTTCTTCCATAATATTTGTTGAAATAAAGGAAACCTTATCAGCACCAAGATTTTCTATTATCTTGTTCGCATTATCTTCATTAATATCAAGGATTACGACTTTTGCCCCAGCAGCAACAAAGTTTTCAACAGTTGCTTGCCCTAAACCAGAAGCACCACCTGTAACCAAAGCAACTTTTCCATTAAGATCCATAAGTGTTCTCCAAAAAAATATTTCATATATTTTAATGTAACAAGAATAAAAAAACATTATTCATAAAGATTAATGTAACAAAATTGAAACTTTTTAACTTTTTTTATAAAAACCTATTGCTTATAT